>NZ_JAHUTO010000003.1:0-498672 GCF_019209925.1 Corynebacterium sp. TAE3-ERU30 | reverse complement strand
ACATGCGACCAAACAAACCCCAATCACAAGGGCACCTGATCCACACACAACCAAACACGCACACCACAACAAAAGCAGCACACATCAACAAAACAAAGCTGGCACACTATCGAGTTCTCAAACAACACTCACTGCTGCTCGAACGGAAGCTTTTCGCTCGTCCGTGCCGCAGCGACTCGATAAACACTACACAGCACTCTATAACAACACAAACCCGCAGGTCACTAACTGTTTTTCTGATGTTCATAACCATGCAACGTGGCTCTTATGCGGCCGCGCCCCACCTAGGCCGTCCGTAGCCGCCACCGAGCACGCGCCCGGGCCACACCCAAGCACGCGCCCAAGCACGCGCCCGAGCACACACTCCGGGAGAAGTACCTAGCCCGTACTAGCGATACACCCCGCACCGTATGGGGGTCTGTGTTCCACGGAGGAAGATGTTGATCATCGCCACGACTAGGGCCACCATGAGGATCACCAGGCTGAGCACCATGTCGATACCGTAGAACTCGGCGATCTGCATACCGGAGCTGGCGAGGATCGCAGTCCCTGGAATTCCAAAGATCGCCACTTTGTTGTCGAAGGTATAGAGCGCGAGGTAGACGAGCATGAAGGCCAATGCCCGCAGCGCGAGGGTGGGATAGCTCATGACGGAGGTGTCATAGCCAATAAGAGCGGCAAGCAGCTTCGAGCACCCTGCGGCTATAAACGCATAGAGCACCATGGCGCTCAGGCAGGTGCCGAACCACTGTTTTCGCGTGAGCCCGAAGCTCCGCCACGTTCCGAGGGAACCGGGCTCTTGGGCAACAATCAACCCTCCGAGGCTGAGCACGAGCGCGACCATTCCCATCAGCGGCTGCGGTTCCGTCCACTCCCATGCCTGCGAGCCTAGGGCGATAATCTGGGCGATCACGAAGAAGACAAGCAGTGGCGGGAGTATCAGCTGCACCGGCAACGGCAGGCCCTTGCAGGCCCGCATGAGCACCAGGGTGGGGCGAGTGGCCCATACCTTGGGTTCCATCGCCCGCGCCAATTCCGGTCGATCGTGCGCGCGTTGGAACCACAGCGCTTCGAGGACATAGATGGCGGTAGCACAGAGGCCCAGCCCGAGAAAACCATTCCACCACCAGCGCGGATTCTCGGCGAATAATGCCCCGGCCACGATGATGCAGGCTGGTAGCTGCGTCAGGACCGCCAGTATCAAGGCTCCGGCGAGCAGGCGCATTCTTCCCGCGTGATTAACTCCCAAAGCCCACGCTCCGAACACCACTTTGTTGCGGAGACCGGCATAAGCGGCGAGCACGAGGAGCGCACTCATCACCGCTTGCGCTGGTGGAACCATGAAGTAGCTGATCAAACCCACAAGGCCCAAGCCCAGCATGGCGAGAATATCGATCCACTTCGCGTTCATGCGCACGCTGGAACGCAGCGGGCGCGCAAATTCTGTGGCTGTCATGTCTGCCTCCTTATATACGTGGCGGTGGAGTGAAGTTAGTGGGTGGAACTGGGGGTTTCTGTCAGCGCCTGGAACACATCGGCCAAGCTCGGAGTATCGATGCGCACGCTGTGCCCCTGTAGCTCCGCTGCCTCCACAGCTGCGGCGGGGACCATGAAGCGGCTATGGGTGCGGCCATCGCGGCGGCTGAGAATTCCGGAACCCAGCGCCTGCACAAGGGCGTCACTATCGGCCCGCGGGACGGTGACAAAGCGGTAGGCATCGTCGATATCTTCGACGGGAAGTTGCCCCACAAATTCACCCGTGGGGGAGAGCACGAGCACTTCATCGATCACGAGGGCGAGCTCTTCGAGCTGATGCGTGGCCATCACGATGGTGCGCGGGTAGAGTTGCTGCTCCTCACGCAATAGGGAGTAGAAGAGTTCGCGGTTCTGGGCGTCGAGGCCCAAATAGGGTTCATCCAGCAAGGTCAGCTCGGCGCGCGCACAGAGCCCGACGATGGCGCCCACCATGGAGCGCTGGCCCCGGGAGAGATCCGCATAGGATGCGTGTGGCGCGAGCCCGAACTGCGCGGTCATCTCTGTGGCCCGAGCTGAATCGAAACGCGGGTAGCGGCGAGCAGCGAGGTCGAGAATCGTGCTCACACTCCACGGCCCAGGGTAGGGGTTATCGATTCCGGCATAGACGCAGCGATCCATCACGGCGGAATTATCGAAGGGCGCACTATCGAAGACGCTCAGCTCACCTGCGCTGGCTTTGTTTTGGCCCGCGAGGATGGTGAGCAGCGTGGACTTACCGGTGCCGTTGCGCCCGAGCAGACCATAAAGCGAACCGGCCTGCAGATCGATGCTCACGCCGCGGAGCACGGTGTGCGAGCCATAGGACTTAGACAGGTTGTGTGTATGGACGATGCTCATTGGTAGAGGCCTCTACTTTCTGCAACTCGATCAATCAGGGTGTGCAATTCAGCGCGGGCGATACCCAGCTTGACGGCTTCATCAATAAGTGGCGCGAGAAAACTCGCGGCAAATTCCTCGCGCCGCCTAGCGAGGATCAGCTCTCGGGCGTCGTCCGTCACGAACATCCCGATGCCGCGACGCTTCTCGAGAACGCGGATATCGACAAGCAATGTCAGCCCCTTTCGGGCAGTTGCCGGATTAATGGAATGAAATTCCGCTAACTCATTGGTGGACGGGGCACGCTCCCCGGGAGCGAGGGAGCCCTCCACAATGGAATCCTCAACGAGGGTGGCAATCTGCCGGAAGAGGGGAGCAGTGGCTTCATCCATGCCTCCTCCTTCTCACACACGCGCCCTTCGGGGCGGAGGCTTGTCGACGCCACCCCGCAGGCTCATTGGTTGGTTACTGGTGTAACTAACCATATAACTAACCAACCCAGATGACAAGGGCTACCGACATACGCAACTGGACGCAGCTCATCGCGACCGACCACCCTGCCGCCGCACAAGCCCACCCGAAGTGCTGGTCACAGAAAGATTGGGGGGAGGAGACGATGTGCCTTTTCGACGCGAGGGGTGCACATAGGGCACACTATAAGGCACACGGAGGGTACATCTTTACCCCCGTTTTTATACAGATGATTATTAATGAGAAACGGATGACAACCATTAGCCATGTTGCCTCGTACACAGGTATTTGTAGACACTTCCTACCTTCTAGCCAGCTTTTATAACTCATGGGAAACAGGGGCCCGCGCCCAGTTAGAGATTGATCTTCCCGAGGTGGTAGCGGTCCTGGGTCAGATGATCCAGGACCAGCTGGGCCAGCCGATTCACCGCCAGCTGTGGTACGACGGGCTCCCCGATTCCGGCCCCCACCGCTATCAACGAGCCTTGCGCACCTGCGATGGCGTGCTGCTCCGCGCCGGACAGCTCATCGAATGGGGCGAGCGCCGCACCCAAAAGGCCGTGGACACCCGCCTCGTCGCGGACATGGTTCTCGCCGGAGTGCGCGGCACCTGTACGGACATGGTGCTGGTCTCCGGCGATGCGGATATGATCCCAGGCGTCCAAGAGGCCTCGATGGCGGGCGTGCGGGTACACCTCTACGGCTTCGGCTGGGACTCCATGTCCTCCGCACTGCGCCACGCCTGCGATACCACCACCATTTTGGATCCCCGCGAGGATTTCGCGGAGTGCATGCAATTGCAGGTCCTAGAAGGCCCGCTGCCCCCGCAGGTTCGCCCCAAGCCCATCGGCGATGCCGAGCCCTTGGACGATACCTCGCCCTGCTCGGTGCCAGGCACCACGCTCAGCCATGGCAACCGCGCACAGCCGCGCCCCTCGTCCCCCTGTGACTCCTCCTCCGCGACGGACAGCTCCGAGCAGCCCCCAGCCGCCGGCGAGAGCACGAGCGAGAGTGCAGCAATGCCGGGGGACACCTCGGCCGAGAAGCAGGACACACCCGAGAGCCCAGCACCTCCCGAACAGCCGGCAACCTCCGAGAACTCTGCGGACTCCGGCGAGCACCAGCGCAACCGCAGCGATTCGCCGCTGCTGACCCGCCCGGGCGAGCCCGCCGAAACCGATGATGACCGCCCCTATTCCGGCACGGAGTCCACCGAATCGGAGCAGGCCGCCACATCCACCACGGAACCGTGCGCCGATGCGCCCGCCACGCTCTCCACCCCGAGTGCTGCGGCGGGGCTCACCCCAGCACACCTCTCGGGGGATACCCCAGAGCCCGTGCCGCAACCTACCCCGGCAGATATCGCCCAGAATCAGCAGCAGCCAGCTGCCGAGAAGCAGGAGCCGGAGAGCAGCCCAGCCCCACAGTCCGAGGCGGCAAGGGAGAGCTCCACCGGCACGGAGAATCGCCGGAGCGCGGCGTCGACAAGCGGCCCCGTGCCGAAGCCCACGCCGAAACCGACGCCCAAGCCCTCCATGATGGCGCGCCGCCGCAAGCTACGCTCGCGCTATGTGCCCCTGCCGAATGAGGTATGGGCCTCTGCGGGATTCCAAACCCCCTTCGATGTGGGCCAGCAATACGCCTCGTGGTGGTTCGATAATGCCGCCTCCTCCGAGCAGCGCGACCAAGCCCATATGCTCTCCGGCGGTGGCCTGCCCCCGGAGATTGATCGGCCGCTGCTGCAATTCGCCTGCGAAACCCTGCATGAATACACGCTCACTGAATCGCAGCGCGTCAGTCTGCGCGATGGTTTCCACTCGGGTATTCGCGGCGTGCTCATCAATTTGAGCGGACGCGACTTCTAGCACCGGCTGTGGGCGCCCACGCGCCGCAAAGACATACACGAGCCGCCACCGGATCCCGCGCAGGGGATCAATGGTGGCGGCTCGTGCTGTGCACCTAGGTGTGGCGCTATCACTGCAGCTAGCGGTCGGAATCCTGCTCAGAATCCGTCGCGGCGTTCTCCGGTGCAACCTCTTCGGCATCCTCGGGCTCGCTACCGCGGGAGAGCTCGGCGGGAGCATCCTGGGCGGAGCTCAGCTCGCCCTGCATCTCGGAACGAATCTTCTCCAGCCGCGACTGGGCGGCCATATCGCGGCCGGCGGCCTGAATCTCCTGCATCTGGGTATTCACGGTGTTCACCGTGAGTTCCTGCGCCCCGAGCGCGGTGGCGTAGCGGCTCTCGATCTTCTCGCGCACGCTATCGAGGGTGGGCACGGAATCATCCTGGGAGAACTGCCCCATGGAGTCCATGGCCTTGGCATTCGTCTCTTGCATCTCCACATGCTCGGCCTGGCTGCGCAGCTGGGTCAGCTCACTGAGCTGCTCCTGCAGGCGCGCCTCCGACTGCTTCGCGGTGGCCTTGGCTTGGTCTGCCGCCTGCACCGCCTGCTCGTATTGATTGCGCACATCCTCGATCTGGTTCTCTACCGCCACCAGCTGGCTCACGATCACCTCGGCGGTGGCGTCATATTCCGCCCCAGCCCGCTCATCGCCCTGAGCGCGGGCGTTATCAGCGGCCCGCACCGCGGTGCGCGACTGCTCATCGAGTTTCTTTTGGTCCTCCACGAGGCGGTTGAGCTTCATCTCCAACTGGCGCTGCTGGCCAATGATGGAGGCCGCATGCTCGGCGATCTCGCGATGCTGCTTCTTCGCCGCCTCCTCAGCCTGATTGATCTGCACCTGCGGATCGGCGTTCTCATCGATCGCATTGTCGAAGGAGGCCATGAGGTACTTCCAGCCCTTGCTCAGTGGATTAGCCATCTAGATCAGTGTCCTTACCTTTTTCTGCTTGGTGGCGGTCACGAGAGACGGCAGCGCAAGGCGTGCCTGCGCAACCGCAGTTGTAGCTTCAGTGTAGAGAAAATCCCCACGATCCGAGCGCTCCACGGCGCCCAGAAGGTGGGGATGGGGCGCGCATCACCCAGAGCACCAGAGTGCGCTGGATGGCTGCGCCGCATAGTCAGGCTTAGCCCTGCTCGTTCTGCGCCTGCTCGACCTGCTTGCGCACCTCGTCCATGTCCAGCCCCTTCACCTGGGTGATGAGGTCCTCCAGCGCGGCGGGCGGCAGGGCGCCGGCCTCGCGATAGACCAGAATGCCATCGCGGAAAATCATCAAGGTCGGGATGGACTGAATCTCTAGTGCAGCGGCAAGGCCCTGATTGTTCTCGGTATCCAGGGTGCCGAACGTGGCGTCCGTGTGTTCCTCGGAGGCCTTCTCAAAGGTGGGTTTGAAGGCGCGGCAGGGGCCACACCATGCGGCCCAGCAATCGACGAGCACAATGCCCTCGCCGGTAACCGTGTCCTGGAAGTTGTTCTCATTCAATTCGATGGTTGCCATGGTGGCCAATCTCCTTCATTATCTGTTGGTGTACGTAGACCGTGGTTTCAAGGCTACATGGGGGTGCAACGCCGCCGGAGCGGGGTTCATTCCGCAGTGTGGTCCTGCACCCGCTCACGAGCCCGTAGCGCGCAGCTGACGTGGGCCACACGCGGACACTGGGGTGGCTGCGGCACGCGGGATCGGGGAGGGGTTAGTATCGGTTAATGTACGCCGCGCCAGGCGGGCCCCGAGCGGGGCCGCCCTGCGGCGCCAGAGAGCCGTACCGCACGTATGACCAGCCGCGGCGCATGCAGACGCCGCGCGATGATTTGCTAAGGAATTGAGAGTAAACATGGGCATGAAGAACTACAAGGTTAAGGGCATGACCTGCGAGCACTGCGCCAAGGCAGTGGAGCAGGAGCTGGAGTTTGTTGCCGGCACCCAGGGTGTCGATGTTGATGTTGAGCGGGGCATTGTCCGCGTCACCGGCCATGGCTTCACCGATGAGGGTGTGACCGCCGCGATCGAAGAGGCCGGCTACGAGGTTGTCGTCGAGGACTAGTCTCGGCTCCGCCACTCATCTCGTGCAGGTGAGTGGTCTTTTTCACTCACCTCTATACCCCCTAGGGGTATGGAGGTAGCATGGGTCCCACGAGGGAAGAGAAGGAGAATATATGCAGGACAGCACCGCATTGGAGCATGTCGATCTAGGAGTAACGGGCATGACCTGCACGTCCTGCTCCTCGCGGGTGGAGCGCAAGCTGAACAAGCTCGAGGGCACGCAGGCGACGGTGAATTTCGCCACCGAGACCGCCCGCATCGCCTTCGACCCGGCGCTGCATTCCACCGCGGACTTTCTCGACGTGGTGCGCACCACCGGCTATGACGCCTTCATCATGAGCGACTCCACCGCCGCGCCTGTCGACGCCGCCACACCGCCAACGGAGGCGGCCGCGGACGCCCCCGCGCGGGCGGAACAGGAGCACGCCCGCTATCAAGCAGAGCTGAAGCAGCGGGTGATCGTCTCCGCGTTATTGGCGCTGCCGGTGATGCTGCTGTCCATGGTGCCGGCCCTGCAATTCCAGTACTGGCAGTGGGCCGCGCTCACCCTTGCCGCCCCGGTGTATGTGTGGGGCGGCTGGCCCTTCCACCGCGCCTGCGTGCGGAATGCGCGCCACGGCGCCTTCACCATGGACACGCTCATCTCCATGGGCACGACGGCAGCGTTCCTGTGGTCGCTGTACTCCCTTTTCCTCGGCTCGGCAGGGCAGCCAGGAATGCACATGCATATGAGCCTCTCCGCGCACGCCGCCGCGGGCATGGATCAGATTTATCTGGAAACCGCCTCCATGGTGATCGTGTTTTTGCTGCTCGGGCGCTGGTTCGAGGAGCGGGCGAAGGGACGCAGCTCCCAGGCGCTTACGGAATTGCTCAACCTGGGCGCGCGCGAAGCCGCGGTGCTGCGCGATGGGCGAGAGGTGCGCATTCCCAGCGCCCAGGTGGCGGTGGGCGATCACTGCGTCGTGCGCCCAGGGGAGAAGATCCCCACCGATGGGCGGGTGATCGAGGGGCATTCCGCGGTGGATGAATCCATGCTCACCGGCGAGTCCATGCCCATCGAGGTCGATCCCGGCGCGACGGTCACCGGCGCCACTCTCAACACCACGGGCCGGCTGATCGTGGAGGCCACCCGGGTGGGCGCGGATACCACCTTGGCCCAGATCGGCCGACTGGTGAGCGACGCCCAGGCCCGCAAGGCCCCGGTGCAGCGGCTGGTGGATCGGATCTCCCAGGTATTTGTGCCCGTGGTGATCGCCATAGCGCTGCTCACCCTCGGCGCCCACCTGCTGCTGCAGGATGGCTCCGTGGCCGACGCCTTCGCGGCCGCGGTGGCGGTGCTCATCATCGCCTGCCCCTGCGCGCTGGGGCTGGCTACTCCGACGGCATTGCTCGTGGGCACGGGCAGAGGCGCCCGGCTGGGCATCCTGATTAAGGGCCCCGAGGTGCTGGAATCCACCCGCCACGCCGATACCATTGTGCTGGATAAAACGGGCACGATCACCACGGGGCAGATGTCCGTCAGCGCCCTTTACGCCACGGGCGTCTCGGAGGAGGAGCTTATGGCCCGTGCCGCGGCGGCGGAGTCGGGCAGCGAGCACCCGGTGGGGCGCGCGATCTGCCGTGCCGCCGCCGAACGCGGGATCACCGTGCCTGCCGCCAGCGAGTTTCTCGCCACCGCGGGGCAGGGGGTTAGCGCCGTGGTGGAGGGGCAGCGGGTGAGCGTCGTCAAGCCAGGAGCAGCGGACCTCCCCGAGGTGGTGAGCGAACTGCGCGAGACCGGCGCCACCGTGGTGCTGGTGCGCGTCGACGAGACACCGGTGGGCGTGATCGCCGTATCCGATGCGCCCCGCGAGGAGGCCGCTGCCGCCATCAGCCAGCTCCAGGACTTAGGGCTGCAGCCGTGGATACTCAGCGGCGATAACCAGCAGGCGGCGCGGCATGTGGCCCGCCAGGTGGGCATCGCGGAGGAGAACGTGATCGCCGAGGTGCTGCCGGAGGATAAGGTGCGCCACGTCGCGGCGCTCGCCGAGCAGGGGCGCACCGTGGCGATGGTCGGCGATGGCATCAATGACGCCGCCGCCCTCACCGAGGCGGATCTCGGCATCGCCATGGGCGGGGGCACGGATGTGGCCATCGAGGCCGCCGATATCACCCTCATGCACTCGGACCTGCGGGCCACCGTTGATGCGCTGCAGCTATCGCGGGCGACGCTGCGGGTGATCCAAGGCAACCTGTTCTGGGCGTTTATCTACAACATCGTGCTCATTCCCGTGGCCGCCCTGGGCCTGTTGAATCCGATGCTCGCGGGATTGGCCATGAGCCTGTCGAGCGTATTTGTGGTGACTAACTCGCTGCGGCTGCGGCGATTCCGCTCGAGCTTCCTCACCCCCGCCGCGGCGACCGCGGGGGCGCGAGACTAGGCTCACCTACCTCCGAGTCGTTGCTGTGGGTGGCGCACTACTTCTGAGCTGATGTCGATTTTGTAGACTGTTCGACAACCGAGAAACTGCACCGGAGTTCCTCATCAGCCTTGTCACCGGTTTTATATGCGGTCGCGTGCCGCAGGAGCAGACCGCCGAGACAGTGTGTGCTGTGTAACTTCCGGAAACGACAACGAGGACACACAGTGACTACCGACAACGCCTATTTCGGCCGCATGGGCCACCGGCCCACCACCCGCTCGGATCAGCTGGTACAGGAGATCGCGCGCTATATTCTGAAGACTGGGCTGGTCAATGGCGATCCCATTCCGCCCGAGCCGGAGCTCCAACGCATTCTTGGCTGTTCCCGCAACTCCATTCGCGAGGCCATCAAGGTGATGGAGGCCGTGGGCATGGTGGAGGTGCGCCGCGGCACCGGCACCTTCGTCGCGGGCAATCCTCTGGCCCCGCTGACTCCGGCGCTGATCTTCCAGGGCATGCTCTCGCTCAATTCCGGCGGCAACGAGGCCAAGGACATCATCACGCTGCGCCGCGGCCTCGAGGTGGCCTTCCTGCCCATCGTGATGAACTATGTGGCCGAGGACGACGCCGCGAAGCAGACGCTGATCGCGCAATTGCAGGACACGGTGGAGGAGATGGCCGCGGCCGAGCGCGCCGGCTCTTCCACCGTGGAGTTGGATTATCGCTTCCACAACCAGCTCTTCGCCCCGCTGCGTTCGCGCACGCTGAAGCAGCTGAACGACGCCATCTTGAATGTGTATTTCTCGCTGCTGGAGGCCGTAGCGGAACGCTTCGGCGAGCACCCCGTGTTCGAGTCGGATCCCAGCAGCCAGCCGCTCGCCACCGCCCACCAGGGCATCGTGGATGCCATCGCCGAGGGCAATGGCGAGGAGGCCGTGGAGCGGCTGCTCAACCACTATCAGCCGCTGTCGGAAGCCATCGATAGTGTGATTGCCGCCCGCGAAGAACGCTAGGCGGCACCGCCCGCGTTTAGGCGCGGGCCAAGTCCTTGAAGCGCGAGTAGTGCAGCTGGTGGGCGACCTCGACGGTGCCGATGGGGCCACCACGGTGCTTCGCCAGGATGATATCTGCCTCGCCGGCGCGCACATCCTCGAGGTCTTGGGAGTCGGGGCGGTAGAGCAGCATCACCATATCGGCGTCCTGCTCCAAGGATCCGGACTCACGCAGATCCGCCAGCTGGGGGCGCTTATCCGTGCGCGACTCGGGGCCACGGTTGAGCTGGGCCACCGCCACCAGCGGCACCTCTAGCTCCTTGGCCAACAATTTGAGCTGGCGGGAGAATTCGGACACCTCTTGCTGGCGGGACTCCACCTTCTTGCCGGAGCTCATCAGCTGCAGGTAGTCCACCACGATCAATTGCAGATCATGCTTGTCCTTGAGCTGGCGGGCCTTCGAGCGGATCTCCATCATCGTCAGGTTCGGGGAGTCATCGATAAACAGCGGTGCCTCGCTGAGTTCCCCGGCCCGCTGCGCGATACGCGCCCAGTCATCATCGGACATGGTGCCCGAGCGCATATCGGAGAGCTTCACCTCCGCCTCGGCAGAGAGCAGACGCATGACGATCTCGGACTTGGACATCTCGAGCGAGAAGAGCACCGAAGCCATATTGTGCTTGATCGAACAGGAGCGCATGAAGTCTAGGGCGATGGTGGATTTACCCACACCAGGTCGGGCCGCCACAATGATCATCTGGCCGGCGTGCAAGCCATTGGTGATGCGGTCGAGATCAATAAACCCGGTGGGCACGCCGGTGGACAGCCCGCCGTTTTGGGCGATCTCATCCAGCTCATCCATCACCGGCTGCAGCAGATCATCCAACACCGCATAATCGGTGACGGTCTTCTTCTGCGCGATCTGGAATACCTCTTGCTGCGCCAGATCGATCATGACCTCGATCTCGGTATCGCCGGCCGCCTCATAGCCCAGCTGGACGATGCGCGTACCCGCCGAGACCAAACGGCGCAGCACGGCCTTCTCAGAGACGATCTCCGCGTAGTAGGGGGCGTTGGCAGGGGTGGGCACCACCTCGGCCAGGGTGACCAGATAGGAGGGGCCTCCGGCCCGCTCCAGATCGCCGTGGCGGTGCAAACGATCGCGGACGATGAAGGTGTCGATCTGCTTATTGTCCGCGTAGAGATCCAAAATGGCGCGATAGATCAGTTGATGCTGCGGCGCATAGAAGTCCTCGGGGTTGAGCTCCTCGACGATATCGGTGACCACCGTCGGCGCAATGAGCATCGCCCCCAACACGCCCTGCTCCGCCTCGCGGTCATGCGGCAATTGCCGGGCATAGTCCCGCGGGGTGGCGTCGTCGACACGCCCCCGGCCCGCGCTGCGCTGCGGGGCGAATCGACCCTGGTTGGGGCCGGCGTGGTTATAGCTGGGGGCGGAGTCATCGAAGCTACTGGGCGCAAACTCGGGCGCCGAGGGAAAATCACTGATGGCCTCGGCGGGAAAACCCTCCGGCCGATCCGGACTGGGGGAGTAGCTGGCATCCTGCCCGCCTCCGCCCTTGGCGGGATCCGGCGGGAAGGCGTTGTCATCAAAGTTCGCGCTACCTGCCACGTCTCTCAGCTCCTTCGCTGTCGCCAATACTCAGCCTGGACACACCCGCGGTGCGGGAGATGCCAGACCTCGATTCTATCCACCCCTGAGCGTGTCGTCGGAGCTAGGGCACAGGAGCCCGCTCCACGCCACGAGGGGAACAGTACGCGCGGCGCTCGGCATGCTCCACACCAAGGGCCGCGCCTGTGCATAACTCCGCGCGTTCTGGGCTGCGGGGGAGAGATTCTTCACACTCTGCGGAGTAGTTATGCACAGGGCGCTGTGGATAACTCTGTGTACGCGAGGTAAATAGCAGCTAAAACTCCTGCTCACCTGCCGCTTAGGTGGTGTTTACCTGCGGTTTTATATATCTGTGCAGCTCAGATGGTATTTCGCTAGTGACACTCAGTTTCGACGTCACCGGATCGTCACCTTCACACCCGCCGAGCACCCCCTCTCGAAGGACCAGTCGCCCCCGCTCCCAGGGCCATATGCACCACTCATACACACGCTATGCACAGTACGATCGCACTTGTCCACAGACATGGCTGTGGATTGTGCATAACTCGACTGATGGAGGCCCTCGACCGAGGCCTCCGGCTCGATGCCGGGCACCCCACCACCGCCCGTGAGGAGGCGAGAGATTCGCCACAGCGCTTCTCCCACCCGCTTCCGGTTGAGCGAGCCACACCGACCCCCGCAGCGCCACAGAGAGCGCCGCCTCGCCGCGAGATACACCGAGCCACCCGAGACACACCAAGGGCCCCCAGCGGGGAGCGTGTCCCCACCAGAGGCCCTGGTGCGCTGTTGTCGTTGGGGTCTCCTCTATGCGTGAGACCCGCCGTCTAGTGCGCGTAGATTACGCGGCGACGACCTTGAAGTTCACCTTTGCACTGATGTCATCGTGCAGCTGAGCAATCACCTGGTAGCCGCCGGTGCTCTTGACGAGACCCTTCGGCACGGTGATGGTCTGCTTCTCGATCTTGGGGCCGCCAGCGGCCTCGATCGCCTTAACGATGTCGCCAGCCTGGACAGAGCCGAAGAGCTTGCCCTTGCTGGAGGTACGCATGGTCACAGTGATGTTGTCAAGGGCCTCGATCTGCTCCTTGACCTCGCGTGCATGATCCAGGCTCTGGATCTGGCGCTCGGAGCGCACACGCTTGATGTCTTCGATCTGCTTCTCTGCACCACGGGTTGCCACAATGGCCATACCGCGGGGAAGCAGGTAGTTACGTCCGTAGCCGTCCTTCACCTCGACGATGTCACCGGGGACACCGAGGTTCTCTACGGCAGCCGTAAGGATCAGCTTCATGATCCCTGCCTTTCGCTTATGAAAAGAATGAAAAGTGGTTGTGTATTCGCATTAGGTCCCGATGCCCGCGTGCGGGCGCATCGGACTCGCCGATCAGAATGGCGGGTCGTCATCATCGCCCTGGAACCCACCCGCAGGGGGTGCCGAGTTCCACGGGTCATCGTTCTGGACGTCGTTCTGCGACTGTTGCTGATAGCCACCAAAACCACCTTGGCTTTGACCGCGGTTTCCACCGCCTTGGCCGCCACCAAATCCGCCCTGGCCACCGCCAGAGTTAGCGCCACCAAAGCCACCGCCTTGGCCGCCTTGACCACCCTGGCCGCGCTGCACGCGGTTCACGGAGGCCGTAGCGTACTTCAGCGAGGGGCCCACCTCATCGACTTCGACTTCGAAGACGGTGCGGCGTTCTCCCTCGCGGGTGTCGAAGGTGCGCTGGCGGAGCCGACCATTAACGATCACGCGCATACCTTTAGTCAGCGACTCGGCGACGTTCTCCGCCGCCTGGCGCCACACATTGCACTGCAAGAACAGCGCCTCGCCGTCCTCCCACTGTCCGGTCTGCGAGTTATAGCGTCGCGGAGTGGAGGCCACACGGAAGTTAGCCACTGCGGCACCCGAGGGGGTAAAACGCAGTTCGGGGTCGGCAACGAGGTTGCCAACAATCGTGATCGGGGTATCGCCTTGTGCCATGGTCTCAGGACTCCTTAGGAGCTCGTTGGTTGGTGTTACTACCAGTGTTCCTGATTAGCGATCGGTGCGCAGCACCTTGGTGCGCAGAACCGTGTCGCTGAGGTTCAGCTTGCGGTCGAGCTCGACGACAGTCTCCGACTCACAGGTCAGGTTAAGGACCACGTAGATGCCCTCTTCCTTCTTGTTGATCGGATAAGCCAGACGACGCTTCGGGCGAATGTCCACCTTGTCAACGGTGCCGTTTTCCTTGCGAACAGTCTCAAGGAACTTATCTAGGGACGGGGCTACGGTGCGTTCATCCTGCGAGGGATCGAGAATGATCATGAGTTCGTATTGACGCACGGACCTCATCACCTCCTATGGTCTAGTAATTGTGGTTCGGCCGCGCCCATCGTGGACGTGGCAGGAGGGTCGTTGCGTCAAGCAACCTTTTCAAGGTACACCATCTACCTGCTCTCTTTCAATTGCCTACCCCGCGGCGGCGGTCGCTTATCGACGCCCACTCGCTGCCCACTAACCCTGTCGGGCAGCTGCGGCTCAGTTCATGGCGGCATCACCAATGAATCCGGTTGCCATAAACACGGCGAAGATGAGGGGGACGAGGAGCACGAAGAAGAAGGCGCCGATAATCCAGGAGACCACGGCTTTGTTGCTCTTGCCATAGGACTTGGCCGCGTAGCCGCCGCCGAAGCAGCAAGCGCCGATGAACACGCTCGCCATCGTGAGGATCATGATGGTGGTGGAACTCATGGTTCTTAGCTTAGCTGCCAGATGCACGAATCCCCGCTCCCAGGTGCAGTGTGGCTGCGCATGTGGGGGAGCGGGGATTCGATAAGGCGAGCAGGCGTCGCTGAGCGCGGTGCTAGCCCGGCAGCAAATCACCCAAGTTCGGGAGTGCGGGCTGCGCCGGTTGCGCTGGCTCCGCTGGGGGAGCCGGGGCCGGCAGCGGCACATCCGGGATCTCCGGCAGTTCCGGCTCGGCGGGCTCAGCAGGCTCGGAGGTCTCCGTCGGCTCCGTGGTGGTGGGCTCGGGCGGTGCCACCGGGGTGGCGGGCGCCGGCGGTGCGGGCGGCGCCACATAGCCCAGGTTGGAGGTCGGAACCGGGAAGCTCTCGTAGTCGGCATTGGCCAGCGCGGCATCCATGGTGGACTTCCAGATATCGCTGGGCAGGCCCGAGCCCCAGATCTTGCCGCCATAAAGGTTCAGCAGCGGCTGGCCATCATCGGTGCCCACCCACACGGCGGTGGAGAGCTGCGGGGTGGCGCCGATCATCCACGCATCCTTGTTCTGGCCCGTATCGCCCAGCTGGGCGGTACCGGTCTTGGCGGCGGACTCACGACCATTCAGGGCGTGGCCGCGGGAGTAGGCGGCGATCGGCTTCATCGCATGGATCACCGAGTTCGCCACTTCCTCGTCCACGATGCGCTCGCTTTCACCCTCGTGCTCGTAGAGCACCTCGCCATCATTGGTCACAACCTTCTGCACGAAGTGCGTCTTGTTGTACACGCCCTCATTGGCGAGGGTGGCCAAGGCGACAGCCAGGTCGAAGGGGCGGGACTGGTATTGGCCCAGAACCACACCCAGCTGGCTATGGCCATTCTCTTCCTTCAGGGTGTGCGGCAGCCCCGGCAGGGACTCCGCCACGCCCAAGCGGTGCGCCATGGCGGCGGTGTCATCGGGGCCATTCTTCAGATCATCCTGGAGGCGGATGAAGGAAGTATTCAGCGACTGCTTCAGCGCCTGGGCGATGGTACAGGTACCGCAGCTTTGCCCCTCAGAGTTGGTCACCGTGACATCACCGGTCTGTACTGGGGCGGAGCTGTAGTACTGGGAGAGCGGAATGCCCTGCTCCAAGGCCGCCGCGAGAGCGAAGATCTTGAAGGTCGAACCGGTCTGCAGCGGGGCAATGGCATAGTCCCAGCCGGCCGGGTCCTCGCCGCCATAGTAGGCGGAGACACCACCGGTCTTGGGGTTAATGGAGACCACTGCGGTGCGCAGGTTCTCCGGCTCGCCCTGCATGTTGTTCTCCACCGCCGCCTGGGCCGCATTCTGCGCATCGGTATCGATGGTGGTGGTCACCCGCAGGCCGCGGGTCTGCACATCCTGCTCGCTGATGCCCACGCCTTGGAGCTCGGCGAGCACGCGATCCTTAATCAAACCATTGGTGCCGGTGGCCTCGGTATTGGACTGCACGGTGGCGGGGTCAATCACCTCGGGGAAGCGCGCCTCCGCGCGGGCCCCAGGGCTCATGGCACCGATCTCCACCATGCCATCCATCACATAGTTCCAGCGCTGCTCCGCCTCGGCCCGGTTATTCCAGGGATCGAGGGTGGAGGGGCGCTGAATGGCGGCGGCCAAGAGCGCGGACTCTTCGGGGGTAAGGTCCGTGAAGTCCTTGGCGAAATAGGCCTGGGAGGCCGCGGCCACACCATAGGCATTGCGGCCCAAGTAGATGGTGTTCAGATAAGACTCCAACACCTGCTCCTTGGACCACTCATTGGCCATCTTGGCGGAGTAGACGAGCTCCTTGAGCTTGCGCTCATAGGAGCGTTCATTTCCCACCACGGCGATCTTCACATACTGCTGCGTGATGGTGGAGCCGCCGCCCTTGGAGCCATCACCGGTGAGCTGGCCGATAATCGCGCGACCGAAGCCGGTAATGGAAAAGCCGGGATTGGTATAAAACTCGCGATCCTCGGCGGCCAGAGTGGCGTCCTTCATGGACTCCGGAATCTCCGAGAGCGGCACCACCACACGGTTACCCTCCGGGGGCACGATGCGCGCTAGCTGCGTCTCATCATCCCCGGCATAAATCTCCGTCACCTGCTTATTCACAAGCTGGTCGGCCTTCGGAACATCCACAAGCAGATAGGCGATCATGAATGCCACGAAGGGAGCGAGGATAATTAACACCACTGCGATGAGGATCGAGCGCCAGACCCACGGGTTACGGGTCTTCTCCTCGCTCTCTTCTACGGTCACGGTGTGTTCAGTCACGACTGTTGCTTCCAATCTCCATGGGTGAAATTGCGGCGTTCGGGCGAGCGACGGCCGGCGACCTGCCCAAACAAACTAACTAATCGGTTAAGCATAGCGGGTACGAGGGGAAACAACCATTGTCGCCAACAGGTGATTCCAATGACAATCAGGACAGACCTCCACGCGGTGGACGTCGAAAAGCTTGCCAGCGGAGACCAACTGCGCGATCTCTTCCTCGCTGCGGGCGGAACCGGCTGCCCGGCCCACCTCATCGCCATAAATCCACAGCACGTCCCGCATGTTCTGCGAGGAACATACCGGGCAGTCCCGCGACGAGGGCGAGCCATGAAACTCGGCCGCCGTTCGCAGCAAGAAATCGCACTCGCAGATCTCCGCGCGCGTGACCACCCCTTGGCTATACAGGCGCAAGGTGTGGCGGCGGTGCCACTCGTGACTCACGATATTGCGATATTCAACCACGCGGCCAGTCTAGCTATCCCCGCAGCAGCGGCGCCCGCGGCGATAATACTGTGTCTGTGCTCACAACTTAATCGGTTCACTGCGGTTCTGTATCGATTGAGCGCCTGCACTGGGCCAAAAACGCGGGCTAGATTCTGAGGAATCACGATTGTTGCGCGTCCCAGGAGTGAGCCCCATTACTGCGGACGTGCTCGCCCGCCGCGGTGCGCGCCCCCACCCGTGGGAGGTGTCGCGGCGGTACAAGTTTGTTTGAAGGAGTTTGCCCATGAGCGGAGAAATCCGTGTTGCCATCGTTGGAGTTGGTAACTGCGCCACCTCGCTGATCGAAGGCGTCGAGTTTTATAAGGACGCCCGCGATAGCGATGACGTTCCCGGCCTGATGCACGTGCGCTTCGGCGACTATCACGTCAAGGACGTCACATTCGCCGCAGCCTTCGACGTGGATGCCGCCAAGGTGGGGCTCGATCTCTCCGAGGCCACCCGCGCATCCGAGAACTGCACCATCCAGATTGCGCAGCTGCCGCATCTCGGCGTGACGGTCCAGCGCGGCCCCACCCACGACGGCCTCGGCCGCTACTATCAGCAGACCATCACCGAGTCCGAAGAGGAGCCGGTGGATGTGGTGCAGGCCCTCAAGGACGCCCAGGTGGATGTGGTGGTCAGTTATCTGCCCGTGGGTAGCGAGGAGGCCGATAAGTTCTACGCCCAGGCCGCGATCGACGCCGGCTGCGCCTTCGTCAACGCCCTGCCGGTGTTCATCGCCTCCGATCCCGAGTGGGCCGAGAAGTTCCGCGCCGCCGGGGTGCCGATCGTCGGCGATGACATCAAGTCCCAGGTGGGCGCGACCATCACCCACCGCGTGATGGCCAAGCTCTTCGAGGACCGCGGCGTGCGCCTCGAGCGCACCATGCAGCTCAATGTCGGCGGCAATATGGACTTCAAGAACATGCTCGAGCGCGAGCGCCTGGAGTCCAAGAAGATCTCCAAGACCCAGGCCGTCACCTCCAACCTGAAGACCTCCCCCTTGGCGGGCAAGGTGGATGATCGCAATGTGCACATCGGCCCCTCCGACTATGTGGGCTGGCTGGATGACCGCAAATGGGCCTATGTGCGCCTCGAGGGCAAGGCCTTCGGCGAGGTGCCGCTGAACCTCGAGTACAAGCTCGAGGTGTGGGACTCCCCGAACTCCGCGGGCATTATTATTGACGCCCTGCGCGCGGCGAAGATTGCCCTCGACCGCGGCATTGGCGGCCCGATCGACGCCGCCTCCTCCTATCTGATGAAGTCCCCGCCGCAGCAGCTCGGCGACGACGAGGCCCGCGCCCGTCTCGAACGCTTCATCGCCGGCGACTAAATCCCACCCTGGGCGCATACGCAGCGCCCAAGTGGCCACGGCCACGGACATTTTCCACGCGGTGATGTCCGTGGCCGCACTGTATTCTCCTGTCTTCCACGGACAGACACCTACCCCCAAAGAGCACACCCACCTGCTGAAATACTTTTCCACCTAAACAATTTTTAGGACAGTACTGTTTCGCGCCATAGAATATGGACTATGAACGCGCAACCTTATTTTGAACTCGCCCGGAATGCACGGCCCGCGCTCACGCAGCTCTACGTCACCTATTTCCGGCTTGCAGAGCGCTCCGATCTCACCGGACCGCAGCTAACCATCCTGTCTCGCCTGAAGTCCGATGGAGCGGCGCGTATCAGCGAACTAGCCAAGCGCGAGGGCATTCGCATGCCCACCGCCTCTAATGCCTTGCACCAGCTCGAATCCCGCGGCCTGGTGGAGCGCGTCCGCGATAATAATGACCGCCGCGGCGTACGCGTGCAGCTGACCGAGCAGGGCGCTGTGGAACTCGAGCGGGTCGGCGAGGAACGTATCGCCCAGCTGGCTGATATGTTTAGCACCCTCGAGGATGAGGAGATCGCCGCCATCGAAGAGATCGTGCCGATTATCAATCGCCTCGCCGAGCGCTATACCGCCCAAACCCGCAACGGCGATAAATAACTAGCCTCGGGGCGTGCCCGCCCCCGTTCCTTTGTCCGCCCAGATGAAAGTTGAGCGCATGAGCAGCGCTCGGCCCCGCCCTCGCCGCTCATGCAGAGACACTTATGTCCGATTCTCGCCTCCGCGTATTGATAGCGTGGCAGCCCGACGCCGCCAATAGCGAAATTCTCGATGCCGTCGCATGGCTGCACCGCTCTGGGCCCATCACCGTCCGCGCCATCCTGGCCTTTACCCGCCCCTGGCCCCAAACCTCCCTATCCAAACTGGGAGGAAAGTATAAGAAGTGGTTGAAGAAGCAGGAGGAGGCCAGTCGCGACGTGGTGACCGCCGCGCTGCTCGACGCCGGCGTGGACGCAGACTGCTTCGATAGCAAGCTAGCCGTCTTCGCCGATGGCTCCTCCGAGCCGCATCTGCTCACCCAGGCCGCCGAGGACTTCCACGCCGATATCATCCTGCTGGGCCCCGCCCAGGCTGCCCCCAAGGGCCGCTATTTGGCCGGCACCACCGCCGATGCGCTGCTGCACGCCTCCCCCTATCCCTTGGGTTTGATCCCGCGCGAGGTGAAGCTGGGCAAGAAGGGCGTGAACCGGGTCTCCTGCGCGCTCACCGAAGAGGCCGGCAGCGCCGCCGTCTTCGACCATGCCGCCGCAGTGGCCGAGACCTACTCCGTGCCGCTGCGGATCGTGGCCTTCGTGCCCGATCGCGTGGGCAATGCGCTGAAGTCCACGAATAGCAAGCTCGAGTCTGTGCTGGCTGATGACGCCCGGGAACATGCGCTGGCCAATCTTGATCGGGCGCGAGATAGCGTCGTCAAGCATCGGCCCGAGCTGCAGGTGGAAACGGAATTAGCTACCGGCAGTGGCTGGTCCGAGGCCATGGACGCGGTGAAGTGGAAAAAATCAGATCTGCTCGTGGTGGGCTCGGAAGATAGCAACCCCATCGCGCGGGTATTCATGGGCTCCCACACCTCGGCCGTGCTCAAACACGCGCGGGTGCCGGTGATGATCTACCCGACCACAACCTCAACCCGCCCCTCAAGGGGCACAGACTACGCATAGGAGACACGCACATATGCGCACAGCACTCATAACCGGCGCCAGTGGGGGAGTGGGGCGCGAGATCGCCGAGCAGCTTATCGACGCCGGCTGGGTGGTCTATGCCAGCTATCGCAGCGAGTCACCCGCCACGGACAAGACCCGGGCTGCCGTCTCTCAGGCCACCTGGTTCCGCCTCGATTTCGCCTCCCCCGAGCCTGATCTCTCGGCGGTGCCCGCTATCCCTAGCCTCGATGCGCTCATCCACTGCGCCGGATACTGCCAGCTCAACCGCATCGAGGACGCCAGCAGCCAGGAATGGCAGGATTCCTTCAACGTCAATCTGCACGGCCCCGTAGCGCTGACGAATCGGCTGCTTCCTGCGCTGCGCGCCGCCCAGGGCACCATGGTGTATCTCAACTCGGGGGCCGGTTTCCGGGTCAAGCCCGAATGGGGCAGCTATGCCGCCGCCAAGTTCGCGGCCCGCGCCTGGTGCGATGGGCTGCGCGAGGAGGAGCCCGGCATCCGCGTCTCCTCGATCCACCCGGGCCGCATCGATACTCGGATGCAGCGCAACATCGTGGCCTATGAGGGCGGTGACTATGATCCGCACCAGTTCCTGACCGCGGAGACTGTGGCGCGCGCGGTGGTGCAGGTGATTACCACGCCGATGGACGCGCAACCCACTGAGCTAGTACTACGCCCCCGCCCTCACTAGCACCGCAGCGCCACATGCTGGGGCCTACCCACGATGCGGGGCGGCGAGTAGGGTGGCGAAGAAAGGGCTGGATACATAGCCCGATGAATCGCGATGAGGCAGAGCTATAGGGGTGAGAAGCCATGCAATCCGAGTCTGAGGACGATCCGCGCCCGCCGCGGCCGGAGTCTGCGGTCGGCCCCATGCCCGCCGCCGGCCTGCCCGAGGGACAGTATTTCGATCCCACCGTGGATCGGGTCTCCACCACGCGCCGCGGCCCCTCCCGCGAGGAATTCGAGCGCGACCCACTGGCGTGGTTCGAGCACAGCCGCCGCTCCTCGCGCAGGGCCATCGCCTATGCGCTGGTGATACCCCTGCTCACCGTCCTCACCGGACTGGTGATCGCGCTCATCTCCCGCGCCCAAGGCGGGCCGATCTGCGAGGCTGGGCTCTCGACGTGGATCTGCAGCCGCGGCTACGAGATCCTGTTCTCGCTGGTGCCCCTCGGCGTGGCCCTAGCCGGCACCTTCGGCGCTTTTTGGATCACCTATCGCACCTGGGCCCGCTATGGGGCGTGGCGGCCGTGGCTCGCCATCATCTGGGTGCTCATCCCCGCCTCCTTGGCGTGGATGACGGGTTTCGGCTGGATGTTCGTTAACGGTCACCACTAGCGGCGGCAGCGATCTCGGCGCAGCCCGCATCGCCGCAATGCCCCACGGAATCCGCGCACTCTGTGCACATCAGTGTCTGCTTGCGGCAGGCCTGGTTGCGGCAGTTGTGGAAGTCATTCGTGGCCGCACCACAATGGGCGCAATGCCCCAGCTGGGTGAACTCGCCGCCCTCAAACTCCATGTGCATGCGCTTATCAAAGACGTAGAGCGAGCCTTCCCAGAGCCCGGCATTACCGTATTTCTCGCCATAGCGGACGATGCCGCCATCGATCTGATAGACCTCCTCGAAGCCCCGGTTTTTCATCAGGCTGGACAGCACCTCGCAGCGGATACCACCGGTGCAATAGGACACCACCGGCTTGTCCTTCATCCAGTCATATTTGCCGGACTCGAGCTCCGCAATGAAGTCGTGGGTGGTGGAGACATCCGGCACCACGGCGTTTTTGAACTTGCCGATCTGCGCCTCCATGGCATTGCGCCCGTCGAAGAACACCACCTCCTCGCCGCGCCGCTCCACCAGCTCATTGACTTCCTCGGGCTTGAGGTGCACGCCGCCGCCGATCACGCCCTCGTCATTCACCTTCAGCTCGCCCGGCGCGCCGAAGGACACGATCTCATCGCGAACCTTCACGGAGAGCTTCGGGAAATCCTCGGCCCCGCCCTCTGACCATTTGAACTCCATGGGCTTGAAGTATTCGCGGGTTTTACGGGCATATTTCTTGCAGGCATCCATCGGCCCACCGACGGTGCCGTTGATGCCGTGCTCGGAGATCAGAATGCGGCCGCGCAGCCCGAGGGACTCGCAGAGGTCGCGCTGCCACAGCATCACGGCCTTGGGATCGGCGATGGGCTGGAACTTGTAGTAGAGCAGGATCTTCGAGAGCATATGTTGATCCTATTCCGGCGCGGCGGCCAGTTCCTAACCACCGCGGCGGGCAGCGCAACAGGGCGGGGCAGCGGTGAACAGTGTTCTAGAATGAGGGGCTATGGAACCTTTTGATATCAATGCCGGTCGTTTCTATCTGCGGGCCCTGCACAACCAAACCACCCTCGATGATGGCCCCACGCTGCGCTCGATCACGCCCACCCCAGCGATTCAGTCCAATGATGATGCTGAGGATGGCTGGATGAATAATACCTGCTATAGCTGGGCGGTATGCGAACAAACCTCTTCGGATCTTTTGGCCTTGGTCACCTATGAACCGGCCAGCGATACCGTGACCTCCTACCCGGCTGGGGAGGCAGACACGGTATGGGATCATAACCGCGAGCTCGAGCCCATCACCTTGGGCCAGGCGGCCGCCACAGGCGAAAAGGCGGTGCGGGCGCACATCTAGCGCCACGATCACCGCCTTCTGCGTATTCGGTGTTACTTCCGGAAGAGCAGCTTCTTCTGATACACCGGATCGGAGGTCACCTGAATATCCAGGTTGCGGAAGATCCCCTCATCCACCGAGCCGAGAATGGTGGTGGTGTGCACGTCGAGGCCACGCAGGTTGTGCAGCTCCTCGAGGGCGCGGCGGGCATTGGGGTCATGATCCGCCGAAACGCTCAGGGCGATGAGCACCTCATCGGTGTGCAGCCGCGGGTTGCTACTGCCCAGCTGCTCGATCTTGAGGGTCTGGATGGGCGTGATGGAGCTGGGCGCCAACAGGTCCACATCCGGCTCGATACCAGCCAGATACTTCAGCGCGTTGAGCAGCATGGCCGCCGAGCAGCCGAGCAAAGCGGAGGTTTTGCCGGTGATGATCTCGCCATCATTGAGCTTGATGGCGCTGCCGGGCTGGCCGGTCTCCTCGGCGATGGCGCGCGCCGGCTCGATCACGGGGCGATCAGTTTCGTGAATGCCCTGCTTGCCCATGAGCAGGCGAATGCGGCCGGATTCCAACGGCGCCTTCTGGTTCTTCTTCTCTTCCACCAGCGCCTTGTAGTAGCGCCGGATGATCTCCTGCTTGGCGGCCTCGCGGCACACCTCATCATCGCTGATGCAATTACCCACCATGTTCACGCCCATGTCGGTGGGGGACTCATAGGGCGAATGCCCGGAAATCTTCTCCAGGAGGTGCTTGAGCAGCGGGAATACTTCCACATCGCGGTTATAGTTCACCGCTTGGCTGCCATAGGCCGCCAGGTGGAAGGGGTCGATCATGTTCACATCATCCAGATCGGCGGTGGCGGCCTCATAGGCGGCGTTCACCGGGTGATCCAGCGGGATATTCCAGATGGGGAAGGTCTCGAACTTGGCATAGCCCACATCAATGCCGCGCACGTGCTCGTGATAGATCTGCGAGAGGCAGGTAGCCAGCTTGCCCGAACCGGGGCCGGGCGCGGTGACGATAATGAGATCGCGGCTGGTCTCGGCGTACTCATTGCGGCCGAGGCCATTCTCGGAGACGATGTGCTCGGTATCGGCGGGATAGCCCTCGATCACGAAGTGGCGGGTGACCTTCAGGCCCAGGCGGGTGAGCTTGTCCTGGAAGGCGGTGGCATGCTTATTGCCCTCCTCGCACTGGGTCATCACCACGTTATCCACGAGGAAGCCGCGCGCGCGGAAGACATCCACCAAGCGCAGCACATCATCCTCATAAGAAATGCCAAGGTCGGCGCGCATTTTACCGCGTTCCAGATCCTTGGCGTTGATGCAGACCATGATCTCGACATCATCCTTGATATTCTCGAGCATCGCGATCTTATTGTCGGGGGTAAAGCCCGGCAGCACACGGGAGGCGTGCATATCGTCGAAGAGTTTGCCTCCCATCTCCAGGTAGAGGCGTCCGCCGAGACTCTCCCGGCGCTCCTTAATGTGCTCAGATTGCATCTGGATATACGCGGATCGGTCGAAGCCAATGGCGGGTGAAAGCATAGAGCAACCTCACTTGAGATAAGAGCGTAAAGGGGGCGACAACTGACGTAGTGGCAGCGGTCGGAGTGAGGCCCTGTGGCGGCCTGCATTCTCTCTCACGGCCGCCGCTACGGTTACCCTGAGATACTACCGCCGTTGCGGAACAATTGCATAAAACAGCAGTAAACCCGCTGGTAAAGGCATAGTTTAATTTCTGTTTGTCGATAGTTTTTAGTCTCGAATATAGGCCTCTAGGCGATCACAGGCGGCCACCACATCGGCGGTATCGCAGGCATAGCTCAGCCGAATCCAGCGGTGCCCGTGCACGGCGTCGAAGTCCACCCCGGGCGCCACCGCCACTCCCGTGGCGTCGAGTAGCTCATGGGCGAAGCGGAAGGAATCCTCGGTGATCGAGGAGACATCCACATAGCAGTAGAAGGCGCCATCCGCGGGCGCGATATTCTTCAAGCCCAGCGCGGGCAGTCGCTCCATGAGGATCTCCCGATTGCGGGCATAGCGCTGCACATGCGCGTCGAGTTTCTCCAGGGCGGCGTCGTCAAACGCGCGCAGGGCGGCCTGCTGCGAGATCGCCGGCGGACAGACCGTGAAATTGGCGTGAAGGCGATCGAGCACCCCCACCAGCTCCGGTGGCACGATGAGCCATCCGACCCGCCAGCCGGTCATGGAGAAATACTTACTCACACTGCCCACAATGACCGCCCGTTCAGAAAACTCGGCGGCGCTGCGGCACTCGGCACCATAGCTGATGCCGTGGTAGATCTCGTCGGAGATCAGTACCACGCCGTGCGTATCGCACCACTGCGCTAGACGACGCAACTCTGCCGGATCGATCACCGTGCCACTGGGGTTGGAGGGCGAGGTCACAATCACCGCCCGCGGCAGCCGCGGCAGGGCCTGCAGATCCTCAACGCGCAGCTGAAAGGCGTGTTCGGCATCGCTAACGTCGATCTCCACCATGCGCACCCCGAGCGCGGAGAGCACATTGCGATAGGCGGGATAGCCCGGGCGGGCCAGCACCACCTCATCGCCGGGGTCGCAGACGGCGAGAAAGAGCGAGGTGAACCCGCCCGAGGAGCCGGTGGTGATGAGAATACGTTCCGGATCCACCGGCACCGCATAGCGGCGCTGATAGTAGTCGGCGATCGCCTCCTTGAGCTCCGGCGTGCCGCTGGCGGCCGTGTAGCCGAGGATGTCCTGACGCACCGCCGACTCGGCCTGCTCCAGCACGGGGCTGGGCGCAGGGGTGGAGGGCTGGCCCACGCATAAAAGCAGCGCATCGCCGTGTGTCTGGCGGCGCTGCAGGGCGCGGGCGAGAATATCCATCACGATAAACGGTGCCACCTCGCCGCGCTGGGAAAGATGCATCGGCGCCGCGGTGGGGGAGGAGTCGGTAGAACGCGAAGCTGCTGACATGCCTTTTAGTATGGCCCATGCGCTCCGTCCGGCGCCTCCTGCCGCGCGGAGGCCACTGTGCGGCAGGGAGCGGCCTAGACTAGAACACCATGCCCGAAGGTCATGTGATTCACCGTCTCGCCCGTCAGCTCAACCAGCATTTTGCCGAGCGGAGAGTGCAGGTCAGCTCGCCCCAGGGGCGCTTTGCCGCCGCCGCGGCGCAGCTCGACGGCCACCGCTTCGAGCGCGCGGATGCCTGGGGAAAACACCTCTTCATCCACATCGACGCCCCGCAGCCGGACTCGATCGTGCATATTCACCTCGGGCTCATCGGTAAGTTCCACTTCGAATCCCCCGAGGCTGATTGGGGACAGATTCGGCTGCGCATCGCGCACGAGGAGATCGCCGCCACGCTCCGCGGCCCCCAGTGGTGCCGGCTCATCACCGCCGAGGAGCAGGCCGCGGCGATTGCCCGGCTGGGGGCTGATCCCTTGCGCGCGGACTCCGATTGGGAGGAGCTTGCGGGCCGCGTCGCCCGCTCGCGCCGCAGTATCGCCTCGCTGCTAATGGACCAGAAATACTATGCCGGGGTGGGCAATATCTACCGCGCCGAGGTGCTCTTCCGGCAGGGAATCGACCCCTTTACCCCGGGCCGCGAGCTCACGGCGCCGCAGCGGGAGGCCATTGCGCAGGATCTCTGCCAGCTCATGCGCGATGGGGAAGAGAAGGGCTGGATCGACACCGTGCTGCCCGCCCACACCCCCGAGGCCATGCGGCGGCCGGCACGGGAGGATGCGCACGGCGGCGAGGTCTATGTCTACCGTCGCGCCGATCAGGATTGTCTGGTGTGCGGCGGGCCCGTGGCGAGCCGGCCCGTGGAGGGGCGCAATCTATTTTGGTGCCCCTCCTGCCAGAGCTGAACAGCGGCGCGACGGAGTAATTCTACGCTCCCGTAGGGTAGGGGAGCAATGCAGGTCACCCCATAAAGAGGGGCGAAAAACGGCGGCGGTGTCGGTACGGCAGATTCCGCTACGCTGGGGGATGACAGGGCTACCTACTCGCGTCACTCCATTCACCGTCGAGCCCCAGAGGGAGGGTGTCAGATGAAGAAATTGATGAATGATCCCCATGATTATGTCGCCGAGTCCATCGCCGGATTCGCCGCAGCACACTCCGAGCACGTGCAGATGCACACCGAGCCGTTATTTGTGTCCCGCTCCGCTGCCACGCGCAAGGAGGAGGGCAAGGTCGGGCTGATCTCCGGTGGCGGCTCGGGGCATGAGCCGCTCCACGCCGGATTCGTGGGCACCGGCATGCTGGATGCCGCCGTGCCCGGCGCGGTATTTACCTCGCCCACCCCGGACCCCATCCAGGCCGCCACCGTGGAAGCCAACCGCGGGGCAGGTGTGGTGTATTTGGTGAAGAACTACACCGGCGATGTGCTCAATTTCGATACCGCCGCCGAGCTCGCAGAGCTGGACGATATCGAGGTGCGGCAGGTGCTGATTAATGATGACGTCGCGGTGGAGGATTCGCTCTACACCGCTGGTCGACGCGGTGTGGCCGGCACCCTGCTAGTAGAGAAGATCACCGGCGCCGCCGCCGAGCGCGGCGATAGCTTGGACGAGGTGGTCGCCGTGGCCGAAACCTGCGTGGCCCAGGTGCGCTCCATGGGCGTGGCCCTGAGCCCCTGCCACGTCCCGCATGCCGATCAGCCCTCCTTCGAGCTGGCGGAGGGCGATGTGGAACTCGGCGTGGGCATTCATGGCGAGCCCGGCCGCCGCACCACCACCTTCGGCAGCGCCGATGAACTCACCGACGCGGTGCTGGATCCGATCCTCGCAGATCTCTCCCTCGCCGCCGGCGAGAAGGTGATTGCACTGGTCAACGGCATGGGTGGCACGCCCCTCTCGGAGCTGTATATTGTCTATCGCCGCCTCGCAGAACGACTTACTGAACAGGACGTCACTATTTCGCGCTCGCTCGTAGGCAACTACGTCACCAGCCTTGATATGCAGGGCTTTTCCATCTCGCTCATGCGTGTTGATGACGAGCTGCTGGCGCTCTATGACGCTCCCGCCCACACCCCCGCTTTTACTCACTAAGGAGGCTTGAGAATAATGGCTGAACTCTCTCTCGATTGGGCTCTCGCGTGGATCGACCGCTGCGTGGCCGAGGCCGCCGCTCACCGCGTGGAACTGACCGATCTCGACCGCGCCATCGGTGACGCCGATCATGGCGAGAACCTCGACCGTGGCTTCGGCGCGGTCTCCGCCACGCTGAAGCAATCCACCCCGGACACCCCTGCCGCGGTATTCAAGACGGTGGCCGCCACGCTGATCTCGACCGTGGGTGGTGCCTCGGGCCCGCTGCTCGGCACCGCCTTCATGCGCCTGGCCAAGGTGGCACCGGAGCAGATTGACGCCACCGCCGTGGCCGAGATGTATGAGGCCGCCGTCGCCGGTATCCAGGCCCGCGGCAAGGCCGAGGAAGGGGAGAAGACCATGGTGGATGCGTGGGCCCCGGCTGCGGCCGCCGCGCGGGCCGCCGCCACTGAGGGCGCCGATGCCGCCGCCGCACTGCAGGCTGCCGCCGATGCGGCCGCGCAGGGCGCAGAGGCCACGATCCCTATGAAGGCCACCAAGGGCCGCGCCTCCTATCTGGGGGAGCGCTCCGAGGGGCACAAGGATCCCGGCGCCACCTCCTCGGCCTACTTCCTCGCTGCGGCCGCCGCAGCCGCACAGGAAGGCAAATAACTCATGGCCGTCGGTCTTGTTTTTGTCTCACACTCGGCCCAGCTGGCCGAGGGGCTGCGCGATCTCGCGCGGCAGATGGCCTCCGAGGTAGATATCCGCGCCGCGGGCGGCACCGCCGATGGGGGCATTGGCACCTCCTATGACCGCATCGAGTCGGCCGTCACCCAGCTGCGCGACGCCGACCGCGAGGTGCTGATCCTCACGGATCTCGGCTCGGCCACCATGACCGTAGAGATGCTGCTCGAATTCCATGAGGATGAGCCCATCTGCTTCGTGGATGCACCCTTGGTGGAGGGCGGTATCGCGGCTGCCGTGGCCGCCCAACAAGGCGTGGATCTACGCGGGGTGATGGCGGCGGCCCGCAACGCCATCTATGGCTTCCGCACCCCCACCCAGCAGGACACGGCGGCACCCGAGCCGAAGGCGACTACGGATAGCACCGCCGGCTATAGCCGCACGGCTGTTGTGGCCGACGAGGTCGGGCTGCACGCCCGCCCCGCGGCACTCATCGCCGAGATGGCCGCCACGGCCGAGGGCGAGGTAGCGATCAACGACGCCGATGCCGCTTCAGCGCTCATGGTGATGGGACTGGGGATCGCCCAGGGAGAGACAGTCACCATCAGTGGCGAGGACAGGGATTCCGCGGTGATTGATCGCATCGCCGAGGCCATCGCCGCGGGCCTCGATTAGGCGCGTAAACCCTGGAATACGTAGCTCAACGCCATATCGGCGGCGTCCTCGGGCTCGCCCTCATAGCAGGCCGCAGTGGTCACGCAGCTGGCGATGATGAGCTCCGCGATCACGCCCGGCTCCAGCGCGGCGCTGAGGCGCTGGGCGGCGCGGGCGGCGTCGATATGCGTGATGAGTTCCTGACGTAGCTGCTGCCGCACCTGCCGCAGGGGAGCACCCAGCTCCTCGGAGCCGCTGGCCGCGACGGCGAGCCGGAGGCTGCCGTGATCCTCGGCGAGGGCCACGGTGAGTTCCCACACCATGTTCTTGAGAATGTCCAAGCCATCATCCTCGCCCTCCTTGGCGAGGGTGATAATGCTGGCGCAAGTATGCTGGGCGCGCTCGGCCACAGCGGCGATGAGCTCGCCCTTGGATGCCACGTGGTGATACACCGCGGACTTGGTGATGTTCAGTGCATGCGAGATCTGGCTGATGGATGTCTCCGCAATACCGCGTTGGTGAAACTGCTCCTCAGCGGCGCTAATGATATCCGCGCGGCTATTGCCGGGTCGTCCCCTCCGGCGTGGCTTCTCGCTCACCTGCTCCCTCTCTTTTCCTCGGCTCGCGCTCGGACGCGACCTAAAGCTGAGTGCCTAATAGTACAACACTGCGCCTGAGAGCAGCAGCGCCCCAGCTAGCACGGTTAGTGGACCCAGCAGCCGAGGCTCGCCACCACCGCATCGGGGCTGCCGAGGCGCGATCCGAGAGCGTAGAGCAGCATGAGGGTGAGCATAAAGAGCAGGCACAACGCCAGAGCGAGGCGCTGCACTATCGGCGGCGACACCGTGACCAACCAGGCCCCGAGGGCAGCGCCCAGGGTGTTATAGAGCAAATCATCGATATCGCTATAGCCTAAGCGGAAGACATACTGGGCGAGCTCAATGCCCAGGCTCAGCGCGAGGCTAAGGAGCGTGGCCGTGCGCACCGGATGGGCGCGACCGCGCAGCAGTAGCACCAGCACGAAGCCGAGCGGGGCGAAAAGCGCCACATTGCCCGCCACGTTGAGGAGCGAGCCCACGACGGACTGGGCATTCCAAAAATCATCCAGTGGCATGAGCTCCACGCCGCGGTGGCGGTGCGCCTCGCGCCGCCACAGGTGACCGATAACAAAGACGCTTTTCAATAAGGTTGCAGCGGCAATCGTGACCAGCTGGCAGATGAGCGCAGCCCACACGAGCCCAGGGCGGGGGCCACTGGGACGTGCGGGCTGGACGGCCTGGGCCCCCTGAGCGCTCGATTCAGAGGCTGTCATAGGGGGCCTTCCTGGGTGTCCGCGTCAGAGATACACCCAGCGTAGTTCACAGGCGGGGTTATTTGACCACGAGGTTAATCATCTTGCCCGGGATGACGATCTGCTTCACCACAGTCTTTCCCTCAATATGGGCGGCCACCTTCTCATCGGCTACGGCCAACTCCACGAGGGCCTCGCGATCGGCGTCCACCGGGGCCTGGATGCGGCCGCGAACCTTGCCATTGACCTGCACCGGCAGCTCCACGGTATCGTCCTTCAGCCAGGCCTCATCCCAGGTGGGGAAGGGCTCATAGGTGATGCTCTCCTCGTGGCCCAGGATGCTCCACAGCTCCTCTGCGATATGCGGGGCGATCGGGGCGAGCATAGACACCGCCGGCTCCACGGCCGCCCGCGGGGTGGCAGTAGAGGAGTAGTGCTTGGTCAGGAAGTTCACGTACTCGATGAGCTTCGCCACCACGGTGTTCATGCGCAGGTTCTCATAGTCCTCACGCACGCCCGCCACCGTGCGGTGCAGGGCCTTGAGGGTGGCGTCGTCAAGCTCCTGCTCGGAGACGCTGCACTCACCCGTGGATTCCTCCACCACCAGCCGCCACAGGCGCTGCAGGAAGCGGTGGGCGCCGACAACATCCTTCGTGGCCCAGGGGCGAGACGTATCCAGCGGGCCCATGGACATCTCGTAGACGCGCAAGGTATCGGCGCCGTACTCATCGCACATATCGTCCGGGGAGACGGAGTTCTTCAGGGACTTGCCCATCTTGCCGTACTCCTGGGTCACCTTCTCGCCCTGGTAGAAGAACTCGCCATCCTTCTCCTCCACCTCATCGGCGGGCACGTACACGCCACGGGAATCGGTGTAGGCATAGGCCTGAATATAGCCCTGGTTATAGAGGCGGTGATAGGGCTCGCAGGAACTCACATAACCGAGATCGAAGAGCACCTTATGCCAGAAGCGGGAATAGAGCAGGTGCAGCACGGCGTGCTCGACGCCGCCCACATAGAGATCCACGCCGCCGCCCGGGGCGCCCTCGCGGGGGCCAGTCCAGTAGCGCTCGTTCTCAATATTGCAGAACTGCTCCTCGTTCTTCGGATCGATATAGCGCAGCTGGTACCAGGAGGAACCGGCCCACTGGGGCATCACATTGGTATCGCGGGTGTAGGTCTGCAGGCCATCGCCCAGATCCAACTCCACATTCACCCAGTCGGTGGCCTTCGCCAGCGGCGGGTGCGGGGAGGAATCGGCATCGTCTGGGTCAAAGGACACCGGCTTATAGTCCTCCACCTCCGGCAGCTCGATGGGCAGCATCTCCTCCGGCAGGGCGTGGGCCACACCCTGATCGTCATAGACGATGGGGAAAGGCTCGCCCCAGTAGCGCTGGCGGGCAAAGAGCCAGTCGCGCAGCTTGTACTGGATCTTCTCGCGGCCATAGCCATTCTGCTCCAGCCAGACGATCGTGGTGGCCACGGCCTCTTCCTTGCCCAGGCCGTTGATGTCCAAGCCTTCCTCATTGGCGGAATTCACCGCAATGCCCGGCTCGGTGAAGGCGGCGGTGGAGATATCGCCACCGGCGACCACCTCCCGAATGGGCAGCCCGAAGGCTTGGGCGAATTCATAGTCGCGGTCATCGTGCGCCGGAACGGACATGATGGCCCCGGTGCCATAGCCGGTGAGCACATAATCACCAATAAACACCGGAATCTCTTCACCGGAGACCGGGTTCACGGCCTGCACGCCCAAGTACACACCGGTCTTATCCTTGTTCTCCTGGCGCTCCAGATCCGACTTGGCGGCAATCGAGGAGCGATAGGCGGCCACCGCCTCGGCTGGGCTGGCGGCACCAAAGGTCCAGCGCTCGTCCACGCCCTCATAGCTTGCGGGCGCATGGGTGAGCAGTTCATCCACCAGCTCGTGCTCGGGGGCGAGCACCATATAGCTGGCGCCGAAGAGGGTATCCGGGCGGGTAGTAAAGACAGTGATGGTGTGGCCGGCGGCTCGGAAGTCCACCTCGGCACCGCGGGAGCGGCCGATCCAGTTGCGCTGCATGGACTTCACCTTCTCCGGCCAGTCCAGCAGATCCAGATCATCGATCAAGCGATCCGAATAGGCAGTAATACGCATCATCCACTGCTGCAGATTCTTGCGGAACACCGGGAAGTTGCCACGCTCCGAGCGGCCCTCGGCGGTGACCTCCTCATTGGCCAGCACCGTACCCAAACCAGGGCACCAATTGACCGTGGAGTTCGAGCGATAGACCAAACGAAACTCGTCGATCACCTCGGCGCGCTCGACATCATTCAACTCCGCAAAGGGGCGCCCATAGCGCTCGGGGGTAGCGATCTCGCCGGACTCGAGCAAAGGAATCAGCTCGTCGATACGGCGTGCCTTATTGCTGCGCTCATCAAACCAGGAATCGTAGATCGTGAGGAAGATCCACTGGGTCCAGCGGTAGAAGTCCGTATCCGTGGTAGCGAAGCTGCGGCGCGTATCGTGCCCCAAGCCGAGACGCCCGATCTGACGGGACATGTTCTTAATATTGGCCTCAGTAGTCGTACGCGGGTGCGTCCCAGTTTGCACCGCGTACTGCTCGGCCGGCAGGCCGAAGGCATCATAGCCAAAGGCGTGCAGCACGTTCTTGCCCAGCTTGCGATGAAAACGAGCAAAAGCATCGGTGGCGATATAGCCCAGCGGGTGGCCCACATGCACGCCCACGCCCGAGGGGTAGGGGAACATGTCCTGCACAAAGAGCTTGTCCTCCGGAAGGCTCTGGCCACCCTCCTCGGCCAACTCGCCTACGGGGTTCGGCGCATTGAAGGTGCCGTGATCGGCCCAGTACTTCTGCCACTTGCTTTCAATGTCGGCCGCTAGGCCGGCACGGTATCTATATGCGGGTACGTCGCTCGGGTTAGTCATGCGTCATAGTGTAGCCGGTGCGACTCGCCGCTTTCGCACGAGCATCCACGCGGAGTGTGCCTGCGGGTCGGGGGCGGCGCGCGGCGAATGTTTCACGTGAAACATTGCCTGCGGAATGCCGTCTGCTTATTTACTGACCGCAGATACACTAAACCGCCCAGAACCTGTCCGAATGGACGGTCTGGGCGGCGTGCGAGTGTGCTATTAAGCGTCCTCTAGTTCAGTTTTCTTCTCTGCGCCACGACCGCCGGAGAGCTTATTCACGATCATGGCGATGGCACCATCGCCGGTGACATTACATGCGGTACCGAAGGAGTCGATGGCGATATAGGCCGCGATCATCAGCGCCACCTGATCATCGGTGAAGCCGAGCATGGAGCTCAGCAGGGTGGAGGCGGCCATGATGGCACCACCAGGCACGCCGGGTGCGGCAATCATCGTGATACCCAGCATGAGGACGAAGCCGAAGGCGAGTGCGGGGCTGACCGGAGTGCCCGCCATAAACATGATGGCGAAGGCGAAGAGCGAGATCTTCATCATCGAGCCCGAGAGGTGAATGGTGGCGCAGAGCGGCACCACGAAGCCAGCCACATTGGCGGAGACACCATTCTTCTGCGCACAGGAGTAGGTGACGGGGATGGTGGCGGCCGAGGAGGAGGTGCCCAACGCGGTGAAATATGCAGGCAGCATGGTCTTCCACGCACGCAGCGGGTTGCGGCCGGCGATAGCGCCCGCGATGAGGAATTGCACCAGCAACAACACCAAGGTGGCCACGATTGCCAGGATGAGCACCACGGCAAACATCGTCATGGTCTTTTGCATATTCCCGTTCTTACCCATGGAGAGGAACATGCCGAAGATGAAGATGGGTAGCAGCGGAATCACGAACTTACGAATGGTGAGCTGCACAATCTCCTCCACCTCCTTGGCCAGCGTATAGGCGGTATCCGCCTTGACCACCGTCATGCCGATGCCGAAGATGAAGGCCAGCAATAGCGCCGTCATGATATTCATCAAGGGCGGCATTTCTACCTCGAAGTAGGGGGTGAGGGCGCCGGCATCAATGTCCACGGCATCGCCGAGCGCCTCGGAGGAGAGGAGCGAGGGATAGAGCCCGCGGCTCAGCCCATAGGCGGCAAAGCCGGAGAGCACCGTCGATGCATAGGCAATGGCGGTGGTGACGAGAAGCCACTTGCCCGCGCCGCGTCCGATGCCCGCAATGGCGGGGGCGATGAGCGCGAAGATGAGGATGGGGATGAAGAAGCCGAGGAAGTTTCCGAAGAGCCCATTGAAGGTGACGAAGATGCGTGCCAGCCAATCGGGGAGCACGAGGCTCAGAGCGCTACCGAGGACGATCGCGACGATGATCCACATCAGCAGCGAGCCGAGGAAGCCTCCTTTCTTTTTCTCCGGGGCGGCCATCGTGGCCTGTCCAGTGTTCATGAGAATCCACTTTCGTTTTCGTAACGTGACGTTATTTCACTAACCTGATAGCCGGCGGAACTCCGTTGTGGCGGTTCCTCCACATCTGAGCCATTCCCGCTGGTCAGAGCGGTGCGATAGGGCGCTGTGAGGCCAGCACACCACGCCAGGGCCGGAGATAGTCCAGATACCAAGAAACCACGGGTCCACACAAAGAAGACGCCTGTGCGTAGGCCTCAATCTACCGCACACGAGGCGTCCTACCACCCTTACTCCCCGATCTGCGGTTAGGAGATAGCCGACGCACGCCCAGGAGGGGAGGGGAGTGCTCCACCGTGGCGGCGAAGGCGTGCCGTCGAGCTTTTCGCGCCCTCGCCACCCATGGCTTAGAGTGTCATTCATGGCTGTCCTCGGCATCATTTTGCTTATTCTCACCCTTGCCCTTCTCATCCTCGGCGCCCTGGCATGGACACAGCACCTGCCTGGCAATGGCCTCATCGGCATCCGCGTCCCCGAGGTCCGCACCTCGCGCGAGATGTGGAACGCCGCGCACAAGGTGGCCGGCCCCGTATGGCTGGTCGCGGGCCTCGCCATGGGCATTGGCGCCCTGCTCGCCTTTTCCGCCGCCGGCTGGATGTGGCTTCTCGTTCTCGCCGCCGTCGTGGCCAGTGTCACCCTCCTAGGCATCGGTGCCGCCCTCGGCGCCAAAGCAGTGGCCATTATCGACGCCAACCGCAAGATTTCCGACGCCGCTGCCGCCCAGGCGGGCGACTCGGAATCCCAGGCTCCGCAGCCCGAGGTGGACGTCGATAAGCTGCGCTCGGCGCTGCGCCGCTCGCAGAATCAGGATGAGACCTAAAGGTCAGCGTCTATAGTTCATTCATTCGTGTACTATCGGGTGCATGAGCTTCCAAGAAACACATAATGACGCGCTGAAGCGCGTGGGCACAGCGCTCGCCAGTGATACTCGGCGAGCGCTTCTTCTTGCCATGATGGATGGCGTCCACTATCCCGCCGAGCTTGCCGAGCGGCTGGGAACGGGACGCTCCAATGTCTCTAATCACCTCACCTGCCTGAGCGATTGTGGGGTCATTCGCGCCCAGCACGAAGGGCGCAAGGTGCGTTATGAGATCAGCAGTCCGCAATTGCAGCACGCTCTACTCGAACTCTCACAGGTGGTACTCACCGTGCAGGAGAGCGAGAGCTGCTTGGTAGACATGGGGGCTAGCCATGAGTAGCGCATGTTGTGCCTGCGAATCCGGCGAAGTCCGGGAGACGACCGAGGGCCCCTGGTACCGCGATCGTCAGATTCAATTAGCCCTTGGCTCGGGAATCGCCATGATCCTTGGCTTCCTGGTGCACCCCTGGTTCTACTATCTCGGCATCGCCTTGGGCGGAGCCACCTTCGTGCCCGGAGCGCTCAGGACCTTCGTCAAGAATCGCGGCCGCGCCCGGCTAGGCGTCGCGCTATTGATGACGATCTCCGCCATCGGCGCCATTCTCCTCGGCTTCCCCGGCGAAGCGGCCACCCTCGCCTTCCTCTATTCCCTCGTTGAGTCCATCGAGGATCGCTCCCTGGATAAAGCGCGGGATGATCTGGAGTCGATCGATAAACTCCTGCCCGAGACCGTGGAGACCCTCGAGCGCGGGCGCGTGCCCGTCCGCGAACTCGGCGTAGGCGAAATGTTTCACGTGAAACCTGGGCAGCGCGTGCCCACCGATGGCGTGGTCCGCACCGGCCGCTCGCACATGGATGTCTCCGCCATTACCGGCGAGCCCATGCCCGTGATGGCTGGGGTAGGGGAGGAGGTCATTGCCGGCTCGATCGCCCTCGATGGCTCCCTCGAAGTGGAGGCCACCTCTCCTGGCGCGAAGAATACGCTGTCCAGCATCGTAGAGCTGACCACTACCGCTCAGGACCGCAAGGGTGCCGCGGGCCGTCTTGCCGACCGTATCGCCGGCGTGCTGGTCCCTGGCGTGCTGCTTCTGGCGCTCGCCACGGGCGTTATTGGCAGCATCCTCGGCGACCCGGGGCTCTGGATCCCCCGCGCCCTCACGGTGCTCGTGGCGGCCTCGCCCTGCGCCCTCGCGATCTGCGTGCCCATCACCATTTTGGCCGCACTCGGCCGCGCCAGCCGCATGGGCTGCGCGGTGCGCGATGCCGCCACCGTCGAAAGATTCCACGGCATTACCACCGTCGCCTTCGATAAAACCGGAACTCTCACCCAGGGCCGCCCCCAGGTGGTGCATATCGACGCCGCCCCCGGTACGGAGTCCCAGCAGGTACTCGCTATCGCCGCCGCGATTGAGCACCACAGCGAGCACCCCTTGGCCCGGGCCATCGTGCAGGCGGCCGCGCAGCAGGGGATCAGTCCCGCCACGGCCACCGATGTGCGCGAGACCCCGGGCGAGGGCTTGCGTGGCATCGTCGAAGGCGCGGAGATCTCCGTGGGCCGTGCCCGCGATGTCACCGCCACCATCGGCGGCGCCAGCGTGGTGGAGGTACGCCGCGAGGGAGAGCGCCTCGGCATTATCGAGCTCGCTGATTCCCTGCGGGAGGAGGCACCGGAGGCCATCCGCGCCCTCGAGGCGCAGGGTCTGCGCACGGTGATGCTCAGTGGCGACCGCCAGGAGGCGGCCGAAGCCATTGCCCACTCGGCGGGTATCGCCGATGTGCGCGGCGATCTCAGCCCCTCCGATAAGCATGCTGCGGTGGATTCGCGCCGCTGGATGATGGTGGGCGATGGCATCAATGATGCACCGGCCCTTGCGGCCGCGCGCATTGGCATCGCCATGGGTGCCACGGGCACCGATATTGCCCGCCGGAGCGCCGATATCACCTTCGTCGGCCATAGCCTGACGCTGCTTCCCCCGGCGCTGCGGCACCTCGCCCGCGCTCACCGCATCATGATCACCAACCTGGCCCTGGCGCTGGCTATTGTGGTGGCCTTGCCGCCGCTGGCAATCACCGGCGTTCTGGGCCTGGCGGAGGTAGTGACCATCCACGAGGCGGCCGAGGTACTCATTATTCTCAATGGTGTACGCGCCGGACTCCTGCCGCGATCCGAACGCTCTTAGCGGCTCTACCCCCATCTAGCACCCATCTTCCTAGCGGCAGAGAGACTACTGCTAAAGTAGCTGCCATGTTGTTGCACGAATTCACTTCCAGCACCCACTCGTGGTGGTGGCGCGCCAGCTAGGGCGAGCCACGAATTCGGCATTCCAACGTCTTTTCACTAGGCTCGCTCGCTCCCCGGCGCGGCGAGCCTTTTTTGTTGCCTGAGAGGGCGCGGGCTCGACGCACTGGGGGAGGTGGCCCCACCGATCAACCCAGGCTTCAGAAGAAAAGAGCACGATGACACTCACCACCCCGCCGCACTATGAGCCCGCAGTGCTGCGCCGCCCAGTGCGCTATCACCGCGATGCCTCCGAGGTATATCGCGCCCTCTGTCTTGATGGCACGAACACCCCAGCAGACTCGGTTCTGCTGGAATCGGTCGATATTGAGTCCAAGCGCGGCGTGAAGTCCCTTGCCATCCTCAGCGCCTCGCTGCGGCTGACCTGTACCGGCCATGATGTCCAGGTGGATATCCTCAGCGCCTCTGGCGAGCCCTTGGCGGAGCTGCTGGCGACCCGCCTGGCCGAGTACCGTCTCCCGGGCGATCGCCTCCGCTTCCATTTCCCGCCCTCGACGGCGATGGACGAGAAGGAGCGCCTCCTCGCCCCGAGCACGGTGCTGCCCCTGCGGCTGCTGCAGCAGGAGTCCGGCTTCCACGATGGCCTCTTGCCCTTCCTCGCGGGCGGCTTCGCCTTCGACTACCTTGCCACCTTCGAGGAGCTTCCCGAGGTGGAGGAGGGGCCCAATACCTACCCGGACTATCAGTTCATCCTCGCCGAGACGCTGCTGGACATCGACCACCGCTCCGAGGAAGCCTCGCTCGCACGGGTGAGTACCCGCGCCTCCTCCCGCGAGGCAGACACCGCGGAGCTCGAGCGCATTTCGGCGCTTATCGACGCCCACTCCGCGCCCTCCAGCCCCGCCGCCGCGGAGGACGCAGCCGATGTTTCACGTGAAACATTGCACGCGGAGATCAACTTCAGCGATGAGCAATTCCGCGATGTCGTGCGCACGCTCAAGGGCAATATCTACGACGGCGATATCTACCAGGTGGTGCCCGCCCGCACCTTCAGCGTGGAGTGCCCCGATGCCTTCGCCGCCTATCGCCAGCTCCGCGTGTCCAATCCCAGCCCCTATATGTTCTATATCCACGGCGCAGCGGCTGCGGGCGCGGAGGATGGGGCAGGGGAGAGCACCTATGAACTCTTCGGCGCATCGCCGGAGTCCAACCTCAAGTACACCGCCGAGAGTCGGACGCTGCAGATCTATCCCGCGGCGGGCACGCAGCCACGCGGGCTCAATCCCGATGGCAGCCTGAATCGGGAGCTCGATACCCGCAATGAGCTTCTGCTCCGCACCGATAACAAGGAAACGGCCGAACATGCGATGCTCGTGGATCTTGCGCGCAATGATCTCGCCCGCGTGGCAGTGCCGGGGACCCGGGCGGTGGATCGGCTCATGCAGGTGGATCGCTACTCCCGGGTGATGCACTTGGTCAGTATCGTCAGCGCCACTCTGGCCGAGGACTTCGATCCGCTGGACGCCTACCGCGCCTGCATGAATATGGGCACGCTCACCGGCGCCCCGAAGATTAAGGCGGTGGAGCTCTTGCGGAAGGCAGAGGGGATCCGTCGCGGTAGCTATGGCGGCGCCGTGGGCTATTTGGCGGGCAATGGCGATATGGATAATTGCATTGTTATCCGTTCCGCCTTCGTCCGCCACGGCCGCGCCCATGTGCAGGCCGGTGCCGGCGTCGTCCGCGACTCGGTGCCGCAATCCGAAGCCGATGAAACCGTACACAAGGCCTATGCGGTGCTGGACGCCATCGCGGCTGCCGCAGCACAGGAATTGAAGGTGGAACGAGCATGAGCCACATTGTTGTCATCGATAATTTCGACTCTTTCGTCTACAACCTGGTGGACGCCATTGCCGCCACCGAGCACCGCATCACGGTGGTGCGCAATACCACCCCCGTCGCCGAGGTTCAGGCTCTGCAGCCGGATCTGCTCGTGCTCTCGCCCGGCCCCAGCTATCCTGCCGAGGCGGGCACCATGATGCAGCTCATCGCCGCCGAACTCGGCTCCACGCCCATGCTCGGCATCTGCCTCGGCTTCCAGGCGCTCATCGAGCACTGTGGGGGAGTGGTGGCCCCCTGCGGGCCCGTGCATGGCCGCATGAGCGACATGGTGCTGAGCGAGGCGGGGGCGGGCTCCCCACTCTTCGCCGGCTTGAGCGTAGACCCGCATCCGGACCGCAGCACCGGCGCCGGCGACCACGTACCGGTCGCGCGTTATCACTCACTCGGCTGCGTCGATGCCCCCGAACGCATCGAGAGTCTCGGCACCTGCCCCTCGGACAGCGGGGACGTCATCATGGCCGGCATTATCCGCGACACGGCGGGGCAGACCGACGCCATCGGCCTGCAATTCCACCCCGAGTCCATCCTCAGCCCCTCCGGGCCGCACATCATTCAGCGCGCCATCGACATCTTGCTCCCATAATGGAGGGCAGCACCCCCTGTCCTCCCCGCACTGTTTCACGTGAAACGAAAGGCACCCATCATGGCTAACCCGGCCGCAGTCGAACTTCTCAAAACCTATCTGGATAATCCTCACCCCACCGTGGAGGAGGCCCGCGCGGTCTTCGAGCCGCTCACCGAGGGCGACTACGATGACGTCCATATGGCCGCGCTCTTGGTGGCCATCCGCACCCGTGGCGAGACCTTTGAGGATATTGCCGGCGCAGCCCAGGCGTTCCTCGCTGCCGCCCGCCCCTTCCCGCTCACCGGCGCGGGCCTTCTGGACACCGCCGGCACCGGTGGTGATGGCAAGAACACCATTAATATCTCCACCGCCGCCTCTGTGGTGTGTGCAGCGGGCGGCTGCGGCGTCGTCAAGTGCGGCAACCGCTCGGTGAGCTCGAAGTCCGGCTCCGCCGATGTGCTGGAAGCGCTCAATATTCCGGTACAACAAGACGTCGATAGCGCCGTGCGCTGCTATGAGAAGTCGAAGTTCACCTTCCTCTTCGCACCGGCCTATCACCCCGCCGTCGCGCACGTGCAGCCCGTGCGGAAGGCACTGGGCATTCCCACCCTCTTCAATATTCTCGGCCCCCTGCTCTCCCCGGCACGCCCCGAGCTGCAGATCATGGGTATCGCACAACCACGCCTGGGCGAGACCATCGCCCGCGTCATGCGCGAACTGGGCCGTGATCGCGCGCTGGTGGTGCATGGCAGCGGCACCGATGAGCTCGCGGTGCACGGGCCCACGGATTTCTGGGAGCTCAAGGACGGCGAGATCTCCCACTATCGCCTCACCCCAGAAGAGATGGGTATTGCCACCCACGAGCTCTCCGAGATTACGGGCGGCGATGCTGCAGAGAATGCTGAGATGCTGCGCGCCGTGTTCGCCGGTACCGCACCGGCGGCCCATGTGGATGCCGTCGCAGTCAATGCCGGCGCCATGTTCTATCTCCACGGCGTAGCCGAGAGCATCGCGGCGGGAACCGCCCACGCCAAGGAGGTCATCTCGAGCGGCGCCGTCCAGGACTGGCTCGCCACCTATGAAGGGAGTGATCATGACGACCAGTAATTCCTCCTCGCTGCCCACGATCTTGGAAGAGATCGTCAGCGCCCGCCGTGGCCACCTCGCGGATATCCGCGCCCGCATCGGCGGGGTAGAGGCGGCGTCTCTTCCCACCTCGCAGCGTTCGCTCTATGAGGCATTGCAGGGTTCGCACCGCTTTATTCTCGAGTGCAAGTCCTCATCGCCCTCCTTGGGCCTGATTCGCGAGTCCTATCATCCCGCCGATATCGCGCGGATCTACTCGCGCTATGCCGCGGCGATCTCCGTGCTCTGCGAGCCCGATCGCTTCGGCGGCGACTATGACCACCTCGCCACCGTGGCCTCCAGCACCCACCTTCCCGTGCTGTGCAAGGATTTCATCATCGATGAAGTGCAGGTGCTGGCCGCCCGCTATTTCGGAGCCGACGCCATCCTGCTCATGCTCTCTGTGCTTGACGACGCCGAGTACCGGCAGCTCTCCTCGCTGGCCGAGCAGCTCGGCCTCGATGTGCTCACCGAGGTGCTCGACGAGGAAGAGATGGCCCGCGCCACCGCCTTGGGCGCCCGCATCATTGGGGTGAACCACCGCAACCTTCATGATCTCAGCATCGATCTCTCTCGCTCGACGGAATTGGCGCCTCTGGCCCCCGCAGATGCAGTGCTGCTCGCCGAGTCGGGCATTAAGGACCATGTCACCGTGGAGAAACTCGGTGGGGTGGTCAATGGCTTCCTCGTGGGCTCGCAACTCACCTCCCAGCCCGGTATCGACGCGGCCGCCCGCGCCCTCATCTACGGCGAGAACAAGGTCTGCGGGCTGAGCTCGCCGGCGGCCGCCCAAGCGGCCTGCGCAGCCGGCGCCGTCTACGGCGGGCTGATCTTCGAGCACGCCTCGCCCCGCTATGTTTCACGTGAAACATCTGCGGCCATTATGGCCGCGGAGCCCGGCCTGCGCTATGTGGCGGTCTCGCGGCAGCGCTCCGGCTATCGGGACTATGCCGATAGTGGCGTCTACGCCGTGCAGATTCATGCACCGCTCTCCGATACCTGGGAGGGGGAGAAGCAGTTGATCTCCGCCGTGCGCGCTGAAGTCGGCCCCGAGGTCCAGGTGTGGCGGGCTATCTCTATGAGCTCCGAGCATGGGGCACGCATGGCCGAGGCGCACGCCAGTGGGGGACTGGTGGACAAACTCGTGCTGGACAATGGCGAAGGAGGCACCGGCGAGAGCTTCGACTGGGCGAATATCCCCGATAGCGTCAAAGACCGCGCCCTCATCGCCGGAGGCGTATCCCCGGAGAATATCGACCAGGCGCTGCGCACCGGCTGCGTCGGCGTCGATCTCAATAGCGGCGTGGAGTATGGCTCCGCGGCCGGGGAAACGTGGCAGTATCAAAAGAATAGTGCCGCCATCCGCAGCGCCTTCGCTGCCATCAAGGCCTTCCACTTTGCCCCTCCCGCCCCGCAAGGCGAGGCCGCAGAGAACCCCGATATCAAGTAACAAGGACACGATCAACGATGACAGAGACCACCCAGCACACAGAGCGGGAAACCATCCTTCCCGCCTATTTCGGAGAGTTCGGCGGGCAATATGTCCCGGAACTCCTTATTCCCGCCCTCGATCAGCTTGAGCAGGCCTTCGTGGACGCCATGGAGGATCCGGCATTCATGGAGGAGCTCGCGACCTATTTCCGCGATTATCTCGGCCGGCCGACGCCGATTACCGAATGCTCCAACCTGCCCCTCGAGGGACAGGGCAAGGGCCATGCGCGTATCTTCCTCAAGCGCGAGGATTTGGTGCACGGCGGCGCCCATAAAACCAACCAGGTGATCGGGCAGGCCCTGCTGGCCAAGCGCATGGGCAAGCACCGCGTGATCGCCGAGACCGGTGCCGGCCAGCACGGCACCGCCACCGCTCTCGCCTGCGCCCTGCTAGACCTCGAGTGCGTGATCTATATGGGCGCTAAGGACGTGGAGCGCCAGCAGCCGAATGTCTACCGGATGGAAATGATGGGCGCCAAGGTGGTGAGTGTGAACACTGGTTCCGGCACCTTGAAGGACGCCGTGAACGAGGCGCTGCGCGATTGGACGGAATCCTTCGAGGACACCCACTATCTGCTCGGCACCGCTGCCGGCCCGCACCCCTTCCCGACGATCGTCCGCGAGTTCCACCGCGTCATCTCCACCGAGGCTAAGAAGCAGATGCAGGAACGCATCGGCGGGCTGCCGGATGTGGTGACGGCCTGCGTGGGCGGCGGCTCCAATGCCATTGGTATCTTCGCCGACTTCATCGAGGAGGACTCGGTGGAGCTGGTGGGCACCGAGCCCGCCGGCTTCGGTCTGGATTCCGGCAAGAGCGGCGCGCCTATTAACGCTGGTCGCATCGGTATCCTCCACGGCGCTAAGTCATATCTCATGCGCACCGCTGAGGGACAGGTGGAGGAGTCCTACTCCATCTCTGCCGGCTTGGACTATCCAGGCGTCGGCCCCCAGCACGCCCATCTATCCCATTCCGGTCGCGCCACCTATGTGGGCATCACCGATGCCGAGGCACTGGAAGCCTTCCAGCTGCTGACCCGCTATGAGGGCATTCTGCCGGCGCTGGAATCCTCCCATGCTCTGGCCTATGCCCTGAAGCGCGCTCAGCTCGCCCAGGAGCAGGATGAGGAGATCACCATTCTGGTATCGCTCTCCGGCCGCGGCGATAAGGATATTGACTATGTGCGCCGCACCTTGGCCGAACACCCCGAGTACACCCTGAAGGAGAACTAAGCATGTCCCGCTATGACGATCTCTTCGCCAGCTTGGATGAACGGCGCGAGGGTGCCTTCGTCCCCTTCATCATGCTTGGCGATCCCGACCCCGATACCAATGTGGAGCTCATTGCCACCCTCATCGAGAATGGCGCCGACGCTCTTGAGCTGGGCGTACCCTTCTCCGATCCGGTAGCAGATGGCCCCACCATCCAGGCGGCGGATATTCGCGCTTTCGACGCCGGCATGGACTTCGCCGCCTCCCTCGATATCATCCGCCGCATCCGCGCCCGCTATCCCGAGATCCCCATGGGCCTGCTCTGCTATGGCAACGTGGCCTTTTCTCTGGGGCTGGATAATTTCTACTCCCAGATTCACGAGGCAGGCGCCGATTCCGTGCTCATTCCGGATATCCCAGTGCGCGAATCCGCCCCCTTCCTCGCCGCCGCCGAGCAGCACGAGGTCGATCCGGTCTTCATCGCACCGCCGAATGTGAATGAGGAGACCCTGGAACGGGTCGCGGCCGTGTCCAAGGGCTATATCTACACCGTCTCCCGCCTCGGCGTAACGGGTGCTGAGTCCGAATCTCAAACCGGGGGCCTGCCGGAGATCGTAAAGAATATTCAGCGCTTCGGCGGCGCCCCCTCGCTCCTGGGATTTGGTATCTCCACCCCAGAGCACGTCTCCGACGCCATCACTGCCGGTGCCGCCGGGGCGATCACCGGCTCCGCCATCGCGGCCATCATCGAGAAGTACTGCGAGGGCGAGCACCCCGAGCCGCGCCGCGTCACCGATCTCGAGGCGCTGCAGAAGGAACTCGCCGAGTTTGTCTCCCGCATGAAGGCGGCGACCGTCAAGAAATCCTAAGCCGCTCACGCTAGGGGAGAGGGGAGTGCGACGGCGCTCCCCTCTAGCTCTTTTCGGCCCCGAGGGGCTATAATTGGGGCATACTACGCACAGGGGCACTATTCATAACGTGACAAAACTCCTAGGCTGCGGAATAGTCTACGGAAACCCCCTAGGGCAGCTACTCCCCACGGTTGCCTCTCTCATCTATCTGTGCACCCAATAGTAGGCACACCCAAAGACTGATTAGTCCAATCCGCTGTGTGCAGGGGTTTTATTTTCTTGGCTCTCCCCACTACCATCGATCAGCCCACTCACCACACAGCAACCCCCATGCCTAAGGTGTCAGCACTAAGCTGAGGGCTATGCGCTCGAGATTCACTCTGCGACCACCAGACCCCTTGATCGTCCTCATTCTGTGCGCGGTCATTGTGGCGATTACCCTACCCGCACGCGGCTGGTTTGCCGATGCCTTTTCCGTGGCCACTCAGCTCGCCATCGCTCTGCTGTTCTACCTCTACGGTGCGCGGCTCTCGCCGCGAGAGGCCCTGGCTGGGTTGAAGCACTGGCGGCTGCACCTGACGATCCTCGCCTTTACCTTCGTGGCCTTTCCCCTCATCGGAATCGCCCTCACTCCGCTCAAGGCGATACTCTCCACCGGGCTCTATCTGGGCATCGTCTATCTCACGCTCACGCCCTCTACGGTGCAGTCCTCGGTGGCCTTTACCTCTATTGCCCGTGGCAATGTCGCAGGCGCGATCGTCAGCGCCTCGCTATCTAATCTGCTGGGCGTGGTCCTCACCCCGCTTTTGGTCATGCTCATCATGGCCCAGGGGACAGGTATCACCGTGGGGCCGGAGGTATTCATCAAGATCGCCGTGCAATTGCTTCTACCCTTTGTGGCGGGGCAGCTCACTCGGCGCTGGACCGGCCGCTGGGCGGCCGCCACAGGCACCAAAATCGTCGATCGCGGCTCCATCACCATGGTGGTGTACTCGGCCTTCTCCGCGGGCATGGTCGCGGGTATCTGGGACACCGTGAACGTGGGGGAGATCCTCTTCCTCATTGGCTTCTCCATCGTGCTGGTGGCCTTCATGCTGTGGCTCACCCGCTGGGTCGCCGCGCGCCTCGGCTTTGATCGCCAGGATCAGATTGCCATTCAGTTCTGCGGCACCAAGAAGTCCCTTGCCACGGGCCTGCCCATGGGCGCTGTGATCTTTGGCCCCGTAGAAGTAAGCTTGCTCATCGTTCCGCTCATGATCTTCCATCAGGTGCAGCTCATGATGTGCTCGTGGCTTGCCGCCCGCTATGCCCGCTCGCAGCAGGGCAAGAGCGCCGAGAGCACTCAGCGGCACAGCAGCTAAGAACTCCGTCCGCACACCCGTACCGAGGAGGTTTCCACCCCATGTCCCATCCGCAGAGCCCGCAGCCGAGCGGCAGCGACGCCCAGATGCTCTACGTGCGCATCAGCATGGCCATCGAGGCCCATGCGATCACCCATGTCGCGGAACTGGAGGAGATCGACGCCCAGCAGTGCCGTATGCTGCGTGTCCTCGAGCTCAAGGGCCCGGCGGATAGCTCGCACCGCACCCACGAGATCACCGGCTTCGCCGTACTCACCGCCGCGGGCAGCTTCGCTCTCGAGGGCATGGACGCCCCGCCGAACCCGGTGGTGCCGCACCCGAATCTCTATGGCAGCTTCGACGATATCGTCGCCAGCCCGCTCACTGCCGCCGAGTTCGAGGAGTACTGGTCCCAGCGCTCATCCTCGTAGCCATGTAACGACCACGCGGCCACGAGAAAAGCCCGGATGTTTCACGTGAAACATCCGGGCCTTTTTAGTTCTCTTCGTACTCCGTGGTGAAGGTACTAAATACCGACATCGGGAAATTCTGGCGTTTGAGAATATCGCCCCAGACATCCACCAAGCGCCCCGCAGTGATATCGGAGGGGAGTGCGGGTGCCACAAACCAGTGGCCGAGCTGAATCTCCTTGTCGAGCTCCCCGGGTTCCCATACCTTGTGTCCGGCGAAAAAGCGCACGCTCTCCACATAGGGCTCGAAGGCCTCCGGCGGATGCTGCAGATTGAGCACCACGATGCGATTGCTGAGCACATCCCAGAAATCGCCCTTCTCGGCCTCCATACCCGGCCGCAGTACGGCCACGGCCAGGGCCCCTTCCGGGCTGGTCGCCCCGCCCACATAGAACACTGGGGGAGTGCTCAGTAGATCGGACCACTCCGGCAGCACATTAGCCACCGCCATCTCGGAGGGCATCGTCACGCTAAGCGCCATGGTGCGTTGCTCGGAGTGTTCGATCACGAGCAGGGCATCGCGCTTATGCGGCCCGAACTCCGATTCGTGATCTTGCACCAGCACGGTGCCCACCTCAATGGGATTGCGTTCCATAGCGCTGAAGAGATTATCTCCGAAATACTGTTCCATGGCGGTGTGTCCTTTAGTTCTGTTCCTGCCACCACGAGCGTAGTGCCGCGATGGCATCCTCGCGCTCCATGGGGCCCTGATCCAAGCGAAGCTCCTTCAAGTATGACCACGCGCGGCCCACCTCGGGTCCGGGCGGTAGCTCGAGAATCTCCATGATGTCATTGCCGTTGAGATCCGGGCGGACGGCCGCGAGGTTTTCCTTCTCGGCGAGATCGGCGATGCGCTGTTCAAGCTCATCATAGGCCCGCTTGAGCCGCTGGGATTTGCGCTTATTGCGGGTGGTGCAATCCGAGCGCACCAGCTTATTCAGCCGCGGCAGCAGCTCGCCAGCGTCATTGGCATAGCGGCGCACCCCGGAGTCCGACCACGGCGCATCGCTGTAGCCATAGAAGCGCATATGCAAAAACACCAGCTGCGACACGTCCTTGACCACCTGCTTGGGGTACTTCAGGGCGCGCAGGCGCTGGCGCACCATCTTCGCTCCCACGACCTCGTGCTGGTGGAAGCTCACGGCGCCGCCCTCGTGGAACTCGCGGGTCGCAGGCTTACCGATATCGTGCATGAGCGCCGCCCAGCGCAGCACCAGATCGGGGCCGTCCTCGCCCTCGTGCTCGGTGGCATTGCGCAGCACCCGCTTCGAATGGACGTAGACGTCCTTGTGCTGTTTGTGCTCGTCCTGGGTGAGCCGCAGCGCGGGAACCTCGGGAAGTACATGATCGGCCAGTCCGGTCTCAACCATCACGTCGATACCGGTCCACGGGGCGCGGCCGAGCATGAGTTTGCTCATCTCCATCTGCACCCGCTCGGCGGTGATGCGGGTAATTTCGCCGCTCATCTCCTCCATGGCCTGGCGAACTCGCGGCGCCACGGCGCACTCCAGCTGGGAGACGAAACGGGCGGCGCGCAGCATGCGCAGCGGATCATCGTGGAAGGACTGTTCCGGGGTGGCTGGGGTATCGAGCAGCCCCGCCTGGAGGTCGCTCAACCCTTCCATGGGGTCATGCAGCTCGACATCGCCTTCGGGGGTGATGCGCACCGCCATGGCATTGACCTTAAAGTCGCGGCGCACCAAATCGCCCTCGAGGCTATCGCCGAAGCGCACCTCGGGGTTGCGGGAGCTGCCATCGTAGGTATCACTACGGAAGGTGGTGATCTCGATCTGCGCCTCGTCTTTTTCCGCAGACACGGTGCCGAATTCGATACCGGTGTCCCACACGGCCGGGGCATAGGATTGCAGTATCTGCATGATCAGCTCCGGGCGCGCCGAGGTGGTGAAGTCATAGTCCTTGCCACCGCGGTCGAGAAAAGCGTCACGAACACTGCCGCCCACGAGGTAGAGCGGGTGCTGGTGAGCGTCGAAAAGCGCTGCAAGATCTGCGAATCTGTGGCCAATCTCGCGCAGCCGAGTACATCCCGGCAGTGCATCGGACATGAGTCTCCTCCGATTCCTTGCACAGTGCGGCGACCCCCTCCTGGCGTCACCGTATATGTGTGATGAGTCTACTCGTGATGTCGAAGTACCAACCGGCGGCTGGTCACGATACGATCAAGGGAATGAGTACCACGAGCAGCAACGCCGAAAATTCGGCGCAGCGAACAAGCGAGTCTAGCAGCACTGCAGGCTCCGGTTCCAGCGGAAACACGAGCCCCAGCACGACGAGGGGCCGGTCTCGTGGTGCCTCCACCCGCCGATCGCGGCGCCGCACCCACACCCCAGCGCACACCCCGCCCCCTGCCGATGCAGGTAGCGAGGGACACTCCGAGGCCTCCAACTCCTCGCGTTCCGGCTCCTCGCGCTCGGGTTCTTCGCGCTCCGCATCGGAGGGCGGTCGGCGGCGCCGGCGGCGACGCGGCGGCCGTGGGGGACGGCAGAATGCCCCCCGCACCACCCGCCCCGACAGCTCGAAGAAGGAGAATGAGACCTCCACCCAGTCCGGCGAGGGCTCCTCGCGGCGGCGGCGCGGCAACGCCACCAAGCGCGGGGGGCGCGGTGGCGGGGCACAACGCTCCGGCGCGCAGGGGCAGAAGAAGCAGAAGCGGGGGAAAAACCAGCGCTCCCAGAATCCGCAACGCCCCCGCCGCGGTGATAAGGGCCGGGGCGGACAGCGGTCCATGCCTACCTCTATTGAAACCTCGGCGGGCGGCTTGGTGGCCTCCGGCCTGGCGGAGGCCGTGGATGAGAACGGCGGCGTGGATCTGTCCCGTATCTATGTGGCGTTGATTGGCCGCGTGGATCGCCGCGGCCGCCTATTGTGGTCGATGCCAAAGGGCCATGTGGAAAATGGCGAGGCCCATACGGCCACCGCGGAACGTGAGGTGTGGGAGGAAACCGGCATCAAGGGCGAGGTCTTAGGCGAGCTCGGCGTGATTGATTATTGGTTTGTCTCCGATGGCACGCGCATCCATAAGACGGTGCATCATCATCTTTTGGCCTATGTGGATGGGGATTTAAACGATGATGACCCCGAGGTCACCGAGGTATCGTGGGTACCAGCGAATTCTCTGATCGAGCGCCTGGCCTATGCCGATGAGCGCAAGTTGGCGCGCACGGCTCATTCTCTGATGCGGGAATGCGCGGTGCGTGTGCACGCCGAGGGAAGGACAACACCACGGTGAGTCGTACGCGTCGTCTAGCCGCGTCTGTGGTGGTAGCAGCGGTGGCCGCCACGACGTCACCCGTCCTTGCCCCGCAGGCTGCGGCATTTCCGGTGGTGCTCGACCCGAGCGATCCCCAGGTAGCGCAACAATGGGTCAATCCCTATATTCGCGCCGAGGATAAGGCCTCGCCGCTGCGGGTGGAGATCTCCCCGCTGGAGCAGTCGCATTGGGATCCCACGCGCCCTTTTCGGGTGCGGGTGGGCATCACTAATACTGCGGATACCCCGATTTCGGATGTCTCGCTCACGCTCTATCGAGGGGACGCCACGACTGACCCCGAGCATGCCGCCACCATGATGACGGTGGGGCTCGAGGCCTATCCTTATTCCCTCACTGGGGAGGAGGATCTGCGCATCGACGCCGGTGAGAAGCGCGAGCTCACACTCACCGTCACCCCGGGCGCCACCGCGGATCGGATCCGCCCCGGCGTCTATCCCTTCCTGATCTGGGTGGGGGCCACGGGGCCAGCGGGGGCGAGTTCCACCACGGAACGCTTCCTTGTGCCCACCGATCCGCTCACTCCTGCCTCGGCGCTTGTCGACGCCACCTCGCAGGACCAGTCTCCTCCCGATGCAGAGGAGCCGGCGCCGCCGAGTGGCCTGACCATGCTGCTGCCGATTACCGCCCCGACAGATATCACTCCGGGCGAAACTGGGGAGGCCCCCACCCAGCCCACCTTGTATCTGCGCGATGATGAGCTGGCCTCCACGATCGTTTCGGGTGGGCGCCTCGATCAGCTCCTCGATACCTATATCGAGCGCACCTCGACTAATGCGGCACTGCAGGATTCCACCTGTCTGGCGGTGGACCCGCAGCTGCTGGCTGCGGTGGATCGCATGAGCGATGGGTATCGCGTCTCCGAGAGCCGTCCCTCCCCGGTGGCGCCGGCGGCGCGGCTGCGGGACCGCTGGGATACCCCCTCGGAGGAGAGCCTGTCTGCGGCGGGCTCGAGCCCCGTGGTGGCGGGGGAGTGGATCGCGAAGCTCCATCGCGCCGCCGAGAATCACTGCGTCGTAGCGCTGCCTTGGGCAAATGCCGATCTCAATGCGGTGGCCTCCACCGGCAATCAGTGGCTGGCCCGCGAGGCCGTTACCCGCGGCCGCCTGACCGTGGAGGAGATTTTGGAGCGGCCGGTGACTAGCTCGGTGGTGATCCCGACTGCCGGCTATATGACCGATCGCGCTGAGAGCGTGATTCACACCGCCTCCTCGGGGCTGAGTCCCGATGAGGCGTGGGGGCGGCAGCGGCGACAGGGCGGCCAGCAGAATGTCTATGACGAAGCCCCAGACGTGCTCACCCAGGACGAGACTCCGCAGGAAGAGCAGATTCCCGATCCCACTCTGGGCCGCGCGGAGGTGCTGCTCGCAGATTCCACCGCGGCGCCCGCTGGGGAGCGAATCCATCCGGTGGGCTATAACTCTGGCCTGGCCACGCTCGTGGCGCGGATGGGCGGCGCCCCCGTCACCACGGCCTACTCGGATCCGCGCTACCGCTTCGATTACACCTTGGACTCCACCGTGGCCCGCCGCCAGAGCGCCGCGGCCGCCCTCGAGCTCGCCGCAATGAACGCCTCGCAGGCGGGCGAGCCGCTGCTGGTCTTCCCGCCGGCGCAGCTGAGCAGCAAGGATGCCACTAGCCTCTTGGATAGCGCCGAGTATGTGCTCAACGCCCGAATCAGCGCGCCCATGGCTATTACGGACTATCTGGCTACCGCTGCGGCTCCTGCTGGGACGCGGGAGGTGGTGGATCCGGCGGCGATGAGCGACCGCGAGATCATCACCACCAGCCAGCAGCTGCGCTATACCGACGAGGTCACTCGTCTCATGGTGCGCGATCCCAATATCGTGCTCACCCCCTATGGTTTTTCCGCGCCGCTGCGCCAGGGCATTCTGCGCGCCCTGAGCCGCACCGAACGCGATAGCCTGCGCCGGCATACGGCCGCCACCGAGCGCGCCAATCGCGGCATCACGGGCAACCGGGCGATGCTCATGGAATTGCGCGATGGCGTGGCCCTGCTGCCGCCGGGCAACGTCTATACCCGCACCAGTAGCTCCTCGCCGCTATTGATCGTGGCCCGCAATGGCCTGCCGCTGCCGGTGGATTCCCATATCGGCTATTCCGCTCCAGAGAATGTGAAATTAGAGCTGCCCGCGCAGCTGCGTATTCCCGCTAAGGGCTCGATCACCACGGAGCTGACGGCCATGATCCCCGATGAGGATCAGCGCACCGATCTCGAACTCTTCCTGCTCACCCCCACTGACACCTTGATCAGTAATCCCGTGGATATCTCGGTGCAGACCCGCGGCACCACCATCAACCGCTGGCTCGCCGGGGTGCTCCTCGTGATGCTCGTGGGCCTGATAGCGCTGCGCGCGAAGAAGCGTCGCCGCGCCCGATCGGCGCGCCGGCCACGCACCGCCGCGGACCGAGCCATGGCCCGCGCTGAGGCCGCCAGCACCGAGAACCAGCAGCGGCACCACCGCAGGAGCGGGGATAGGCGGGGCCGCCAGGAGGCGTCGCGACGCGCCCAGCACCTGCCGCGCCGCGATACTCACCACCACCCAGGGCCGAGTCCCGGGGATGACCCGCCGCGGCCACCCCGCAGCAGACAACGCAGACCGAGACGAACCCCGCCGCCGGGAGCACCGGAGGATGGGACGCGCTCCTCGCGACGATCGAGGGACAGCTAGAAGACGAAACGTGGTTGAGAAGTGACAGACAAGCACACGCCAGCAGCGGGCCAACGGCCCGGCTTACGCGGCCGCATCGTGCCGCCGGCACCACCCGCGCCGCTCCCCGAATCCCGACCTAGCGTTCAGGAAAAGCGGAAGCAGCAGCGGGAGAGCCAGCACAGCGATCACTCGCAGCTGGCCGCCGAACCGGCCCAAGCCCTCTACGAGGCGCAGCAGGAGGCCGCCACCGAGCCGGTCACCGCGGCCGGAACCTCCTCCCCGGTGGCCACCAAGGAGGAGGAGCAGGGCACCACCAGCGACTCCGATGTGGTGCGCGCCGGCGGCTCCATGGCCATTGCCACCCTGATTAGCCGTATCACCGGCTTTCTCCGCAACCTCGCCATTGGCGCCACCCTTGGCTCGGCGGTGGGATCGGCCTTCACCGTGGCCAATACGCTGCCCAATCTCGTTACCGAGATTGTGCTCGGAGCGGTGCTCACCTCCCTGGTGGTGCCGGTGCTCGTGCGCGCCGAGAAGGAAGACCCCGATAGGGGAGCGGCCTTCATCCGGCGGCTATTCACCCTGGCGCTGACGCTACTCATCGTCGTCACCACGCTCGCGGTGCTCACCGCCCCCTTGCTGACGCGACTGACCATTGACGATGAGGGCAAGGTCAATATCATTCAGGCGACCTCCTTCGCCTATCTGGTGCTGCCGCAGATTCTCTTCTACGGCATCTTCTCGCTGTTTATGGCGGTGCTCAATACCAAGGGCGTATTCCGGCCTGGGGCATGGGCGCCGGTGTGGAACAACGTGGTGTGCCTGGCCACCTTCGCCCTCTACTGGATGGTGCCGGGGGCGCTGGACCCGGCCGAACAGGCCTCGGTGACCGACCCACACGTGCTGCTGCTGGGTGTGGGCACCACCATGGGCGTGGTGGTGCAGGCGCTGCTGCTGGTGCCGCCGCTGCGCAAAAAGGGCATCGATCTGCGCCCGCTCTGGGGCATCGATGATCGCCTCAAAGAGTTCGCCGGGATGGCCATCGCCATCGTCATCTATGTGGCCATTTCGCAGCTGGGCTATATCGTGACCACCCGCATCGCCTCCAATGCCGATGCCCGCGCCCCGCTGATCTATCAGCAGGCCTGGCTGCTGCTGCAGGTGCCCTATGGCGTCATCGGCGTAACCCTTTTGACCGCCATCATGCCGCGGCTGTCGCGCAACGCCGCCGAGGGCGATGATAAGGCCGTGGTGCGGGATCTCACCTGGGCCTCCAAGCTCACCTTCGCCGCCTTGATCCCGGTGATCGTGTTCTTCATGGCCTTCGGCACCAATATCGCCAATGCGCTCTTCGCCTATGGCCAATTCACTCCCGCCGAGGCCGATATCTTGGGCTGGACCCTGAGCTTCTCGGCCTTCACCCTCATTCCCTATGCCTTGGTGCTGCTGCACCTGCGCGTGTTCTATGCCCGCGAGGAGGCGTGGACTCCCACCTTCATCATCGCCGGTATCACCACGGTGAAGATCCTGCTTTCGGCGGCCGCCCCCTTTGTGGCTACCTCCGCCTCCCGCGTGGTGATTCTGCTCGGCGCCGCCAATGGCTTTGGTTTTGTCAGCGGCGCGGTGATCGGTGTATTCCTCCTGCGCCGCAAACTGGGATCGCTGCGCGGCAAGGAAATCATGACCTCCACCCTGTGGGTCATTGGCGCCTCGCTGGTCGGTGCCGGCGTCGGCCTGGTCCTAGACTGGCTGCTGCAGCTGACCTTCTTCGGCGCGGCCTCCTCGGTGGTCATTATGCTGCGCACCGCGATCACCGGCACCGTATTCCTCATCGTCACCGCCATCGTGCTCTCCCGCTCGGGACTGCCCGAGGTCAGTGCCTTCTCCCGCCAGCTCAGCCGGGTGCCGGTGCTCAACCGCGTGCTCCGCACCCCGCAAGCCGACGAGGAGGACTCGGCGAACGAGGGGCTGCCCGCCGCCACTACTGCCGAGCTATCCACCCAGCTGGTCACCGTGGAGCCCTTTACCGCCTCCCCGGTGCCGCCGCCGATGTCGGCCGGCGAGGTGCGCATCCCGCGCCTGGTCCCGGGTGCCGCTGTGGCCAATGGCCGCTACCGCCTCCTGCAGGATTATGGTCGGGTCCCGGGCGCCCGCTTCTGGCACGCCCGCGATCAACGCACCGGCCAGCAGGTGGCGCTCGTGTTCGTGGACACCCAGGGCATGCAGATCCCCGCGGCCCCTGTCAGCCCCGCCACGGCCGCCCAGCGCGCCGCCGAGGTCACCCGCACCACCCGTGCCCTCGCGGAGCTCAACCATCCGGCGATCGCCGATAATATCCACGTGCTGCCCTATCGCGCGGGCTGCCTCGTGGTGGCGGACTGGGTGGAGGGCACCGCCTTGAACTCGCTTACCGTCGGCGCCCAGTCCGGCGCGCAGCGCCAGCGCTTCACCGGCGCCAATCCGCGCGCGGTGGCCTATGCCATGAGTTCGCTTCTCGACGCCGCCGCCACGGCCGAGGAGACCGGCATCTCGCTCGGCTTCGACCACTTTGATCGCATCCGCGTGAACACCGATGGCCGGGCCGTGCTCGCCTTCCCAGCGGTGCTGGAGAGCAATGACTATGGCCAAGATCTGCGCTATATTGCCAAGGCCGTGGAGCAGCTGGTGGAGGATGAGGGCGCCGGCCGGGAGCTGCAGCATCTCACCTCTCAGCTCTATGATTCCGATACGGTGAACCCGCGGGTGATGGCCGATGATCTCTACGAGTTCGGTATGGGCTCGGATCATCCCGAGCACTATCTCGAGGTGGCCGCGGATGCCGCGCCCGATCCCACCTCCTCGCCGGGCTTCGGTTCCAAGGGATATACCCGCGCCGGCCTCACCCTGGTCTCTATCGCCACGGTGGGCCTAGTGGTGCTGGTGGCCGCCTCCAGCGTCTATTTGCTCGGCATTGTCGGCGGCAACCGCGCCGATAGCCCGGTGAACTCGGACTCCATTTCCGGCGCGCCGGAGAAGGTGCTCAAAGCCACCAAGGTGAAGCTCACCCGCGCCGAGGAATGGGAGCCGGGTGATCCCGCGACCCGCCCCGCCGAGTGGCCGGATAATCCGCAGCTGGCGGAGCTGGTAATCGACGGCGATGTGTCCACGAGCTGGCGCACCGATGATTATCGCGCCCAGTTTGGGGAGCGCGAGGAGATCAAAAATGGGGTGGGCTTAAAGATCGACTTCGCCCAGCCGGCTTCCCCAGCGGAGGTGGAGTTCCTCGCCGATACCGGTGGTACCACCGTGAGCATCCTGGGATTCACCACGGACTCCGATGACGTGGACTCCCGAGATCAGCTCAGCGAACTCGGCCGCGCGGTGCTGCGCTCGGGCTCTACCGTGGTGACTCTGCCGAAGCTACAAACAGGCGAGGATCCCACCTATTATCGCGGCATGGTGGTCTGGATCGAGCGTCTACCGATGCCCTCGGGCAGCGCCAAGTCTCCGAAGCCCGCAGATATCCAGGAAATCCGCGTCAAGGGGATCGTGGATACCGGGAAGGAGGAGAGTGCAGAGTAGCGTCGTCACGCAGCGGCACAGGCTAGCCTTAGCCCACGATATGACCGTCTAGCTCAGCTCTATCCCCCCATATAGGTCCGGTGCACATCATGGTGTGCACCGGTCCTTTTGCTTAGCTATGGATTTTTCGCACACTACTTCTGCGCGCCGTACCGCGTGCAGAAGAATCTAACCGCCTCTACTGTTCATCGTTCATCTGGGGGAGAAGATCATGAACACACCGATGCCGACCGATATTCAGTCCACGCCTCGCACACAGGGGGAGAGAGGCCGCGCCGATGTGGAGCTGGTGAGCCAGCATCTGGCCGGGGACGAGAAGGCTTTTCGCCATATCGTGCGACAGCACCACACGACGCTTTTTCTCACCGCCCGCCGCTATAGCCGCACCGAGCACGACGCCTGGGATATCGTGCAAGAAGCCTTACTCAAGGCCTCGCAGCGGATGCACACCTTTCGCGCCGAGGCCACCCTATCCACCTGGTTACACAAGCTGGTATCGAATACCGGCTATGACTTCACCCACCGGCGCCCGCATCAGCGCCACGAGCTGACCGTGATGGATGATGACACCCATTCCCGCGCCCTTGCCTACCGGCACAGCCACGATCCCTTCAGTAGCGAGCTCTCGCGGCTGGCGCTGCTGACGATCATGCGGACGCTCTCCGCGGAGCAGCGGGAGGCGCTCTATCTCATCGATATCGCCGGCTACACCGTGGAGTGGGTGGCCGAGTACCAGGGCGTGGCCGTGGGCACGGTGAAGTCGCGGCGGGCCCGCGCCCGCAGCAAGTTGCAGCAGCTCTACACCGACCCCGCAGAGATCGCGGATCTGCTCGCTGGGGCTAATTAGTCGCCCCGCGCTTGTCGACGCCACCCCGCCGCCACAGCGGCGCGCGGGAATGAGGGATAGCGCCGCGGCGTTATACCACGGCGTAGGCGGAGCGCACCGCGTGCTGAAGCCTTTCCCTCCGCTTGGGTAGGGTGGCAGAGGTACACACTGACGCGCAGCTAGGGCCGCTCGATAGGCGGCTTCCCGCCGCAGACTTTAGCCGCAGAATCAACAGTAAAGGACGCATCTCACAGTGAGCGACACGATCCACGACGTCATCATCATCGGCTCCGGCCCGGCAGGCTATACCGCCGCCATCTACGCCGCCCGCGCCGAGCTCAAGCCGCTGGTCTTTGAGGGCTATGAGTACGGCGGCTCCTTGATGACCACCACCGAGGTGGAGAATTTCCCCGGTTTCGCCGAGGGCATCATGGGCCCCGAGCTGATGGAGCAGATGCGCTCCCAGGCCGAGCGCTTCGGCGCTGATCTGCGCATGGAGATGGTGGACTCGGCGGATCTTAGCGGCGAGGTGAAGATCGTGCGCGTGGGCGAGGAGGAGTTCCGGGCCCGCAGCGTGATCCTGGCGATGGGCTCCGCGCCGCGCTATGTGGGCGTGCCCGGAGAAAAGGAGCTACTGGGGCGCGGTGTCTCCGCCTGCGCCACCTGCGATGGCTTCTTCTTCAAGGACGTCGAGATCGCCGTTGTCGGCGGCGGCGACTCCGCCATGGAGGAGGCCAACTTCCTCACCACCTTCGCCTCCAAGGTCACCATCATCCACCGCCGCGAGGAGTTCCGCGCCTCCAAGATCATGCTGGAGCGCGCCAAGAACAACGAGAAGATCGAGTTCATGGTGAACAAGGTGGTCGAGGAGGTGCGCGGCGAGTCCAAGGTGTCCTCGCTATTGCTGCGCGATACCGTCACCGGCGATACCTCCGAGCTGCCGGTGGCCGCGATGTTCGTGGCCATTGGCGCCGATCCGCGTTCGGATATCGCCGCCGGGCAAGTGGAGCTCACCGACACCAAGCACGTGCGCGTCCAGGAGCCCTCCACCCGCACCAGCGTTCCCGGCGTCTTCGCCGTGGGCGACCTCGTGGATAATCACTATCAGCAGGCCATCACCGCCGCCGGCACCGGCTGCCGCGCCGCCATCGACGCCCAGCACTATCTGGGCGAGCTGGAAGACACGCTGCACTAACCCCCGCCCGTTATTCACTCTCCAAGGAGACCCCCATGTCTAAGATCATCAACCTCACCAGCGATACGTTTAAGTCCACCGTGATCGAGTCCGAGAAGCCGGTCTTGGTGGATTTCTGGGCCGAATGGTGCGGCCCCTGCAAGAAGCTCGCGCCGGTAATCGAGCAGGTTGCCGAGGAGGTCGGCGATACTGCGGTAGTGGCCAAGGTGGATGTGGATGCAGAGCGCAACTTGGGCGCAATGTTTCAGATCATGTCCATTCCCACCGTCGTGATCTTCCAGGGCGGCGAGAAGGTTGCGGAATACGTGGGCGTGCGGCCGAAGCGCGAATACGTGGAAAAACTTGCGTCACTTGCGTAACTGGTAGGGTTAAAACGACAGCGTGAAAGTGCCTTTCTCAGCAACTTTCGTTTAGCGGGCTGCCCGCGCCTAGAATAGTGACACGCTGAGATATCAGTTGTCGTGCTGCGCACAAAAAAGCCGCGCTGCGCGGCTGCAATCTATGTAGAAGGGACCTCGGTGGTGGACGTGTTGCGGGTTGGTGACCGTAGCCCGCGCGTAGCGGAAGTACGGAAGAGCCTTGCTCGTCTCGGACTGCTTTCCGTCGACGAATCCGCGGACGGATCTTCTGATGACTTCGATAGCTATGCAGCAACCGACACGCTGTTTGATACCGCCCTTGCCGAGGTCGTTCGCGCCTTCCAGCAATCCCGCGGCATCATCGCCGATGGCTGTATTGGTGAGATCACGCTCCGTGCCCTTCGCGAGGCCTCCTATACCTTGGGCGCCCGCGTACTGCAGTACCAGCCGAATAACACCCTGGTGGGAGATGACGTGGTGCAACTGCAAACCCAGCTGCAAGAACTCGGTTTCTACACCGACCGCATCGACGGCCGCTATGGGCCCAACTCCTTTGATGCGGTGAAAAACTACCAGCTCAACTACGGTCTTGAGACCGATGGTATTTGCGGGCCTAAGACCATCAAGGCCCTCAGCCGGCTGGGACTACGCATCACCGGTGGCTGCCCGCAGGCGATCCGCGAGGATGAGCAGATTCGCCGCGCTGGGCCGCGTCTCGCCGGTAAGCGAGTTGTGATCGACCCAGGCCTCGGAGGCAAAGACCAAGGCATGACGGTCGTGGGCACCTATGGCGCCATTACGGAAGAAGAAATCCTCTGGGATATCGCCACCCGCCTCGAAGGCCGCATGATCGCAGCCGGTATGGAGACCATCCTCTCTCGCCCGCGCGGCGATAATTCCTCCGCGGAGTCCCGCGCCGATGTGGCCAATGCCTTTGGTGCGGATCTCATGATCTGCCTCCAGGCCGATCGCTACAAGAATGACAAAGCCTCCGGCGTGGCCACGTTCTACTTCGGCTCTGCCCTCGGCTCCTCCTCGCTGACAGGGGAGAAGCTCTCCGGCTTCATTCAGCGCGAGATCGTTGCCCGCACCCAAATGATCAACTGCGGCAATCACGGCCGCACCTGGGAGCTTCTGCGCCTGACCCAGATGCCTACCGTGGAGGTCGTCACCGGCTATCTCACCAACGATGCCGATGTGGCGAAGCTGACCGACCCGATGGTGCGCGATGATATCGCCGAGGCCATCGTGGTGGCCGTGAAGCGCCTCTATCTCATGGATGCCGATGATCAGCCCACCGGCACCTACAATTTCGCCGAACTGCTCGAGCAAGAAAACTGCTAAGCCGATACCCCCGCTAGCAGCGCAGCTCCGCGCTGAGGGTGTCCATGGCCGCCGCCGCCAACACTGAGGTGTCTGGCGGCAAGCGTATTTCTAGCCGGGGCACCACGGGGTGCTCGCGCACCACCTCAAAACCTGCGGCCCGCAGCTCTTCTTCGCTCATCAGACCGATACGCTCGGGCACCCAGTCCAGCTCCTCCCGGCCGCTGGCGCGCCAGCCGAAGGCCTGCACGGTCTCTATGCCGCGGCGGCTGAGGTGCATGAGGGCGGCGTCGATAAGCACCGGCGCAGTACCCAGATGCGGGGTGCGAAATAAGGAGCTGAGCAGCATAGCGCGGCGGGGAACTGGGCCGCTGGGCAGGCGGCTGACGCCGCCGGCGAGCGCGGGCGGGCAGAAGAGGATGGTGCCGAGGGTCTCGGCGGGGGTGATGAGGTTGAAGCCGCACACCCCGAGCGTGGTGGCGGCATGGACGATCCACGCCTCTTTTTCTAGGGCGCTATCGCGGATGAGGGCCTCATCGGCGGCCGCAACCTCCCAGAAGATGCTGCGGCGCGCCTGCGGGTGCACATGCTTTAGACCGCGCGGATCGAGCCGCAGCAGCTGGATGTGATCGGTGCCCATTGTGATCCCCAGCCCGTAGCGTGCACCTACATTAGCGCTCGAGGAGCTCGACGATACGCTCGAAGTCCTCGCGGCCCGCGAACTCCACGATGATCTTGCCCTTCTTCTTACCGGCCTGCACGGTCACCTTGGTGTCCAAGCTATCGGCCAGGGATTCGGCGGCGTGAGTGAGGTATTCCGGCTGCGGGGCCTTCTCGCGGGGCGGGGTTTTCTCCGCGTTGCCACCACGATTGAGCAGGGTCACGGCCTCCTCGGTGGCCCGCACGCTCAAGCCCTCGGCCACGATCCGCTTGGCGAGCTTCTCTTGGGCCTCTTCGCCCACCTTCACGCCTAGCAGGGCGCGGGCATGGCCGGCGCTGAGCACCCCGGCAGCCACCGTGCGCTGTACCGACACCGGCAGGGCGAGCAGCCGGATCATATTGGTAATCACCGGCCGGGAGCGGCCCAGTTTATCGGCCAGTTCCGCCTGGGTGACGCCGAACTCCTCCAGCAGCTGCTGATAGGCGGCGGCCTCTTCCAGCGGGTTGAGCTGCACGCGGTGGATATTCTCCAACAGCGCGTCGCGCAGCATTGTGGAATCCTCGGTCTCGCGGACGATCGCGGGGATTTCCTGCATGCCGGCCTTGGTGGCCGCGCGCCAGCGGCGCTCGCCCATGATCAGCTCATAGCCATCGGCTACCTCGCGCACCACGATGGGCTGCATGAGGCCAAACTCCTTGATGGAGTGGGTGAGTTCGGCCATGGCCTGCTCATCGAAGACCTCGCGGGGCTGCTTCTCATTAGGCTCGATCAGCCCAATGGGGATCTCCCGGTACGTCGCCCCCATCGGGGTGGAGTAGTCCTCGTGGATATTCTCGGGGCGGCTGCGCTGCACGCCCTTCTGGCTGCGCTGCCGGCCCTGGCCGGTGCCACTTTGGCCGTTGCTGCCGTGGCCGCGGGCGCCCTGAGAACCACCCTGGGAGGCACGTCCTCCCTGCTTAGCGGCGGCGTCGCGCTCGCGAGAGGATTCGCCCAAAACGATGCTCGCGGCATTATTGCCCAGCCGAGGCTTTGCGGAGCCATCGGGGATCAGCGCCGCGAGACCGCGGCCGAGACCGCCTTTACGAGTTTCATTCGCCATGGTTGCTCAACATCCTTCGTTTGCGTTCCGCGTGGGCACTGCAGTGGCGCTTAAGCGCCTGCGATCGAGACGATTGCCCCGCTCGCCCCCAGTATCTTTCCCGAGCATGTATTCCGTCAATCCTCATCGCCGGAGGGGACCTGGCCGATAGGGGAGGACTCCTCGGTGGCGGGGTAGTCGCCGCGATTATTCAGCTCCCGTGCCGCATCCAGATAGGCCATGGCGCCACGCGAACCGGGATCATATTCCAGCACTGTCTGGCCATAGCCTGGCGCCTCGGAGACCTTCACACTGCGCGGGATCACGGTATTGAGCACCACCTCGCCGAAGTGATTGCGCACCTCGCTGCTGACCTGCTCGGCCAGCTTGGTGCGGCCGTCATACATGGTGAGCAGGATCGCGGAGATGTGCAGATCAGGGTTGAGGTGGGTGCTGATCATGGAGATGTTATTGAGCAGCTGGCCCACGCCCTCCAGTGCGTAGTACTCGCACTGAATCGGAATGATCACCTCATTGACGGCGGTCATGGCGTTAATCGTGAGCAAGCCCAGCGAGGGCGGGCAGTCGATGAGCACATAGTCCAGGTCGTGCTCGGTGAGGAAGTCCTCATTAATGGCATCTGCCAGGCGATATTCGCGGCGCACCATGGACACCAGCTCGATCTCCGAGCCCGCCAGATCGATCGTGGCGGGAATGCAGAAGAGATTCTCCGAGAACTCACAGCTCTGCATCGCCTCCTCGGCGGTGGTTTCGCCAAGGAGCAGCTCATAGCTAGAGATGGTGCCGGCGCGATGCTCCACGCCAAGCGCGGTGGAGGCATTGCCCTGCGGGTCGAGGTCAATCACCAGCACCCGCAGCCCGCAAATCGCCAGACCCGCGGCAAGATTGACGGAACTGGTGGTTTTACCCACCCCGCCCTTTTGATTCGCAATGGTCATGATGCGCGGCCGCTCGGGTCGAGGCAGCTTCAGCGCATTCGGGGTGCGCACCTGCGCCGCCCGCTGTGCCGCAGCGGCAATGGGTGTGTCGTCCCACGTAGTTTCATGCATGCTCGCTGATCTATCCCCTCTATGGCTGGCCTATGAGACTACCGCGTGCGCTGCCCGGATCATGGCCATCATGCTTATCGACGCCATCCTCCTGGCGCGCACACCTAGGCCTCTAGCCTAGTGCCTCACTGTGTCACCAACCAATGGGGTATGAGGCCGGCGCACCCGCAGCAATCTCTAGCGGCGGCGCGGGATACTGATCACCGTGGTGGGTTGCTCCAGCACACCCTCGCCGACGGTCATGATCGTGCCCAGTCCACCGCCGGCCTTGGCGATGATGGCGTGATCGCGTTCCCATTCCTCGTGCACACTCGAGCCTTTGAGGGCAATCATTTTCCCATTCGGGCGCACCAGCGGCATACACCAGCGGGCGAGCTTGCCCAAGGGGGCCACCGCCCGCGAGGTCACCACATCGAAGCGGCCAACCTCGGCGCGCACGGTTTTTTCTTCGGCGCGGCCACGCACCACCGTGACGTTGTCCAATTCCAGCTCTTCTACCACTTCCCGCAGATAGGTGGAGCGCTTGAGCAGCGGCTCGATGAGGGTGATGGAAAGATCGGGACGGGCAATAGCCACCGGAATGCCGGGCAGGCCCGCACCGGAGCCAATATCGGCCACGCGGCGGGCATCGGCCGGTATCGCCTCGGTGACCACTGCGCAGTTGAGGATATGCCGCTCCCAAAGCCGGGGGATCTCGCGGGGGCCGATGAAGCCGCGCTGAGTGCCGGTGGTCGCGAGCGAGGCGTGATAGCGCACAGCGAGGTCAAGGCGCTCGCCGAAGACGGCAGCCGCGCTCGCAGGCGGTGGAGTCAGCTCGGTGCTCTGCTCGCCCTCCGACTCTGGTTTCACGTGAAACATCCCTTTCCTCATCCTCGGCGCTGGCCGTATCTCATGCTCGGCCAGACTGCACTGTCTTCCTCACTATACGTTGCCCTATGCGGGCCATCCCAAGGGGGAATATGAGTCGCGGCCCAGCATCACTGCGAAGAGGATGCTGGGCCGCGGGGGCTTACTAAGTCGCTAGAACTCTAGGCCGCTAGGGCGCGTTTAAGAGTTGCTGCCCTTCTTCGGGTTCTTCGGCTTCTGGCCGGGGCGAGGAGCAGTGGTGCGCTTCGCTTCGCGCTTGCGGGCGAGCTCTTCCTCCTCCTCGGCGTCGACCTTGGCAAAGATCCAGCGCTGCTGGAAGAAGGTCCACACGTTATTCGATGCCATGTAGAAGAGCAGTCCGATGTGCCAGAAGACACCGGTGAAGAGGATGATGCCGGGCATGAACCAGAGCATCATCTTGTTCATCATCTGCATCTGGGTGGCCATCATGTCATTCTGCGGGGCCTTGGTCTTGCCGGAGCGGCGACGCTCCTCCTGGCGGGACACCGACAAGCGGGCGTTCATGTGGGTAGCGAAGACCACGATGAGGATCAGCGGGGTGGCGACGGCAATGATCTTGGCGCGGGTGAAGTCCACGGTGCCGAAGGCGCCGAACATCTCATTGGGCATGGAGATATAGGACGATAGCGGCACCCCAAAGATACGAGCATCGAGGAAGGACTGCACCTCATCGACACCGAAGATGTAGTTCGGGGTATTGCGGTTGACCTCAATGGACAGGCCCAGCTGGGTGCCGCCGGTACCGGTACGGTTGAAGGACCGCAGCACGTGGAACAGGCCGATGAACACCGGCATCTGGACGAGCAGCGGGATACAGCCGGCGATGGGATTGACGCCCATCTCCTTCTGCAGCTTGCGCGACTCCTCCATCATCTTGGCTTGGTCGTTCTTGTACTTCTCGCGGATGGCCTGCATCTTCGGCTGCATCTCTTGCATCTTCAGCGTCGAACGCATCTGCTTGAGCATGGGCCTGACGAGGAAGGCACGGATGGTCACCGTCAGAAGAACGATGGCGAGCACCCAGGACACACCCGAGTCGGGGTCGAGGACATAACTGACCACCTTGTGCCAAAACCACAAGATGGCAGAAATTGCGTAATAAATAGGATCCAGCACGGCGTTCTGAATGCTCCTTTAGCTGCTACGTGGTGTGATGATCGTTCAGGGGTTCAGCAGCGCGCCGCTCAGCGCCTGCGTCGTGCCGCAGAAAAACACAGCCACACGGGGTGTTCGCTCGCGCCGCCACCGGCGACACATATGCGAGTATATTTCATCATTTTCTCTGCACCGGGGGCACGGGGTCATAGCCGCCCGGATGCCAGGGACCACACTTACTCAGACGAATAACGGTGAGCAGCACTCCACGCAACGCTCCAAAGCGCTGCAAGCTCGCAAGCGCATAGGCACTGCAGCTCGGCTCGAAACGGCAGCTCGGGCCGCTTTTGAGCCCAGAAAGATACTTCTGGTACAGCCGCACCCCGGCTACTAACACCGCAGTCAGTGGGCCGCGCCGAGCGGGCCTAGTCGGACTGTGCGGCGCGCTCGGCGAAGCGTCGTCGACTGCGTGCGAGTGCTCGTCTAACATCGTCCTCTAATTTCTCTGAGGGGGCATCGGCGCTGGCAGGCAGCGCCCGAATGACCACTCGGTCGGTGCGATCGAGCTCCTCGGCGAGCTCGGCACAGATATGCCGCAGCCGCCGGGCGACGCGGTGACGAATCACAGCATTCCCGACGGCTTTAGACACGATGAGCCCAAAATGCGGCCCACCAAAGCTCACCTGGGGCTCCCGCTCCCCGCAGGCGCGCGAGTAATAGGCAACCACGCGCTTGGTTCCGGCCCGGCTTGCACCGGATACAGCCTGCGAAAACTCCGCAGAGGAACCAATTTTGAGGTTCTTCGGAAGCATCAGTGCGCCCCTCGAGTAATTTTTCGGTGGCGAAGCCGCGGGTCACACACTGCGTGACACCGCCGCCTCACGGGAAAAGAAAACTACGCGGTGAGGCGAGCACGGCCCTTGCGGCGACGTGCAGCGACGATAGCGCGACCGGAACGGGTGCGCATACGAGTACGGAAACCGTGGACGCGGGCACGACGACGGTTATTGGGCTGGAAAGTCCGCTTGCCCTTAGCCATAGGTCAAACACTCCTTGAAAGTTTGCTGTCACAAGCTCCGCGCTGCTCAGCACGAGAGGCTCAGACCGCGAGGGCGGCCTGAGACGCTGGCGCTGCGCGACGCCTAAGGAACTCATGAGATGAATTCTCTTCTTCCCCTCTTCCGCCGAAGCGAAACAGGATGCAGATCGATACTTCAGCTTCCGCAATGAGGTGGTCACCCACCTCCGAGCCGGCGCTCGGATCAGCGCACTGTACCGCCAAAGCATCGTCCACACGCGGCCCTGCCCACTCCACCTGCAAGGCTCAACCTCAGGTTGAACCCATGATGCAGCTGCGTGACCGCAATAGACCTAGACAGAATACGGTACGACCGTCGTGAATAACAAGTTGCCACGCGGATAAGATTCGTGGCGCTAGCTGGGCTAACTTACATCACTGTGCTTTTCCTGCTGTAGCTGTGCTGCAACAGCGGTGCCCTCGCGGGCCGGTGTGTACCGCCCCATATGCCGCACAAATAGTACGGGTGTACTGGTATTTAGCTGATCCCGCCAGCACCCGCCTCGAGGAGTGTAAGGCGCACTCGCTACTGCCATCTACACCCTTAACTCGCGCGGCCAGAGGCGACGAGCCGGCGGAGCGCCACGGCTCTGCGGCGGGGGGAAGATCGGCGTTTTTTACCCCTGAAATACCGCGATTGTAATTTTCAGCGCGACACCCTGCATCCCTCTTCTTTCGCTCCTGCGGCAATGCCGCTGCGCTAAGGAAAAGAGCATGTCATCGCAATCTGGGATTATCGGCTTTCCGAGCGAAGGCCCGGCGATAAAGATAATTACAGCATTGATATTCCCTGCAATTGTTGGACTGCATCCACCACCGGCGGGTAACAATGGAAACCGTGAATTAAACACAGCTGTGAACACCCCGTGGCTGTGGATAACTCTAAAGCTGAAGTTGAGACTCCTCCGAGGCCAGTGCTTTGGTGCAGCTCAGAACCCATTTTTTCGGCGATTTAGTTATGCACAGGCTCTCGACTAGGCTGTGGATAGCGCTTGTGCAGTCCAGTTATTCACAGCTGTGGATAACGTTGTGGAAAACTCCGCATCACCATGGAGTTCGGCTTTGCCGGCTCTGTGCACACGGCGGTGTAATCACACAACCGTGTATCCACAGCGAGGCGTTCTTTTCGGCTTAGATAATCCGCTTTTTCTGCGGTTATGAACAAGCTCGACAAGGCCGTTGGGGAGAGGGGAGACCGGCTTCAGGCGCGCCTGCGCCCCTGGGCTTGGGTGTTTCCTCGCGTCGCCGCGATAGCGGTGAGCTCGGGGTGTCCATGGCTGGTGGCTGCAGCTCCCTGCGAGGACACCGTTATTCGGAAACGACATCCTCGCTGGGAAAACGTATCGTGCCTGGGAGCAGGGATGGTGCGGATATGTCGTTTCCGCGTGCCATCACCCGGTGGTGGTGCTGTGCCCGTGATTGTCCGTCCACCCGTGTAGTAAGGGGCTTTCCCTGTGACAGAGCATTCTGGTTCTCTCGCCCAGACGTGGCAGAGCGTGATTAACGATCTGCTGGCGCTGTCTGAGCAACCCTCCTCCGGGATCGGACCAATTAGCGCCCGCCAGCGCGGGTTTCTCAGCCTCGTCACCCCCGTGGCCCTCGTGCCGGGCTATGCGGTACTCGCCGCGCCTCATGCCATGGCAAAAACCGTGATTGAACAGGACTTAGGACCTGCGCTGACCTCGGTTCTCACCACCCACATGGGCCGACCGACGGGACTTGCCGTCAGCGTCAATCCGGAAGCAATCATGCCGGAGACCGCCGCCGCGGACCCCGAGCAGGCCACGGAGTATTCCGAGCACACCCAGCACCACCCAGACCCCAGCGAGGCGGCGAACACCGCGGCCACGGAGATGCTCAATAACGACAACGCGGCGGTCGTTCCGCCGCCGAGCAGCGCGCAGCCTACCGCGCACTCCGAGGGAGAGACCCCGCAGCAGCAGTGGGCGGATCAGGGCTGGCAGGAGCGGAATTGGCAGGAAAGCCACGCCAACTATTCCGAACAACCGCAGTACTCCGAGCACACCCAGCAGAGCCAACGCCCCCACCACGGCCAACCCCCTCAGCCCGGCCAGCATGGGGCGCAGCACCATGACTCGCTGCCGCAGCGCGGCCACGATGCCTCGGTGGGCTTCGGCCACCCAGCACCCAACCCGCAGGCGGCACCGCAGCGCTATACCCGCGAACAGCCGGCCCCCAAGGCCTCCGCGGAAGGATCACTGAATCCGAAGTACACCTTCGATTCCTTCGTCATCGGATCGTCTAATCGTTTCGCCCACGCCGCGGCAGTCGCGGTGGCGGAAACCCCGGCGAAAGCCTTCAACCCGCTGTTTATCTGGGGCGGCTCGGGGCTGGGGAAAACCCACCTCTTGCATGCTGCGGGGCTCTACTCGCAGGTGCTGCAGCCGGGCCTGCGTGTGAAGTATGTCTCCAGTGAGGAATTCACTAATGACTACATCAATTCGGTGCGCGATGATCGCCAGGAAGCCTTCAAGCGGCGCTACCGCAACCTCGACATCCTCATGGTGGATGACATCCAATTCCTCGAGGGCAAAGAGGGAACGCAGGAAGAGTTCTTCCACACCTTCAACGCCCTCCACCAGGCGGATAAGCAGATCATTTTGTCCTCGGACCGGCCCCCAAAGGAGCTGACCACCCTCGAGGATCGTCTGCGCACCCGTTTTGCCGCGGGGCTAATCACCGATATTCAGCCCCCGGACTTGGAAACCCGTATCGCCATTTTGATGAAGAAGGCCCAGGACGATGGCACGCAGGTGCCGCGCGATGTGCTGGAGCTGATCGCCAGCCGCTTCGAGTCCTCTATTCGTGAACTCGAGGGCGCGCTGATTCGAGTGGCGGCGTTTTCTTCGCTGACCAATCAGCCAATCACCATCGAGCACGCCGAGGTGGCGCTACGCGACATCATGCCGGAGAACAAGCACGTCGAGATCACCGGGCAGACCATCATTACGGCCTCGGCTAACTACTTCGATATCTCGGTGGACACCATCACCGGCACGAGCAAAACCCACGCGGTGGTGCATGCCCGCCAGCTGGCGATGTACCTCTGCCGTGAGCTCACCGCTCTCTCCTTGCCCCAGATCGCCGAGAAATTCGGCGGCAAGAACCACACCACCGTGATGTATGCGGTGCGCAAGATCAAAAACGAGATGCAGGAAAACCGCGAAACCTACGATCAGATCCAGGAACTCACCCAGCTCATTAAGAATGGCTCCGCCTAGCGAAGCCTCCGAGCCAGGCTTGTAGCCAGACCGTCACCCCCGCGGGGTAGGGCAGGAGCACCTCCCGCCGACCGCGGCCTGAGAGCGCCCGTGTGCACACTACGTGCCACGGGCGCTGTGTCGTATCTGTACTGGGCGAAGGGGGCAGCGGCGGGGGCGGCGAGACGCGCACTGAGGGCGTTATCCACAGAGTTATTCACAGCTGTGTAATTACAGAATTGTCATTTACTGGACGCTCAAAGAAACCGCAGGTCGCCGCCTGTGCATAAGTAGCGATTTTCTGTTGTTCGCAGCCGCCTCGACGGTGCATGCACTGTGCACAACGAGCAGGGGTGGAAAGTTGTGCACAACCCCCTCTAGTTATGCACCCGCTATGCACAGCCTGGAACACATGCCGCAACGCTAGGGTGAGCTGCGCAGATCGTGGAATTACACAGATTGCACAGCACCTACTGCTACTACCAAAGAAAGTTATGGATTGATCTAAGAAGAAATAGGGGGTGTGGACGCGGCGCCGATTCCTGTCATTCACCGCACCCGCCACGACGGCACGCCGCGCCGCGCTGGGAGCCGGAATCACATATCCCCTTCCGCGTGGATCCCGGTTTATAGCGGAGTGTGATTCTTGTAGGCTGGGAGGGAAGAACAATTGTTTTGCCGCCGATGAGCCGATACTGGGCCATATTCGCCGTATCGCCGAGGACCTGATAACACAGTTTCTTGGCTGCTCAGCGGCTGCTTGTGCTTGAAGGAGCCTCAGCTAAGCATGGAATCGCAGCCTGTGTCTTTCCGAGTATCGAAAGATGACTTTTCCGCAGCCGTGGGCTGGGTCGCTCGTAGTTTGCCCACCAAGCCCACCCAGCCGGTACTTCGCGGCATGGTGATTAGCGCCGACGATGATGGCCTCACCCTGGCCGGATTCGACTATGAAGTATCCACCAAGGTCAGCATCTCCGCGGAGATCGATGAGCCGGGTCGCATCGCCGTTCCCGGCAAGCTGGTCTCGGATATTGTGAGTTCGCTGCCGAATAAGCCCATCGAGGTGCGCACCGACGAGTCCAAGGCATTTTTCCGCTGCGGTTCCTCCAGCTTTGAGCTTCCGCTGATCCCGCTGGATGATTATCCCGCGCTGCCCACACTGCCCGAGGTGACCGGTCGAGTGAACCCGAGCCTCTTCAACGAGGCGGTGTCGCAGGTGGCCATCGCCGCTGGTAAAGACGACACCTTGCCGATGCTCACCGGCGTGCACATGAAGGTGCAGGGAAAGAACGTGGTCATGGCCGCCACCGACCGTTTCCGCCTCGCGGTGCGGCGCTTTGAGTGGGAGCCGGTGGCCGATGATGTCGAGGCCGCCCTGCTCATCCCGGCGAAAACCCTGCAGGAAAACGCCCGCTCCATCGATCCCTCGCTCAACGAGAACGTGGAGATCGCCGCCGGTACCGGCGAGAAGGTGGGCGCCGATGGTCTCTTCGGCGTGCATACCCGCAACCGCCAGACCACCACGCGCATGCTGGATGCGGAGTTCCCGAACTACGATCCGCTCCTGCCGAAGGTGCACACCTCTTTGGCAACCGTGGCTATCGGCCCGCTTCTCGACGCCATCAAGCGCGTCTCCCTCGTGGCCGAGCGCAATGCGCAGATCCGCATGCACTTCTCCGAGGGCCAGGTGGTCTTGGCCGCCGGTGCCACCGATTCCGGCCACGCCGAGGAGTCGCTGCCCTGTGACTATCAGGTGGGCGAGGGCGCCGAGGGCCAGGATTCCCTGCTCATCGCCTTTAACCCCTCGTATCTCAAGGAGGGGCTCAATGCCATGCCGGGACAGCGCGTGGTCTTTGGTTTCACCGCTCCTTCCCGCCCGGCGATCATCATCCCCGAGCCGGAGGAAGCCATCGAGGCTAATTCCGCTGGTGAGTTCCCCACCCCGGGGTCGGAATTCACCTATCTGCTGATGCCGGTTCGCCTGCCGGGCTAGTTCCTCCGCGGTGTACATTCGGCATCTCAGCCTGCGCGATTTCCGCTCGTGGCCGAGCCTCGAGATCGATCTGACTCCCGGGATCACGGTGTTTACCGGCCGCAATGGGCACGGCAAAACAAACATTGTGGAGGCGGCCGGCTATGTGGCGCATCTCGGCTCCCACCGGGTCTCCACCGATGCGCCGCTGGTGCGCGAGGGCGCCCAGGCGGCACGGGCATCGGCCACGGTGGTCAACGATGGCCGTGAACTCGCTGGTCATGTGTTAATCAAGGCCCGCGGCGGCAATCAGGCCGGCATTAATCGCACCAAGCTCAAAAGCACCCGCGAACTGCTTGGCGTGCTCAAAACCGTGATGTTCGGCCCAGAGGATCTCAGCTTGGTGCGCGGGGAACCGGCTGAGCGCCGCCACTATCTGGATGCGATCATCGCCTCGCGTAAACCACGGGTCGCCGGGGTCAAGGCGGATTATGACAAGATCGTGCGCCAGCGCAATGCGCTGTTGAAGTCGAACTATGCGGCGCTGCGCCGCGGCTATTCCGCCGATGATGGCGCCGCCACCCTGGCCACCCTCGATTCCTGGGATATGCAGTTGGCCAGCTGCGGCGCGATCGTCCTCGAGGAGCGTCTGCGCACCATTGAGCAGCTGCAGCCGTTGGTTACCGGCGCCTATAGTGGGTTGGCCCCAGAATCCCGGCCGGCGTCGATCGCCTATGATTCCTCGCTCAATGACACCCTGGCAGAAATCGAGGGCCGGCCCGATCGGGGAGTGCTGGAGGCGGCATTGATGGCGCGTCTGGCGGCGGTGCGCGCGAACGAGATCGAGCGGGGGATCACCCTGGCCGGGCCGCATCGTGATGATATTCAGCTCATGTTGGGCGGCCAGCCGGCCAAGGGCTTCGCCTCACATGGCGAGACGTGGTCCATGGCCTTGGCGCTGCGGCTTGCGGAGTTTCATCTGCACCGCGGCGATGGCACCGATCCGGTGCTCATCCTGGACGATGTTTTTGCCGAGCTGGATGCGCGCCGCCGCGCCCAGCTCGTAGGCCTGGCCCAGGACGCCGAGCAGGTGCTTATCACCGCAGCCGTGGGCGATGACCTGCCCGATAACCTGGATGAGCACATTGCTGCTCGCTACTTCGTGGAGGCCGTCGCCGATCCAGAGGGCAAGGAGCACGCTCGCTTATCGACGCTTACCCCCATGCCCATCGATCCTCCTGCCGCGGCTGAGCCCGAGGAGGGGGCGTCCTCGTGAGCGACAAGCAGCAGCCACCGGCCGCGGCGCAGCCACCGGCCCGCGCGGCAGATCTGATTAGCCGTTCTTTTCAGGCGGTGCGCGCCGAGGCGAAAAAGCGCCGGGGATATGTGCCGGATTTATCGCGGCAGCGCCGCGATACCACCCGCCGCCTGGATTCTGATCGCGCCGATTCCTCGGCGATGTTGCAGCGTATGGGCTTAGACAAGTCCTCCTCGACGCCGCGATCCTGGCGTTTGCGGCGCGGTTCGAATACCGTGCTGCGCGCCACCGGCCCGGATGGGCGGGCACTGCGCCGAGCCCGCACCTTCTCCTCGGTGGGGGAGGTACTTTCGGAGGAAATCACGGCCCGGGGCTGGGGCAAGGACTTAGCCAATGGCTGGGTGCAGACCCACTGGCCGGAGCTGGTGGGGCCGACGATCGCCGGCTATGCCGTGGTGGAAAGGGTGAAGGGAACCACCGTCTACGTACGCTGTTCCACCACCCCGCAGGCGACGAATCTGCGCGCCATGCAGCGCATGATCCTGGCGAAAATCGCAGAAAAGGTGGGCCCCAATGTGGTCACTACCTTGAAGATTCACGGCCCCGAGGCACCCAGCTGGCGCCATGGCCCGCTGCACGTAAAAGGGCGCGGGCCCCGCGATACCTACGGATAGGCTCTGGGCCGGTGCGTCTAGCCCGCCCTGTTTCTGCCTGAGAGCGAATGAGGCGCCAGGCAAGTAGGGGGATAGCTCATCGGGGAGTGAAGGCGGTAATTGGGCCTGTAGGGGTGTAATATGGAGGGGTCTAATTAATCTGTTTCAAGGAGTTTGAGTAATTACAGTGGCTAGCACCGAACACATTTATGATGCCTCCTCAATTACCATCCTCGAAGGTCTTGAGGCAGTGCGTAAGCGCCCCGGCATGTACATCGGTTCTACCGGTGAGCGCGGCCTCCACCACCTAGTGTGGGAGGTCGTGGATAACTCCGTCGATGAGGCCATGGCCGGCTATGCCACCAAGGTGAAAGTTACTCTCTTGGAGGATGGCGGCGTGGAAGTCGTCGACGATGGCCGTGGTATTCCCGTGGAAATGCACCCCTCGGGCGCGCCGACCGTGCAGGTGGTTATGACGCAGCTGCACGCCGGCGGCAAGTTCGACTCGGAGTCCTATGCGGTCTCCGGTGGTCTCCACGGTGTGGGTATCTCGGTGGTCAATGCGCTCTCGACGCGTGTTGAGGCGGATATCAAGCGCGATGGCAAGCACTGGTTGCAGAACTTCAGGAATGCGATTCCGGAGGAGCTGGTGGAGGGCGGCAACGCCCGCGGCAGCGGCACCACGGTGCGTTTCTGGCCGGATCCGGAGATCTTCGAAACCACAGAGTTTAAGTTCGACACCATCGCCCGCCGCTTGCAGGAAATGGCCTTCCTGAACAAGGGTTTGAAGATCGAGCTGATCGATAAGCGCGTCTCCGATGCCGAGGCCGAGCTCGATGCGCTCGCCGAGGCCGGCGAGGACGCCGCCGCCATTGATACTCCTTCCCTGGATGATATCGATGAGCAGGAAGAAAGCCGCGAGGCGCTCGGCGAGGACGCTAAGGATAAGCCCGGGAAGAAGAAGGACAAGATTCGTGAGTTCTTCTATCCTGAGGGCCTGATCAACTACGTCGAGTATCTCAACGATACGAAGACCCCGATCCACCCCACCATCATCGGCTTCGATGCCAAGACCGATGAGCACGAGGTGGAGATCGCGATGCAGTGGAACAAGGGCTTTAAGCAGTCCGTGCACACCTTCGCGAACACCATCAACACCATCGAGGGCGGCACCCACGAGGAGGGTTTCCGCGCGGCTCTGACCAGTTTGATGAACCGCTATGCGCAATCCCACAAGCTGCTCAAGGAAAAGGACGGCAAGCTCACCGGCGAGGACTGCCGCGAGGGCTTGGCTGCGGTGATTTCCGTGCGCGTGGCTGACCCTCAGTTTGAGGGCCAGACCAAGACCAAGCTCGGTAATACCGAGGTGCGCTCCTTCGTGCAGAAGATGGTGAATGAGCACATCGCGGACTGGTTGGAGGCCAACCCCGCCGAAGCGAAGGTGATCATCAGCAAGGCGCTGGCGTCTGCGCATGCCCGCCAGGCTGCCCGCCGTGCCCGTGATCTGGTGCGGCGCAAGTCCGCCACCGATCTCGGTGGCCTGCCCGGTAAGTTGGCCGATTGCCGTTCGAAGGATCCGGTGCGTTCCGAGCTCTACATCGTGGAGGGTGACTCCGCAGGCGGTTCCGCGAAGTCCGGCCGCGATTCGATGTTCCAGGCCATTTTGCCGCTGCGCGGCAAAATCCTGAACGTGGAGAAGGCCCGTTTGGATCGCGTGCTGAAGTCCAATGAGGTGCAGGCCATCATCACTGCTCTCGGCACGGGTATTCATGATGAGTTCGACATCAATAAGCTGCGCTATCACAAGATCGTGCTGATGGCCGATGCCGATGTGGACGGCCAGCATATCGCGACCTTGCTGCTGACGCTGCTCTATCGCTTCATGCCGCAGCTGATTGAGGAAGGCCATGTGTTCTTGGCCCAGCCGCCGCTGTACAAGCTGAAGTGGGGCAAGGGCCGGCCCGGTTTCGCCTTCTCTGATGGCGAGCGCGATGAGCAGCTGGCCGCCGGTCTGGCTGAGGGCCGCAAGATCAACAAGGATGATGGCATCCAGCGCTATAAGGGTCTGGGCGAGATGAGCGCCAAGGAGCTATGGGAGACCACCATGGATCCGGAGACCCGTATTCTGCGCCGCGTGGATGTGGGCGATGCCCAGGCCGCCGATGAGCTCTTCTCCGTGCTCATGGGCGATGATGTGCGCGCCCGCCGCAGCTTCATCACCCGCAATGCGAAGGATGTGCGCTTCCTCGATATCTAGGAGCGCCGCTGCGTAGTCACGCAGCCCGCATACAGCACACCACCCGCCCCTGCAGTGCAGGAGGCGGGTGGTGGTGTATCGCGGTGCAGATAGGGCCGTTTAGCTGGCGTGCTTGTGGATGATCTCTCCGGTTTCGAAGAGGGAGTCGGTGATGAGCTTCTCGCTCTTGCCCCGGACCGAGGAGTAGACCTTCTTCAGCGGTGCGGCCGAGATCTTATCGGCGTTGCGGTCCGCCACGGTCATGATGGAGTTGACCACCTCGGTGGAGTTCTCCTCGAGGTAGGTGCCGAAGCTATGACCAGCCCCCGGCTCCTGGAACTTCTGCCAGTAGGGATCCAACTCATCGGCCATTTCGGGGAGCAGGCGGCGGGAAGCCTTATTCACGATGTCCGCATCCACCTTCTTGGCGGCGGCGAGAGCACCGGTGAGCAGCTTGCCGGAGATACCGCTTTGCTCCTGCACCTTCTTCTCCACCAGGGCGCTGAAGTCGGAAACGACGGCGCTGGTGGTGTCATCGTCCTTGGTGAGCAGTTCGCGTAAATGTTGCATGACCCTCATGGTACGGGCTCTGAGCTGCAGATAACGCAATATCCTTGTAGTTCCACATTTTTCGGCGCACCTGAGAAATGTGGAACTACAAGGATCGTATTCGCGTGTTGTGACTCTTCCGCCACAGCTCAGCCGACCACCTCAGTAGTCACATACTTTCACTGCAATCACAACTGCAACATAGCTTACATGAGCAGAGGGTCGGCGCCAAGAGAACGGGGAATCATTTTCTTTCTCTGTGCGCGCCTGAGAGCCGCTATGCGGGCCGGAAGGGTGGTGTGAATTCGATCATAGTAGCGTCGATAAGCGAAAAAATGCGCCTAAATCGCGCTCAGTGCCACTCTGCGGCGAAAAGGGGAGTAGAATGGCGGAGATTGGATTCTGAGAAACCCAAACCATAAGAGGTGACGCGCGTGAGCGATGACAATCAGGGCGGCGAGAGCTTATTCGACCGCATCGAACCCATCGATATCAATGAGGAGATGCAGTCGAGTTATATCGACTACGCCATGTCTGTCATTGTTGGTCGAGCGCTGCCGGAGGTGCGCGACGGTCTCAAGCCGGTGCACCGCCGTATTTTGTACTCGATGTTTGACTCCGGCTATCGCCCGGAGCGCGGCTATGTGAAGTCGGCGCGCCCGGTGGCCGACACCATGGGTCACTATCACCCGCACGGTGACTCCGCGATTTATGACACCCTGGTCCGCATGGCCCAGCCGTGGTCCATGCGCTATCCGCTGGTGGATGGCCAGGGTAACTTCGGTTCCCGCGGTAATGACGGCCCGGCCGCCATGCGTTATACCGAGTGCCGTCTCACGCCGCTGGCCATGGAGATGGTGCGCGATATCCGCGAGAACACCGTGGATTTCTCCCCGAACTATGACGGCAAGACTCTCGAGCCGGATATTCTTCCCTCGCGCGTGCCGAACCTGTTGATGAATGGCTCCGGCGGTATCGCCGTGGGTATGGCCACCAACATCCCGCCGCATAACCTCAACGAGCTGGCCGAGGCCATTTATTGGATTCTCGCCCACCCCGAGGCCGATGAGAAGTCGGCGCTCGAGGCGTGCATGGAGCGCGTGAAGGGCCCCGATTTCCCGACCTCAGGGTTGATTGTGGGCGATGAGGGCATCAAGGATGCCTACACCACGGGTCGCGGCTCGATTCGCATGCGCGGTGTCACCAGCATCGAGGAACTGGGTAACCGGCAGATCATCGTGATCACCGAGCTGCCCTATATGGTGAATCCCGATAACCTGGTCTCCTCGATCGCGGAGCAGGTCAAGCATGGCAAGCTGGCGGGTATCTCCAGCGTGGACGATGAGTCCTCCGATCGCGTCGGCCTGCGCATCGTGGTGACTCTCAAGCGCGACGCGGTGCCGCGCGTGGTGCTGAATAACCTGTTCAAGCACTCCCAGCTGCAAACCAGCTTCGGTGCGAACATGCTCTCCATTGTGGATGGTGTGCCGCGTACCCTGCGCTTGGATCAGATTCTCAAACAGTACGTGAAGCACCAGATCGATGTGATCGTGCGTCGTACCCAGTACCGCCTGGACGAGGCCGAGAAGCGCGCCCATATCTTGCGCGGTTTGGTCAAGGCACTGGACATGCTGGATGAGGTGATCGCCCTTATCCGTCGTTCGCCCACCGTGGATGATGCCCGCACCGGTTTGATGACGCTGCTGGATGTCGACGAGATCCAGGCCGACGCTATTTTGGCCATGCAGCTGCGTCGCCTTGCCGCCCTGGAGCGGCAGAAGATCGTGGACGAGCTGGCCGAACTGCAGGCCCTCATCGAGGATCTGCAGAGCATTCTGGCCTCCCCGGAGCGCCAGCGCACCATCGTGCGCGAAGAGCTCGAGGAGATCGTGCGCAAGTACGGCGATGAGCGTCGTACCCAGATCGTGGCGGCCTCCGGCGATGTCACTGAAGAAGACCTCATCGCCCGCGAGAACGTGGTGGTCACCATCACCTCCACCGGCTATGCCAAGCGCACCAAGGTGGATGCCTATAAGTCGCAGCGACGCGGCGGTAAGGGTGTGCGCGGTGCTGAGTTGAAACAAGAAGATATTGTGCGCCATTTCTTCGTCTGCTCCACGCACGACTGGATTCTCTTCTTCACCAACTTTGGCCGGGTCTATCGCTTGAAGGCCTATGAGCTGCCCGAGGCCTCGCGGACCGCGCGCGGCCAGCACGTGGCCAATCTGCTGGAGTTCCAGCCGGAAGAAACCATCGCGCAGATCATTCAGATCCAGACCTATGACGATGCCGAGTACCTTGTCTTGGCCACCCAGCAGGGTCGGGTGAAGAAGTCCAAGCTGCACGATTATGAGTCCAACCGTTCCGGCGGGTTGATCGCCATCAACCTCAACGACAACGACAAGCTCATCGGCGCCACGCTCTCCAATGGCGATGATGACATCCTGTTGGTCTCCGAAAAGGGCCAGTCCATTCGCTTCACCGCCGATGATGATGCGCTGCGCCCGATGGGTCGCGCCACCGCCGGTGTGAAGGGCATGCGTTTCCGCGATGATGACCAGTTGCTCTCCATGACCCGCGTGGACAATGGCGAGTTCCTCTTGGTGGCCACCTCCGGCGGCTATGGCAAGCGCACCCCGATGGAGGAATACCCCACCCAAAACCGTGGCGGTATTGGCGTGGTCACGCTCAAGCACACCCCGAAGCGCGGCAAGCTGATCAGTGCTCTGGCTGTGGATGAGGACGATCAAATCTTTGCTATTACCTCCGCCGGCGGTGTGATCCGCACCGAGGTGAACCAGATCCGCCCGAGCTCCCGCTCGACCATGGGCGTGCGTCTGGTGGACCTGGCGAAGGATGTGGAGGTCTTGGCTATCGACCGCAACGTCGAGGACGAGGGCGAGGAAAACGCCACCGCCGTGGCCACCGGCCAGGCCGAGTCTCCGACCGCTGCTCGGGCCCGCAAGACCGGAGAAGATGACGCCACCGCGGACCCCATTCCCGGAGTGGAAGGTCTCAGCGACAACGATGAGTCCGAGGAGGACTAATGAGTAGCCAGAGAGTCGCCGTGCGGCATATTTCTCCGCTGTCTGTGTTCAAGACAGCGCTGGCCCTATCGCTCACGGCACTGGCTGCCTGGATCATCTGCGTGATCGTGCTCTATATGGGTCTCGATGCCGCAGGGGTGTGGGATAAGGCCAATGAAGTGATTGCAGGCGTCGGTGGCGAGCAGGTGCTGACCTTCGGCATCACGGTCTCGCTCGCGACGCTGGTGGGCGCGATCTTCGCCCTGATTGCCACCTTCCTCGCGCCTCTCGTGGCGATCATCTACAACTCCGTGGTTGATCTCTTCGGAGGCGTCGTGATCACTATCGGCGAGACCGAGGACTAAACACCGCTTTTTGTCGGTGCTAGCGCCAGCGGCCCCAGCACGGAATCACCGGTGTTCGGGGCCGCTGGCATATACCGACAAAGACGCCGAAAAACCTGACGTGACCAGCTGATTTGGTGTTGTTCACCTTTCTGGGTAAAGTTCTTACACGTTCCAAGGGCCTATAGCTCAGTCGGTTAGAGCGCATCGCTGATAACGATGAGGTCGCAAGTTCGATTCTTGCTAGGCCCACTGCGAAGCCCTCGGGTTTCGTTGCTTGGGGCATTAGCTCAATTGGTAGAGCACCTGCTTTGCAAGCAGGAGGTCAGGAGTTCGATTCTCCTATGCTCCACAACCCACATTTCCCCTAGTGGTTATCCACTAGGGGTTTTGTTGTGTCTAGGCTGCGTGTAGGGCAATCAGTGGTCGTCACTGCGCTGCGCTGGGTATTCTGGATCCATCGCGGTGAGAGGAATGAGACTTACGGCGATAGAACAGCCCATCCACCGTGGTTGCGCCGCAGCCGCCGTGGAACACTCACCCAAGAAAAGAGGTTCTCCCGTGTCTCAGCATGAGATCTCCGCGCTGAATGATGCCACCGCATACGATAGCGACGGCGAGAAACTGGGCGCCGTGGAGGAGGTATTCATCAACGATGCCACCGGCCAGCCCAAGTTTGTGGAGGTCTCTCATGGCCTCTTCGGTATGAAGTCGAGCGTGGTGCCGCTGCTCGGCCACCGCCTCGAGGAGGAGCGGCTGCAGCTGGCTTTTCCCTTAGAGCGCATCAATGGCGCCCCCAGTTTCGATGGCGCCCATATCAGCCCCGAGCAGGAGGAACGCCTTTACCGCCACTATGGCATTGCGGACGCCGAGGATAGCGAGAGCTACTCCTAGCCTTCGGCCGGCGGGATTATCCTTGGTGGGTATGAGCCTTTGCGTACCCGATCTTCTTGGTAGCCCCACCCGCACGCTGAGCCGCCCGGCCACCGTCGCCGAGATTCGCGCCGCGGAACAGCCTCTCCTCGATGCTCAAGGAAGCGTCGATGAGCTGATGCGTAGTGCCGCCAGTGCGGTGGCGCGGGTCGCCAGCGCCATGCTGGGCGATGCCCAGAGGCTTATCGACGCCCCCTCCCAGCCCCACATCCTGGTGCTCGCAGGAGCCGGCGGTAATGGCGGGGATGGCCTCTATGCGGCCGCCATGCTGCGCGAGCAGGGCTGGACACAGGTGAGCGCCTATCGGCTCAGCAGCTCGGTGCACGGCCCGGCATGGCAGCGTTTCCTTGACGCTGGGGGAACGGAGGTACACGATCCCGCCACCCTGGCACCGGTGGATCTGCTCATTGATGCCATCACGGGCATTGGGGCGCGGCCTGGGCTACGCCCAGAGGCCGCGGCGGTGCTGCAGGGGCTGGATGTGGCCCAGGTGCTGGCCGTGGATATCCCCTCGGGGGTGGCCGCCGATAGTGGCGTGGCGGGGGAGCAGCACGTGAATGCGGATGTGACGGTGAGTTTTGGGGCGCCGCGCCTGGCCCATCTGCTCTCTGCGGCGTGCGGCACGGTGCTCATAGCCGATATCGGCCTCGATAGCGCTCAGCTGCCGCCGCTATCCGAGCTGATTGCCCAGCAGATTACGCGGCGTCGCACCCGCACTGGCCTGCGCGCGGTCTCTGGCAGAAGCCAGTTGCAGCTCGAGGGCTATGAATGCATGGGTGGCCACCAGGGTATTGCGGATCTGTCTCCGGGGCCAGAGGATGATAAGTACAGCGGCGGAGTGGTGGGGATTCTCGCCGGATCTGAAGACTATATCGGCGCCGGGGTGTTGTGTGCGATGGCCGCGGTGCGGGCCAGCAGCTCCATGGTGCGCTATGTGGGGGCGTTGCGGGCGACAGTTGTGGAACGCCTCCCAGAGGTGGTCTCTCATCCCAGTCTTGGCGCATGCGGCCAGGTGCAGTGCGTGGTGGTGGGGCCCGGTCGCGGCACAGATGAGAGGGCGCGCGAGGAATTACTGACCGCGCTGTCCATGGATGTTCCGGTGGTGGTGGACGCCGATGCGATCACCCTGCTGGCTGAACTACCGCAGGTGCGCGCCGCCGTAGCCGCACGCCAAGCGCCCACCGTGCTCACCCCCCATGCTGGAGAGTTCGAGCGCCTAGCCGCCGCCCTCGACGATGAGCTGCCGGGGCTGGCTGAGAACCGCGTGGAGGCCTGCGAGACGCTGGCCACTCTCTTAGGCGTCACGGTCTTGCTCAAGGGGCATGCGACGATCATCGCTGATCCGCAGCACACCACCATCGTTCATACGGGTGTGTCCTGGGCGGCGACGGCCGGCTCGGGTGATGTATTGGCGGGTATTCTCGGCGCCCATCTCGCCTGGGCGGAGGCCACCGGCCACATCGACTGCATGGAGGCGGTGGTCTCGGCGGTGCTGGTGCACTCTGTGGCCGCGGAACTCGCGGCGCAGACCCCCTATGGGCCGGCGCCGACGAGCGCCAGCGCCATCGCCGAGAGTATCCCCGCCGCGACGGCCGCGCTCATCGCGCACCGGACTAACGCCTAGGCGCTAGAAGTCGTCGAGAACACCGCGCTCATAGTGCAGGGGCGTAGTCCCGTGATTCGTCGTGCAGTCCTCGACGCGGATGGTGAGGATGCGGTGATCGCCGCCAACGAGCCAGTCCTCCACGGTGCCCACGAGAGCGGAGGCGGCGCCGGCCACAAGGGGGATGTCATCGACGCGCCGGTGGGGGACGGTCTCGAAGCGATCGGCACCATAGTGGGCGAAGTGCAAGGCCAGAGCGCTCTGCTTCCGTGCCAGCACAGACACACCAACCCGCGCGCCTGGGGTCATATGCGTGAGTGTCCTGGATCGGGTGTCGATGCACACCAGCACCATGGGCGGATCCACCGAGAGCGAACAGAAGGCGGAAATCGTTATGGCATAGTCCGCGCCATCGTCATGGGTACTTAATACTGTCACCCCGGACGGGAAACTGCCCACGGCGTCTTTGAAGGCCGCGATAGACACCCCAGTGGCCACGCTCATGCTGCTCGTTCTTCCTCGTGGGCCCGGGCAAGTTCCCAGCGCAGCTGCGCCTCGGAGGGGCTTTGGACGGGGATAAACGCGGCCTCCCGGAAACGGCGGGAGGCCGGCGAGTTCTTGGCATAGCCGGCTCCACCAGCGACGCGGACTTCGATGCCGGCGGCTTGGGTGGCCACCTCGGCAGCGTCGAGGCGCAGCTGCAGCAGCTCGCTGGGGGCGATCGGGCTCCGGCCCACCCGCGCGGCGAGCTCGTCCTGAGTGGCGATGAGCTGCTCGATACGGCGGGCGGTATCCTCCTGCTCGGATTCAAAAGTGGCGTGCACCCCGTGCAGCCGCGAGGTAGCCGCGGTGATGGCAGCCTGGGCGAGACCGAGGCATTCCGAGATCTGCAGGAGCGCGAAGGTGGGGCGGACCCGGCGGGCAAAGCCAGCGAGATCCGTCGAAATCACCGCATCGGTGGGGATGAACACCTCGTTGAGGGTCAGTCCCGCAGAGGCCGTGGAATTGAGCCCGAGGAGCTCGAAGGGTGCGGCCAATTCCACGCCTTCATCACTGGCGCGCACCGCGAAGATGAGGGCGGCGTCGGCAAGCGCAGCGCCGGTGACGATGATGGAATCTTCGGCCAAATTCGAGGCCCAGGGGATACGGCCGGAGACGCGATAGCCGCCCTCGACAGCGGTGGCGCTCAGGTCTAGATTGCCGCAGCCGGCGGCGGTTTTCATCACGCTCGCCATGCCCGTCACCCCGGGGGCGCTGCCGCTGCGCAGGGTGGCGGCCAGCTCCTCGAGAGAGGGCGTAGGCGTCTCCGCGACCGAGAGGTACTCGGCGGCCATGCGGTGCGCCCAGCTGGCGAAGGCCACGGAGAGATCGCGTTCGGCGAGCGCGCGAATCACGCGGACCTGCTCGCCGAACTGCCCATCGGCGTTGGTGGCCAGGCCCAGGTTGAGTGCTCCCTCGGCGGCCAGCAGCGGCAGCGCATAGCGGGCCTGGGTGGCGCCGGTGTCCACGGCGTGGGCGGTGGCGCTGATCCGCTCCAGCAGGCGCTCAGACACGGCGGTGGTGGCGGTGGGGGCGAGAGCGATGCTCATGGTGCTAGATCAACTCCGAGGTGAGTGTGGCGGGGCGGGTGTAGGTATTGACCACGGGCGACCAGGTGATGGCGTCTTTTTGGATCTGATCGAGGGTGTCGCGGTCGGCATCGCCCTCGAGATGCACCTTCACCCGCACCTCGGAGACTCCGGGGCGCTTGTCCTGGGAGAGATCGCCGACGCCCCAGGTGGGGGAGATATCGATATCGCTCTCAATATCGATGGCGATCGTGCTCAGGGTGACGCCGCGGTGGGTGGCGATCGCCTGGATTCCCACGGAGATGCAGGCGGCGAGCGCGGCCTGGGCGACCTCGGTGGGGTTAGGCGCGGAATTATCGCCCAGCAGCTGCGGCGGTTCCGCCACCAGCACCGGCTCGAGGTCGCGGACCTGGGTGTAATTGCGGAAGTGCCCATCGGCCTCGGTATGGGTGCGGATGACCTTGCGGCCGCCCTCGGGGTTCTCGATGTTCTTCTGGGCTAAAGCCGCGAGCTTCTCCTTATCGATCGGCTCAAGCGGCTCGCCGGCGTTGTGCTTCGGGGTGAGATCGGACATCAGGGCCTCATTTCTTTCTTAGTTAAGGGGCAACGACGGCCACAGGGCGCGGCTATCGCTGCGGTGCGCTGCCCACCCTAGCAAAGAATAGACAAAATAGTCTATAAATACATACCGAGTTGTCTAGACCGCAGCATAGTTGCAGTGCACAACACCATATCCTCCATTTCTCGGTGCTTATCGACGCCACCAGCACGGTTCCTGGCGTCACCACAGAGCGGCTGGTGCGCCCGTGATAGGGCGCTATATAGACCGACTGGGCTATCACAGTGCGGGCCGGATACTGGGGGCAGAAGAAAACCGCCTGCCCCAAAGGGCTGGCGGTGTGTGCTCGCCGCGGCTCGAGGCCGCGGGAAGGAGTATTTAGTTCTTCTCGTCCTCGCCGTACTTGGCGTCTACCTCGGCGGAGAGAATCTCATGCGCCTGAGCGGAGCTGGAGCGCTCATCGGTCCAGCTCTCTACCTCGGCCTCATTATCGAGCTCACCCACACCGGTGTTGGGCACGGCAGGATCCAAGGAATCGGCAACCTCTTCATCGAAGGGCTTGTCCTCCGGGGTGGCCACCTCGGCATCGGCGGGGGTCTCGGTGGAGTAGACCAGCTTCGGCTCCTCATCCGCTACGGCGGTGTCGAAGTCCTCCACCCGCGGCGGGACGGTCTGGACCTTCTCCTCCTCGCGGAAGAAGAAGTAGTACACGGCGGCGGCCGCAGCGCTCAGCAGCGCCAGAACTGCGGCGATCGTGCCGAAGGTCTTTCCCTTCGAGCAGCCCTTGTCCTTCTTCAGCTTCTTCTTGGCCTGCGCGGCTGCCTTCTTGGCATCCTTTTCCCGCTGCTTGGCCAGCTTGCGCAGTTGCTTGCCGGACTTCTTGGCGTTCTTCTCGGCTTCCTTGCGGAAGGAACCGGTCTGCGACTTCGCCTTCTCTAAGCGCTTGGCAGCCTGGGCGCTAATGGCGGAGCCGCGCTTGTTCAGCTCGGCGACGCGCTTATCGACGTCCGCATTATCTACGGCCTCAGCTGCCGAATCATAGAGCTCCTGGCCCTTATCCATGGCCGCAGTGGCGGCCTCTTGCAGGGCGTCATAGGCCTCATCAGCCTTCTTCGCGCGATACTCATTCAATGCAATAAGGCCCTTTTTTGCGGTTTGTGCGCCCTGGACGAGCAACATGGGATTCATTGTGGTGATCTACCTTCCAATCTTTAGTTTCTTTTATAGATAGTCCCATCCTAGGTGCAGTGACGGTGCACATGCCACGTTTTTTCTCTACGATGAGGGCTATGACTCAGAAGACCGCAACTGCCACGATGCACACCAATTACGGTGATATCGTCATTGAACTCTTTGGCAACCACGCGCCCGTCACCGTCGAGAACTTCGTCGGCCTGGCCCAAGGCACCAAGGACTACCGTGCCAACAATGCCAATGGCACCACCGAAGGCCCCTTCTACGATGGCGCCATCTTCCACCGTGTGATCAATGGCTTCATGATCCAGGGCGGCGACCCCACCGGCACCGGCCGCGGTGGCCCCGGCTACACCTTCGAGGACGAGTTCCACCCCGAGCTGCAGTTCGATCGCCCCTACCTCTTGGCCATGGCCAATGCCGGCCCCGGCACCAACGGCTCCCAGTTCTTCATCACGGTGGCGCCCACCCCGCACCTGAACAACCACCACACCATCTTCGGTGAGGTTGTGGACGAGGACTCCAAGGCAGTCGTGGACACCATCGCCACGGTGCAGACCTCCATCCAGGATCGCCCGAATGACCCGGTGGTTATCGAGTCCATCGACATCCAGTAGGAGGGCAATCATCGCGGCGGTGCGCGGGCAGTGAACGTCGATAAGCGCGCTGCACGCCCCACCCCCGCGACGCCCCCTCTCACCCTGTGACCCATCGCCGGCCTGTGGCCGTACGCGGCGATGGGTCTTTGCGTGTCTAGAGAAAGAGTGCCATGAATTCCTCCACTATTGCTCGCTGGTATCGCGAAGCGCCCGTGACTGTGGTGCTGGTTGCGCTCAACTGCGCGTTCTATCTGATCACCGCGGTCGAGTCGCTTTCTTTGCAGCACAACCTCGCACGCTCCGCGCTGGCCGAATACCTCGTGTTCTTTCCGCCGCGGGCGGCGTATCTCGGCTTCGCCGGCCTGCTGCCCTCTGTGGGCTACGCCTTTATGCACGTGGGCCTCGCGCATCTATTGATGAATATGTTTTTGCTCTTTCTCATTGGCCGCGAGATCGAGCACTATGTGGGCGGCCGCATGATGGTTGCCGCCTATTTCTGCTCCGTGGTGGGCACGGCCGCGTGCATCACCTGGGCCAGCCCGCTGGCCTCTACCGCGGGAGCCTCGGGCGCGGTCTATGCGCTGATGGTGGTCTTTATGGTGCTCTGCCACCGCACTGGCCGCGATGTGCGCGGGCCGGCTGTGCTGCTGGCGGTGAATATCGTCTACACATTCATCGCAGTCAATGTGTCGGTGTGGGGCCATATCGGCGGCATCCTCATGGGCGCTCTGCTCGCCTGGCCGCTGGTATATGGCACCCGGCAGCAACGCACCCCCATTGTTGGTCTTTTATGTGGGGCAAGCGTCTGTGCTCTGCTGGCCGGCTTCGCGAAGATATCCACAAGCATCTTGTGACAAACGAGATGTGAGACATCAAGCGTTATCCCCATCGACAGGCAGGTTATGCCCAGTCGGTGGGGATAAGTGTTTTGTGGGCAAAGGTAGAAGGGCTGTGCACACCCACTGTGGAGGCTGTGCATAATCTTCTGCGTGTAATTTAGCTGGACTCGAACGCACGGGCTTTCGAAACGACCCTTACTGACCTGCGTTTGGCCAGATAGTTAGAACATTATTCAGCTCTGTGCACAGCGTGTTGAGTTAGTGCACAAAGTTATGCACAGGCTGTGCAGAGGCGTTGAATTACAAGAATGTAAGCAGAATCCACAGAGTTATCCACAGTCTGTGCATAACTTCGCCGTTTTCTACACACATCCGCTATGCACAGCCTGGGTTGTGCATAACCCTGTGCAATTGTGCATAACTGCTCTCTCACACGGGGGTGGTGGGCATCGCGTGTGGTGTCTTTTTGGCTCCGGTGGCGGACGCGCCGGCACCCCAGCCGTGGGCTATCGCTGCTACTACGCAGTGGTGGAGGCGGGGTGTGCGGGCATGAAAAAAACCCGACTCCCCAGCTGAGTCGGGTTCTTTCTCAGTCTGCGTGGCTAGCGCCAGCCCATCGTCATCAGCAGCCCAATGATGAGTAGACCGAAACCGATTGCGAAGTTGATCGGGCCGAGCTCACGCATGAGCGCGATCTGCGGGCCGGCCAGATAGTTCACGACTAGCCAGGCCAGGCCGAGCAAGATCAGCCCAAACATCAAGACCTTGTACCACAGCGGGGTACCGGAGGAATTGATCTTCACAGGGGTGCGGCTAGCCGTCGACGTCGACACCGTGGTCGAGCTCTGAGTAACCTTTGCCTTCGGCATATCTAGCCTTTCTTTTCTTTTCACAGTTCTCGGGCAGGTGCGCCCGTGGACGTCTCCTGCACACACTACCAGCGTCGATAGAGTTTCTGAACACCGCACACGGGGGCCGTGTTCGCGCGGCTGGGAACAGTACACAGCACACACCCGCCCTTACGCGCTGTGGCGGGGGCGGGTGTGTGGCTGATACAGGGGCACCAGCTGCGGTGCGCGCTGCGGTTGTCCTTGCGGCTAGGGCGCGAGTTCCAGCAGGGAGAAGCGATAGATCCGCAGGACCACATCATCTTCATCCCCGATGCTTTCTCCAGCGGCGGGAACCTGGGAGGCCACGGTGTTCTGCTTCGTCAGATCATCGGTGGGCTCCTCTTCCTGGCGCACCTGGGCTTGGGTGCCCTTCCAGCCGGCGGCCCGGAGGGCGGCGACGGCCTGATTGACGTTCTTGCCGCGGAGATCCGGGACAGTAATCTGCTTCTTGCCATTGGACACGCGCACAATCACCGTCGAGCCCTTGGGTACCTTGGTGCCCTCGCCATTGACGCCGAGCACCGTGCCCTCCGGCTTATCGGATTCCACATACTCGGGCTGCGGGATAAAGCCGGCGGACTCGAGGTTGCCCACGGCCTGCTCGTACTTCATGCCGGTGAGCGAGGGGATGCGCACATTTTCCACACCGGTGGAGATGGTGATGCTCACCTCGGAGCCCTTGGACACGGCCGTACCGGCGGGCGGCGACTGCTCGATGATCTCGCCGGCGGGGGCGGTATCCGAGGGTTGCTCACGCGGGGTGGAGTTGAGCTTCAACCCCACCCTTTCGAGTTCCCTATTGGCGGCCTCGGTGGTGCGGCCGGTGATCTGCGGCACCTCCACGATCTCCTTACCCGAGGAGACGATCAGTGTCACCGTCGAGCCCTTGGGCAGGGTGGAGTCGGCGGAAGGATTCGTGCCCAATGCGAGACCACGCGCCACATCTGGGCTGGGTTCCTCGGAGCGAATCACCTCAAACCCGGCCGAGCGCAGCCGCTGGGTGGCGACCTGCTCCTCGAGCCCGGCGATCGTCGGCACCGAGATGGAGCTTTCGGCCACCCGCTCCTCGCGGTTGCCAAAATAATCCACGGCGAAAGCGGCACCAATACCCACCACCACGACGGCGAGGATAGAGGTCAGCCACACGCCCCAGCGGGAGGACTTCTGCTTGCGATGCCCGCCCTGGGGGCTCTGCTGTGCTGGGGCCTGCTGGGCGGTGGCGTACTGGGTAGTGGCCGGGTACTCGTTCTGCGAGCCATAGTGCTGGGCGCCGGCGCTCGCGGCACCTGCCGCACCTGCCGCACCTGCCGCACCGGCAGCGCTGGCAGCCGCGGCGGAGATCTCGCCGGAATCGCCGATAATCGCGGTATGTGCTGGGCCCTCGCCTTGGCGATGGGTATTTTCCAGCTTGGCCCCCACCGGGCCGGAGAGGTGCATCTTCGCGGCATGGGTGACGGCGTTGCGCATCACCAGCTCGAGATCGGAGGAAAACTCCGCCGCCGACTGGTAGCGATCACCCGGGTGCTTGGCCATGGCGGTGAGAATCACCGCATCAATATTGGTGGCCATGGTGGGGGTGAGATCGCTGGCGTACTCCGAGGGCGACGTGGGGGTCTCGTGCACGTGCTGATAGGCGACATCAAAAGGCGACTCGCCCTCAAAAGGCGGCCGGCCCGTGATGGCCTCATAGAGCACACAGCCCAAGGCATATACATCCGAGCGGGCGTCAGCATTGCGGCCGCGCGCCTGCTCCGGGGAGAGATACTGGGCGGTGCCGATCACGGCAGAGGTTTGGGTCATCGCCGAGGTGGCGTCGTCAAGCGCCCGCGCAATACCGAAATCCATCACCTTCACCTGGCCGGTATTCGTGACCATGATGTTGGCGGGTTTGATATCGCGGTGAATGATGCCGGCGTCGTGCGAAGCCTGCAGCGCCGAACACACCGGGATCATCACCTGGGCGGCCTCGGATGGCGAATAGGGGCCGCGGTCGTGGACGATGCCGCGCAGGGTTGTGCCGTGCACCAGCTCCATCACGATATAGGGCACCGATACGCCATCGATGAGCTGCTCGCCGGTGTCATACACCGCCACGATATTGGGGTGGTTCAACCGGGAAGAGTTTTGGGCTTCGCGGCGGAAACGCTCGCGGAAATTCTCATCCCGCGCCAGCTCCATGCGCAGCACCTTCAGCGCTACCTGGCGACCCAAGAGCGTATCAGTGGCGGAATACACATCGGACATGCCGCCGTGCCCAATATTTTCTTGGGGATCATAGCGGCCACCGAAACTGGTGTGCATCATTATTGTTCGCCTCCTTCGTCGTTCTCGGGGGTGTCAGCCGGCGATGCCGGTTGGGTGGGCTGCGCCGGTTGCGCGGGTTGGGTGGGCTGCGTGGACTGCGTGGGCCGTGGAGATGCGGGCTCCTCCGGCGGCTGCTGCGATGTTGTCACGCTCGGCTGGGATGGTTCTTCCTCAAAGCTTAGCGTTGGGCTTTCGGGGCGCTCGGGGGTGATCGTTTCGATCACGGTCTCCGTCACCGGGGGCAATTCGCTTGTCGACGTCTCCTCGCTGGTGCTGCTCGTCTCCGTCGGCGCGGGCTGCCCCGTCGGTTGGCTAGTGAGATAGTACAGCAGCACGCCCATGCCTCCTACTAGAAGAAGCAGCACAAACAGCCACGGCCCGATGCTTTTCTTTTTCGCGGGACGCTGACCCGTCGGCTGCTGAGCCGCGCGGGGGGCAGCGGGCAGCATCTGCGGCTGTGGCGGGGTGACCGCCGGATTCACCGTGGTCGGAACCGTGGCATTGCCAAGCGCGGTGGTGGAGGATCCGGGGTGGTGCTGCGGTGCCTGACCAGCCACCGCCGCCGAGCGCGGCTGCGGCGGGCGCTTGTGAAAACGCACCGCGGAAATAGCGTGGGAGAGCTCATTGCCATCGGCGTAGCGACGCTGCGGATCCTTACGCAAACAGATCCCCAAAAGCTCCCGGATCTGCGGGGCGATCTCCCGCGGCAACACCGGCGGGGCCTCATTAATATGCGCAATGGCCACCGAGACCGTCGAATCCCCACTGAAGGGGCGGTGGCCAGCGAGAATCTCATAGCCCACCACGCCCAGAGAATAGACATCCGAGCAGGCGGTCACCGGGTGGCCTTGGGCCTGCTCCGGGGAGACATACTGGGCGGTACCCACCACCATGCCGGTGCGGGTCAGCGGCACGGCCTCCGCCGCCTTGGCGATACCAAAATCGGTGATCTTGACCTGCCCGGACTCGGTGATGAGGATATTGCCGGGCTTAATATCGCGGTGCACCAAACCCATGCGGTGAATCACGGCCAGCCCGTGGGCGGCCTGCTCCAACACATCGAGGGCCTGCTCCTGCTCCAGCTTGCCGCGGCGGCGCAGCATATCCGCCAAGGACTCGCCGCGGACATACTCCATGACGATGAAGCAGAACACATTGCCCGCGGGATCATCCGCCTCGCGGTAGTCGTAGGTGCCCACGACGTTCTCGGAATTGATATTCTCCGCAGCCTCCGCCTCATTGCGGAAGCGGGTGAGGAATTCCTCATTGTCCGAAAACTCCGGACGCAGCACCTTAATGGCCACCTCGCGGCCGCTCTGGCTTTCCTTCGCCAGCCACACCGTGGACATACCGCCGTGTCCAATGATGAACTGCAGCTGATAGTCATCGCCGATGAGGGCCTGCACGCGGTCTAATCCGGTGGAGTCATTACTCATAGTTGCTTTCTCACTTCCGATCCGCGGCTAGGCCTGCGTCCTCAAAACGGCATCGATCACGGCGCGACCAATAGGGGCAGACACCGAACCGCCGGTAGCGCCAGCACCCTGGTTACCGCCGTTTTTCACCACCACAGCCACCGCCACATCGGCGTCTTTATCCGGGGCGAAGGCCACATACCAGGTGTGCGGGAAGCTGGAGCGTGAATCCTCGCCATGCTCAGCCGTACCGGTCTTGGAGGCGATATCCCCGCGCCCGCCGGAGGTATTGCGCTCCGACTGCCGCATCAGCTCCTGCAGCTTGGCCGCCACATCCTCATCCAAGCCATCCTTGGCCTGCTGAGGCTTATGGGAGGACAGCGTAGACAGATCCGAGCGCAGCACCTCATCCACCACATAGGGCTTCATGCGCTTGCCGTTATTGGCTACGGTGGCGGCCATGACGGCGGCATCGAGCACCGTCATGGACACATCCGCCTGGCCGATAGAGGACACGCCGCGCCGGGCGGGATCGCTGAGATCGCCGACCGAGCTCGGGGTCTCCGGCAGCCCAAGATCATAGGTCTCGCCGATGCCAAAGGATTTCGCGGCATCGTAGAGGGCATCCTCGCCCACATCCACGCCCATCTGCACGAAGGCGGTATTGCAGGAGAGGGAGAACGCCGTGGTCAGCGATACCTCGCCGCCACCAGCGCAGGGCCGGCCACCGTAGTTTTCCAGCGTCGAGGTGGAGTTCGGCAGCGTGATCTTGGCTTCGCCGGTGAGCTGGGAGCCCGGCTCGTAGCCATTGCGCAGCCCCGCGGTAGAGGTGATGATCTTAAAGATCGAGCCAGGCGGCAGCGTCTCCTGGGTGGCATGGTTGAGCAGCGGTGAGGCCGGATCCGAGGTGAGCCGCTCCCACGCCTGCTCGGCGGAATCATTATCCACCACGGTATTGGGATCAAAGCTCGGGGTCTGGGCCATGGCCAGCACCTCGCCGGTGGAGGGTTTGAGGGCCACCACGGCGCCCTCATAGTTATTGTTCACCAGCTGCTGATAGGCCACCTCTTGGGCCTCGGGGAGCAGGGTCAGCTTCAGCGACGCCCCATCGTGCTCCTTGCCGGTGAGCGTGTCCCAGGTGTTGGACACCAGCATGGAGGGATCGGTGCCATTGAGCACCTCGTTGAAGCCCTGCTCCAGCCCGGCGGCGCCATAGATATCGGAGAGATAGCCGCTGACGGGGGCATAGGCCTGCGGATTGGTGGAAGGGTAGGAGCGGTAGTAGAAGTCGTCCGCGGCCTTGCTGGACTTGGCCAGCACCACGCCACCGGCCGAAATCTGGCCGCGGGGGGTGCTTTTCATCTCATAAAACTGGCGCTTATTCAGCGGGTTCTGCGCATAGGTTTCTTCGCGAAAGCCCTGCACCACGGTGAGGTTAATCAGCAGCACCAGAACCATCAGCAGAGCGATCATGGTGGACGAGCGAATAGCCTTATTCATGGTCTCTCACCTACCTCCGATTCTTCTGTGCTGAGTGAGTGGACGGGGACATTCCAGGTGAGTGCTCGCTGCCGACGGCGGAAAAGTGCGAGGTGTTCTCCAAGCTGGAGGGCTCCGCGTGGCCGCCGCCACGCTGCGGCGGTGTGGCACTGCTGTGATCCTCCGGTACGCGCGCCTGGTGAGAGATGCGCAGCAGGATGGCCAGCAGGATGTAGTTGGCCATCAGCGAAGAGCCACCCTGGGACATGAAAGGAGTGGTCAAACCAGTCATGGGCAGCATGGCGGAGATACCGCCGACCACCACGAAAAGCTGGATCATGATGGTCATGGACAAGCCCGAGGCCACCAATTTTCCATAGGAGGACTTCGCCAGCATGGCGGTGTGCATGCCGCGCACCACGAAGAGGGTGAAGAGCACGAGCACGGCCGCGAGGCCGATGAAGCCGAGCTCCTCGCCGATGCCGGCCAAGATGAAGTCCGATTCCGCCACCGGCACGGCCTGGGGGTAGCCCTCGCCCAGCCCAGTGCCCGTGATGCCGCCCCAGGACATGCCGAATAGCGCCTGGGAGAGCTGGAAACCGGTGGTGTCATAGTTCGCCAGCGGGTCCATGAAATTAGCCACGCGGGACTGGATCTTGTCCGAGATCTGATAGATGCCCACACCGCCGATAGCCACCAGGATCACGCCGATGAGCAGCCAAGAGATACGGCCGCTGGCGAGATACATCATGAGCAGCACGGTGGAGAAGAGCAGCAGCGCCGGGCCGAAATCATTTTCTCCGGCCATGATTACCAGCGCCAGCGCCCACACGAAGAAGATGGGGCCGAGATCGCGCAGGCGGGGCAGCTCCAGCCCCAGCACGCGGTAGCCGGCGACATTAAAGAGGGCCCGCTTATCCGCCAAGAGCTTGGCGAAGAAGAGTAGCAGCAAAATCTTGGAAAATTCCCCGGGCTGCAGCGTGAAGGGGCCAACCGAGATCCAGATGCGGGCATCGGATTGGATGCCGGAGCCCTGCGGCCACACCATGGGCAGGGCCAGCAGGATGATGCCGACCACGCCCAAAATATAGGAATAGCGGGTGAGCACCATGTAGTCCTCCATGATCACCAGCACGATGGTCATGAGCACCACAGCCACCAGCGACCACATCACCTGGCGGGTCGCCATGGAGGTGTCCTTGGCTGCGTCGAGACGCGAGATCATCACCAGGCCGAGGCCATTGAGGGTCGCCGCTACGGGCAGCAAAATCTGGTCCGCGTGCGGGGCCTTCCACACGAGGGCGAAATGGGCGATCATGAATACGCCGATGAAGCCGCCGCCCACCCAGAGCAGCTGGCTGCCGAGCTCATTGCCCAGCGAAATCTCGAGGCTCACCACCGCGGCCATGACGATGGCCGCCGACAAGATGAGCAGCCACATCTCATTTCTTCGGATGGTGATTCTTTGCCATACGCTCATGGGCTACTTCACCTCCCGGCAATTGGTTCCGGGCTTGGTGAGATCCCCGGCCTCGCCCTTGAGACACACCGGCAGGGCGTCATTGGCGAGACGCTGCAGCTGCTGCACCACCTCGTCATAGCTGCCCGAGGGCAGGCCTTCCACGGAGTTGCGGGTGGCCTCGGGGAGGGCGTCCAAGGTGAACAGGGAGCAGTTCTTGGATGGCTTCACCGGATCAGTGAGTAATAGATTGCCGGACTTATCCAAGCAGGCCGCCTGGTGCGGCTCGTGGAAGGAGGCGCCAAAGACATCGAGGTTCACGCCGTGTTGGATCTCGAGGCGATCATTCTCCCCGGTGGTGAGGTAGTACTGCGAGTCCACGCTGCGCATAAACGCCCAGCCGCCCAGAATCGCCGCGAGGATCAGAACAAGGGCGATGCTGATGGGAATCCAGCGAAACCGCGAAGAAGAACCTTCCTCGCGCTCCTCCGGCTCCGGCTCGACATCGTCTGCAGGTGCCTCCGAGCGGGGCTGTGGTTCGCCCGTGGGGGAGGGCGCCTCATCCTTATCGAGCAGAGAGGCACGGGCCGCAGAGGTATTGCCGCGCGGCTCCTCGGCAGTGGCGCTATTGAGCGCGCCCGCCACCATGGGAGTCACGGCCAGCTGCGAGGACTCGGATCCTTCATCCTCCACCACATCGGCCACCACCACGGTGACGTTATCGGGGCCGCCGCCGCGCAGCGCGAGATCGACGAGCTTGCGGGCCGCCTCGGCGGGAGAGCCGTGGCGGAGGGTCTCCTCGATGGTGTCAAAGGACACCGGATCAGAGAGGCCATCTGAACACAGAAGGAGGCGGTCCTGGGGCTTGGCGTCGATAAGCCGAAAAGAGGGCTCCACCGGATGGCCGGTATACGCCTTGAGGATCAACGAGCGCTGCGGGTGCGTGGAGACATCCTCGGGGGCGAGCTTGCCCTCGTCCACCAGCGATTGGACGAAGGTATCGTCCACGGTGATCTGCTCGAGGCGGTCATCGCGAAGCCGATAGCCGCGGGAATCGCCCACGTGCAGCATGGCGAACTCGGTGCCGTCGAACATCAGCGCCGTCAGCGTGGTACCCATGCCCTCAGTTTGAGGATTGGCGCGCTCTTCCGCGGCGATGGAGCGGTTGCCATCATCGGCGACCCCGCCGAGCAGCGCGAACATGTCATTATCGCCGGGATTGGCGTCGAGCTTCTGCAGATGAGTGATCATCAGCTGCGAGGCGATCTCGCCCGCAGCGTGGCCACCCATGCCATCGGCCAAGGCCAGCAGATTGGGGCCAGCGTAGGCGGAATCCTCGTTGTTTTTTCGCACGTGGCCGCGATCCGAGGCGGCCGCAAAATGTAGTCTCAGCATCAGGGCATCAGCCTCACGGTCGTGCGCCCGATTGTCACTTCACTCTCGGTGGTGATCTTTTCGGGCTGGTCGATACGGTAGCCGCCTACGTGGGTGCCATTGCGGGAATCGAGATCCTCCACAAACCAGTCATCGCCGCGGCGGAAGAGGCGCGCATGGCGGGAGGAGGCGAAGTCGTCCTGGATCACAAAGGTGCAATCCTGGGAGCGGCCGATCGTGATCTCTTGGACACCAAGCAGATCCATGCGGGAGCCACGCATCGCGCCATCGACCACCACCAGCTGCGCCGGTGGCTGGGGGCGCTTACGCGGCGCCCCCGCCGGGGCGGCCGCCGGGGAACGCTTGGACCAGAAACGGCCCGAGGACTGCGTGCCCGCGAGCCGGTTGGTATCGCGCCGCATGGCGCGCAGCGCAAAGAAAATACACAGCCAGAGCAGCACAAGCAGGCCGATACGGAACACAAGTAAGATGACGGCGCTCATTGTTGTTCTTCAGGCCTCCTTTAAAGGCAATGTCGGTGTGCTCTGGGCGGGCACTCATATCCGCCCCGCACGTTCATGCGCCGGGTGCGCATGTCCGGCTGATTGGGCCACGGGACACAACCAGCAGCTGCCGGTGCTGCGGGGCGCGAGCTCTGCGGTGCCGCCTTCCAGTCGCTTCCTCATATATACAAGGACAAGCGATCCAGTCTCCGGCCGCACCACACAGATGCACCCCTACCAGCACCAACCATGCTGCTGGTAGGGGTTATTCCCGCCCGAGGGCGGAAAACACCCCCGCCCAGCGTGGGAGCCAAGCAGGTTACCCACACATTTTAGTACGCGTAGGCCTAGTTATTAGTGATCCGCACTTCAATGTAGGAGTGCCCCACAGTGATCACGTCACCGTCTGCGAGCAGCCAATTATCCACCGGAACATCGTTGACGGTGGTTCCGTTCGTGGACTGCAAGTCTGTAATGACAGCATCATGGCCATTCCATGTGACTTCGGCGTGCTGGCGGGAAACCCCGGTATCGGGCAGGCGGAAGTCTGCGTCATTCGAGCGGCCGATGATATTCGAGCCATCGTGGACCAAGTAGGTGCGCGAGGAGCCATCCTGTAGCAGCAAGGACACGGTCGGTTGCGATGCCGCTGGGGTGTGGGTCTCCTCCGGCGCATGCGCCGCCGCTGTCTCGGAGGGGGAGTCGAAGGTAGTGGTCTCCGCGGAGTAATCGGCGGAATCCTCCGGCGGAAGCGCGGTGGCCTTGGGCATGTCCACGTGATGAGCAGCGCTCGTCGGGGTTGCCGCGGCATAACCGGCCGCTGCGCCCGCGGTCGCGCCTGCTGCGCTGGCCGCGCCGGGGGAGTTGTGGTGATCGCTGTTCATATATCCATTCGTCTCTGCTGGCTGGTGATCCGCCGGCTCATTGCGGTGCGGAGTGGAATTGTAGTGAGGATCCTGCTGGTCGTGATCCTCCGGCTGCTGCTCGAAAGAGTGCTCCTCGACAGAGCCTGAATCCTCAGACTCTACGGCATCCGCGTCCTCCGGCATACCGTAGAAACCACTCTCATCCTCCGGGTGCTGGGCGCGGATGCAGTGGGACTTCAACTGTCCGGTGCGCAGCCCCTTAGCCTGCACAAGCTTGACGACGACTGGCCCCGCAGGCGACCAATTCTGATTGCGGAAATAGCGGGTCAGACGGTCCGCGAAATCCCAAGGCAGCTCGGGCGAGGTTTCCTGCAGATTGGAGAAATCCTTCTTGCCCACCATCACCTCGAACTGGTTGGGGACCTCCACATAGCCCTCGTAGGTGGTGACAGCCTCGTCCTCGGCGCACTGTTTAAGCGCCTCCTCGACTTCGGCGGCCACAATCTTGCCGCCAAAGACGAAGGCGAAGCTGTTATCTAGGCCGCGCTGCAAGGCGCTGTCCATCTTTGCGAATCTCGACCACACAGACATAGCGGATGCAGTGTCACCTTCCTTCTTTTCTTCGGCGAGAGTACTCAGCGGCTCATCAGTTGTGGCCGACATATCTGGCACGGCCATTATGGCCCTATCAAGGCTCAGAATGTGCACGTCATAGCCGTGGTGGCCACAACGCTCACCGCCTTCGCCCGTCACCGCTCTCACCGCGCGAGCCTGCAGGCAGCTCTCATGCCCCATGAAAATATAAGAGGCATGGCCACACCTGAGCCGAAGTGTGGCCCCAGTATAGAGGCCACGCCAGCCACAATGAACTTCTACCAGCGCAAAAACGCCGCGCCCGCCATGCGACGCCACCATGAAACAGGCACCCACCTGCGGATTTGGGATAGTGTAACAATCTGTGTAACCTAGGTTAAGTCTTGCACAGCACTGCTGGTTAGACGCCAACTCGGGCGAGTGGCGGAATGGCAGACGCGCTGGCTTCAGGTGCCAGTGTCCTTTACGGACGTGGGGGTTCAAGTCCCCCTTCGCCCACAATAATTAGTGCCCCGCATCATGGTTTCTCACTATGGTGCGGGGCATTTTTACTGTCTTCTCCTGCGGTCTCGGCAGGTGCACAGTGCCGCTATGGCCAAGACCGCAGCGCAAACTGGAGATTAAGGGTGGACTGACTGAGTAGTGTGGGGACAGCAGTATTTCTTTTCCCGCCGCAAGGAGCTACGGCAGTGTCTCGTTCCACCGAATCAATGCGCCACGCACTCGCTTTTGCAGAGACCATTGATGGCTGGGTGGACGCACGGAGTGCAGCCGCCCGTGCACTGTGGGCGAAATCGGGAGACGGCACTTGCTACCTCAACCTTCCTCAACACCTAGTAGATGCTGCATGTGCTGCAGCAGCTGTGTGGGAGCTGTGGTTATCTCCCGCAACGAAGAACACCGTGGCGACAGAACTCGACCTCGACTGCGAGGATGTTCGCCGTCTGGTGATCTGGTGGGCGGGGATTCACGACATCGGCAAGGCGTGCAAAACATTCCAAACCCAATTGGAAAAGAGCCCTGGCTTCGACTACCTCATGGCCGCACTCCACTCATCTGGTCTGCCCCTCGATCTCGACCGGCACGAGCTGGGGCGGAAAATGCCCCATGGAGTGGTCTCCGGTGTAGTACTGCAGCGGTGGCTGGTGCGCCAGGGCTTTCGCTCGCGTATGGCCCGGCGGCTCTCTGATGTTGTGGATGCGCACCACGGAATCTCCTCCGGTCGGGAGGAAAGAACAACCGTGGGGATAGTTCTCGACGGATATGAAGCATCATGGCAGGCGATTCACTCCGAGCTGCTCGACGCCATGGCCGATACAACAGGAGTCTCCGATGCTCTCGACGTACTCCGACGGCGACGCGTTGCACCTTCGGCCCCTGTGCTGCAGTTACTCACCGGCATTGTCGTGATGGCGGATTGGATCGCCTCCAACACCGACGCCTTTCCGCTCAACGTACATTCATCCCAGGTTGAGCGACTGATCGCAGGCATGGAAGCCACCGACCTCACACTGCCCTGGCGACCACAACAGGTTGAAGGGGATATCGACCGTTATTTTCAGTCAGCATTCGACTGGCCAGACGATGCCCATGCCCGCCCAGTGCAGCGGGCAATGGCGGAGGCTGCTGCGACTATCACCCACCCCAGCCTTGTGATCCTTGAGGCTGAGACTGGGGTGGGTAAGACCGAGGCTGCGCTGATCGCCGCCCAGATCATAGGAAAAAACACCGGTGCGCAGGGTGTGTACTTTGCGACGCCGACTATGGCCACCGCTAATGGGCTCCTCGAACGCACGATCTCGTGGGCACGTCGAACAGCTCACAGCGATACGGTGCAATCGATGTATCTTGCCCATTCGAAGAGCGACTTGTCCGAGCCTTTTCGCCGGCTCAAGATGCAGGGTATCGCTGAGGACGAGCGCGCCAAGCGTGCGTCCGTTGTTGCTAGCTCGTGGATGCGTGGTCGGCGCCGCGGGCTACTCTCCAACATCGTGGTGGGGACGATGGACCAAGTGATCATGATGGCGCTGCAACAGCGCTACTCTATGCTGCGTCATCTGGCACTGGCCGGAAAAGTAGTGATCTTCGATGAGGTGCACGCTTTTGATGCTTATTCCTCTATGTATCTCGAGAGGACACTGGAATGGCTGTCCAAGTACGGCGTGAGCGTGATAATGCTGAGTGCCACGTTGCCGGAGCAGCGAAGAGCCGCCCTGGTTAAGGCCTATTCTGATTGTGATCTCGTTGAATCGACCACCGCATATCCGCTCATTACTGTGGCCGGTGCTCGCATTGAGATTCGAACCCCAGAGCAATCACCGACCAATCTCCATGCGGAGATCAGAGTAATCGATGATGGTGCGAGAGAACTCCGCAGCCACGTGGAGACTCTTCTGCGCGAAGGCGGCTGTGCGCTGATCATCTGCAATACCATCGCTCGCGCCCAAGAAGCGTATCGGGCGCTCAGCGAGAATGCGCCATGGGAGATTGAGCTTCACCATTCTGGATTCATTGCACGTGACAGGGTGAGGCGGGAAGAGACACTACGCACCAAGCTCGGACCCCAGGCTCGACGAGGTGAGGGCCGCCCTGAGAACCTCGTGGTGGTGGCTACCCAAGTGGCTGAACAAAGCCTCGATATCGATGCCGACGTGGTGATCACCGATATTGCCCCAGTTGATCTCCTTATCCAACGCATTGGCCGCCTGCATCGGCATCCCCGCCCCAAGGAGGATCGCCCAGAGCCTGTACAACAGCCCATTGTGTGTATCAGAGGAATAACGCAGCAGGAGCCTATTCCAGTGTTCGACAGTGGAGCAGTAGCAGTGTACGGACAGCGGCTCCTCCTCGCGACTTTGTTGCACCTGCCCGAAGTATTTCGCCGCCCCGATGATGTGGCCCCACTCGTGCAGGCGGTCTATGCGCCGCAGCAGAATGTGCCGGAGCACTGGGCATCCCTCTGGCACGAAGCGGTGGGTGAAGATGAAGCCAAAGCCGACGCTGCTCGGAGTCGAGCAACGCACTTCCGCGTGCCATCGCCATACATGAACCGGGATCTCGAAAGTCTTTTTGGTCGCTTCATCGAAGCGGTCGTGCACTTGGGCGATGAAGAGAGGGGCGCGGCCCAGGTGAGGGACAGTGAACCTACCGTGGAAGTCATCCCCATCGTGGAGGCCGACTATGGCTATCGCGCCTTCGGCGATACAGAGGAGATCATTCCCAACGGCGATCTCGGTTATGCCCAAGCCTTCCGCTTAGCTTCGAGTACAGTGCGCCTGCCAGCACGAATAACACGCTTTGATAAGGATTTCGATGCAGTGGTAACGGAACTGGAAGAACGCACTCCTGCCCATTGGGTGTCACATTATCTGCTGCGCGGACAACTGGCGATGCCGCTGGATGACGATGGTGCCATAAAACTTGGACGGTTTCAGCTTCGCTATTCCACCGATATGGGAATCGAATGTAGTAACTAGAACAATCCAAAACAGGTCCGAACTGACAGCTAGATTTATGGATGTGCACTGCAATGGTGGGCAACCACACTCACGGCAGATGCCTCGATGAAAACAACAGACAACGATAACGGCAATTTAAGAAAGGAGCAGGAGGTGTCACATACCGTTGAAACGGAACCGCGGTTTAATCTGATTGATGAACCGTGGATGTGCTGCCGCACTGCAGAGGGTACTCAAACGCTGAGTATTCGCGACGTTTTTGACGGCAGCGCCAGCCCAATCAGTGTCCTCGGAGATTCGCCCACGCAGGATTATGCAGTGCTGCGCGTACTTCTCGCCATCTACTGGCGAGCACACCACCATGCACTAGAGAAGCACATGAGCACTCGACGGGAACGCGAAGCTTTTTCGTGGCCCGACTGGGTCGAAGATCAGCTGATCGATGCCACCTCCGGATCTCGTGATGAGGTTGTGCTCGACTATCTAGAATCGGTGAAAGATCGTTTCTATCTTTTCCACCCTACTCAGCCTTTTATGCAGGTCAGCGACCTGCATACGAGGAAAAATGAAGCAACGACAGTGAATAGGTTGATTCCTGAGGCTGAGCACTCGTATTTCTCCATGCGTGCGGGGAGCGGACAAGAAAAACTCGATTTCGCAGAGGCAGCCCGGTGGCTGATCCATACACACGCGTGGGATTACTCAGGAATCAAATCCGGTGCGGTGGGCGATCCTAGGGTCAAGGGAGGAAAGGGTTATCCGATTGGCACCGGTTGGACGGGAATGACAGGTGGAACCGTAGTGTGCGGAGCAACGCTGCGGGAAACCCTAGTTCTTAACACGACACCGGAAGCAGTTCTTGAAGTTGGCACGCCGGATCTTCCCGTATGGGAGCGGAAGCCCGATACAGCAGCCCAGCGCGCCACGGGTGATCTTGTGCCCACCGGCCCCGTAGATCTTGCCACCTGGCAATCACGGCGTGTTCGACTTTTCCGCGAGGGTACTGCCGTCACATCTGTGCTGGTGAGTAATGGGGATAGAATTCCCGATGCTGGCAAAAATATCATGTTGGATCCCATGACTCCCTATCGCTACAGCCCTAATCAGTCCAAAAAGGGGCACGTGGCGTACTACGCAAAACCGTATGACACATCACGGACGATGTGGCGAGCCATTGATCCTCTGCTGGTGCTGGACGGTGACCCTGGTTTTAGTGAGAAAAAGAAAGCGCCCAGACGGCCGGCAACTCTGAGTCACCTCGCGACGTTAGCTGATGACGGCGTGGTGGAGGGGATCCTTGATGTCTCTGTGGTCTCCATGGAATACGGGGCCCAGAGTTCATCTGTCAGCACGATTGTGAGTGCTTCGGTCGGTATTCCTCTTGATGTTCTTCGCTCCAATCAGATGAGTGATGCGCTGAGGCAGGATATTCGTGATGCAGCTGCGCGTACTGAGCAGATTGCCACGGCCCTTGGATCTTTCGCTGGAAACCTACTCGTGGCCAGCGGCGGAGACTATGAATTCGGTGCCGATGCTGCAGATCGCTTCTATGCAGACATGGAGCCCCGCTTCATTGAGTGGATTCGCCGAGTAGGCACAGCCGACTCCGACACGCATGTGGTGGCCTGGCAGAAAATATTGAAAGAGCAGGTCTTTGCGATTGCGGAGGAACTGGTCCGAAGCGCAGGGCCGCGCGCACTGATCGGTAGAACGATAGGAGCAGACGATTCTGGCTCAGGAGGTCGCATCATATCAGCGGCCACAGCCTATGACGGGCTGAGGAGGAAGGTTGCAGACATCCTGAACCTCCTCAGCAACGAACAAAAGACAAGGAGAGATCAGTGACACAGGATAGTCCCAAGACATCCTCGCTCAGTCTCGCACAAGGAGTAGGAGCTACAGCACAGAGGCTGCAGCGCAATCTACTCAAGCACTCCCATACCGCTTTAGGAGCAGAAGCGCGTGGGCAGATAGCTGAATTGAGAAAATATTCCTCGTACAGCGTGGAAAATTCGCCTCTGGCGCTGGAGAGTGTGCTGCTCATGATGGATCCTCCCTTGAGCGAGCAGGAGTTGGGAAAAGGCGATCACGCGAGCCCTTCTGAGCAGGCCGCGTTCCACGCTCTCACACTCTTTGCCGTTCATATGCAGAGTGCGCGAGAGGCTATGCATTGCCCAGGCATCTCCTTTGCCTCTGCCTGCGGGACTCTGTATGCACGCAGCTCGTCGAAATCCATTAAGCCGCGCTTCGACGCGATGCAATCGGCCACGGATGAACAGGCCCGTATCGTGCATCTGCGTTCTCTTATCACGCTGCTTCGGGGTCAGTCGCTTGGCTTCGACTATGGACGCTTCGCCCAAGATCTTCGATCTTTACAGCATCCGCAGCGCCGTAGTGGCGTTCTGCTGCGATGGGGACGAGATTTTGCCCGCGGCGCGTTCCGCACTCCCTCCCCTCACGACCATAATGAATCCGCTATCGGATAGGAAAGGAATAATTCCATGAGTCTCTTTATCGATATCCACTCCCTGCACACTGTTCCTCCGTCTCTCATCAACCGTGATGACACGGGTGCCCCAAAATCGGCGATCTTCGGCGGAGTTTCGCGGCAGCGAGTGTCCTCGCAGTCGTGGAAGCGGGCGATGCGCAAGTATTTCGACCAGCATGTCGATTCCGCAGCCGTGGGCGCTCGTTCGCGGCGACTGCCAGAGAGCATTGCCAAGCGCCTAGAAGCGCATGGTGTGGAGCAGGACGAGGCTATTCGTCGGACAGAGATGCTGTTCAAGCAGGCTGGGATCAAGACTGCCGTCGACAAGCCCAAGAAGAAGACTGAGGGTGAAGGTGAGCAGGAGCATAGCCCGTACCCGCGAACGGGATACCTTCTTTTCCTCAGTAAGCATCAAATCGATAATGCCGTAGAGGCGCTCCTCGCGAGCGAGGGGGAGAAGCTCCCTAAGAGTGATGCGAAAAAGATTCTGGATACCGAGCATTCCGTGGACATCGCATTGTTCGGTCGCATGGTCGCCGATGATGCTGCGTTCAATGTGGATGCTGCTGTTCAGGTCGCCCACGCATTAGGAGTTCACTCCTCTGCCCCTGAGTTCGACTATTTCACTGCGGTCGATGATATGGCTGAAGAAGGTGAGGAAACTGGTGCCGGGATGATTGGAACGGTGCAGATGATGTCCTCCACGCTGTATCGTTATGCGTCCGTTAATGTTGATGGCCTTGTCGCGAACCTTGATTCCGAGGACGTTGCTATCGAGGCAATCCAGCACTTTATTGAAGCGTTCATCCAGTCGCTGCCCACAGGAAAAGTCACGACCTTTGCGCACAACACCCTGCCCGAGCTCGTGCTGGTGGAGGTAAGGCGTGGCCGTCCAGTGTCTCTTGTCTCCAGCTTCGAAACCCCGGTTGAGGCTCAGGACGGGAAGGATCGCCGCAGGGTGGCTGCCGAGCGCCTTGCACAGGAGGCCACTGACGTTCGGACTGTCTATGGACTCGTGCCCGAGGCATCCTATGTACTGGGGCTATCAGGTTTGGACGAGTCTTTCAGCGGCCTTGCTGAAACTGTCACCTGTCCCGAGATGGGTGAGAAGGTGGCCAACGATGTTCGTCGTATCCTGGGTGATCAGTGATGGCGCACTCGCTAATGGTGCTCCTCAAAGGTCCACTACAGGCATGGGGCGATGAATCGCGCTATAGGGTTCGGGCTACTGCAGCTACTCCCACTAAGTCTGGTGTCGTGGGGCTTATTGCAGCAGCCCAGGGGCGGAGTCGGGATGAATCTGTTGAAGACCTTGCCCATTTGACGATGGCGACGCGTGTTGATCAGCAGGGAAGCTTGCTGCGGGACTATCAAACTGCACAGCCGTGGTTAGAGAAGCCCAGCGCACCTGCCATGCTCTCGACTCGGTACTTTCTTTCCGACGCGGCGTTTGTCGTGGCTCTTGAATCGGAGGATCGCGTGGTGCTTGAAGAATATGAGCGGGCGCTGCGCAATCCCGTTTATCCGCTCTACATGGGGCGGCGGTCGTGCCCCGTCCATCCAGCCCTTGTAATCGGCATTGTTGATCGTGGAGCAGAAAGTGCGGTTCGTGAGCACCCAACGTGGTATGCGACCGAGACCTACAAAAAGGAATGTCCGCAGACAGCTGGATTAGCTGTGTACAGGGATGCGCTTCCAAGTGAAGCAGGTGCCGTTGCACGACAGGATGTGCCTGTCTCCTTCTCCCCTCAGCGTCGATCCTATGCCTGGAGATACGAAGTGAGAGTCGATGATGTGGAGATGACTAATCCGTTAGGCCGTGCGAATAGAGGCCATGATCCCTTCTTTGAATCGGTGGTGCAGGCATGACCACGTTTACCCGTTTGTTGCTTAACCCCCGCACACGGGAGGGAAGGAAGCTTCTTACTGATCCGCAGTCCATGCATGCCGCGGTACGGGCTTGTTTTCCCCCTGATCTCGACGATCAGCATGAACGTATTTTGTGGCGAGTAGATAGCCAAGGGCATGAGCACCGGCTCTATATCGTTGGCCCCGAGACTCCTACTTGCACGCCGCTGGTGGAACAGGCTGGATGGTCTACACGACCTGCCGAGACAGCTGATTATGAGCCGATGCTCAGTAGTCTCCGTCAAAACCAGTTCTGGAGATTCGAGCTGGTGGCGAATCCGACGTATTCGGAGCCCACTAAGGGACAGAGAGGCAAGGTGAAAGCACACGTATCCGCTACTCACCAACTTGAATGGCTGTACAAGAGGTCTGCCAATGCCGGATTTGTTTTGCCTGATCGAAACACTGATTCGTCCGAGCAAGCGTTGAAGGCTGTGACAGAACCCCGCGTGATGGAGCGAGGAATGGTCTCCTTCTCTAAAGGGCGGCGTAGCTCGGGACATCGCGTTCGTATTGCGCAGGCGCGCTTCTCCGGTGTACTTCAGGTGGCGGATGCGGACATACTGCGGCAGACACTTACGCAGGGAATTGGTCGCGCCCGTGCTTATGGGTGCGGGCTCATGACCCTAGCGAAAGTTTCAGCCGATAATGCCTAATCCAAGCGCCGCGCCCATCGAACGCCAAGCATTAGCTCGGTTCAGCGATCGATTGTCCTTTCTCTATATCGAGCGTGCTGTAGTCAGTCGCGATGGAAATGCCTTGACGGTGCATGATCAGCGAGGCATTGCGCACGTGCCAGCGACCATGCTGACAGTGTTGATGTTGGGACCTGGGACCAAGGTCACCTATGCCGGGATGGCCCTGCTGGGTGATGCCGGCGTCAGCGTGGTGTGGGTTGGTGAGCGAGGTGTGCGCTTTTATGCGAGTGGTCGCCCTCCGGCGAAGTCTGCGCGTATGGCGGAGGTCCAAGCCTCTGTTGTGAGCAATCAGCGCAAGAGACTGGAGTGTGCGAGGAAGATGTATGGGTTGCGTTTTCCTGATGAAGAGGTATCGGCCTTGTCCATGTCACAACTCAGAGGCCGAGAGGGCGCACGTATGAAAAAGGTGTACGCCCGTGAGGCTCGGCGGACGGGAGTGCCGTGGTCACGGAGATCCTATGATCCGAATGACTTCGACTCAGGTGATCCGATCAATCAAGGATTGACGTCTGCTAGCGCAGCTCTGTACGGGATAGCGCACGGCGTGGTCGCGGGATTAGGATTTGTGCCCTCCTTAGGGGTCGTTCATACTGGCACGGATCGGGCCTTCGTGTACGACATCGCAGACCTATACAAAGCTGAAGTTGCTATCCCTGCCGCCTTCGACGCGGTGGCTGCGGGGGCTAATGATCCAGGTTCAGCTGCTCGTCGCAAGTTACGGGATCTCGTTACTGAGAAGCGGCTGCTGCCTAGGATGGTCAGGGATCTTAAGTTTCTCTTCGATCTCAGTGATGATGTCCTGACCGCGGATGCGGAGTTATTGCTATGGAGTGAATTGGAGCTTGTGTCCTCGGGTGTTTCCTGGGCTGAACCGGCGAGTTCATCATGATCGTTCTCGTAGTAACAGCGTGTCCTGCAGGCTTACGGGGAGATCTGACTAAGTGGCTCATGGAGATTGCGCCGGGCACGTTTGTGGGAACTCCTTCAGCCCGGATCCGTGACCTGCTGTGGGATAGGACCGTAGGCCTCTGTAAAGATGGACAAGCCCTTCTCGTGTATTCCGCTGACTGCGAGCAGGGCTTCGAATTCAGGACTCATCGCCACAAATGGATGCCTCGTGACTTCGAAGGCCTGACCTTGATGGTTCGCCCTGGAGCGACGGACACTCCACGGCGACGTACTGGATGGAGTAATGCCCGACGCCAACGCCGCACTTACAGATCGAGGTGAAAACTTCCCACTACAAGTTGTAGCTATTCTGAGCTAGGAGCTAATATTTCACCAGCTCACTAAGTGTTTTCCCCGCACACGCGGGGATGAGCCGTAACGATGACCGTGGAGGGGTCGGAGGCGAACGTTTTCCCCGCACACGCGGGGATGAGCCGCCCCAACCCAAGAAAGAAGAAAGCATCGTGACGTTTTCCCCGCACACGCGGGGATGAGCCTACGCACTCTCCAGGGGTAGAACGACTGTTCGAGTTTTCCCCGCACACGCGGGGATGAGCCCACTGCCAGCCACCAGCTGGTGATGAGCGGCGAAGTTTTCCCCGCACACGCGGGGATGAGCCCCACGCTCGCTGCTACCCGGCGCGCCGTATCTCGTTTTCCCCGCACACGCGGGGATGAGCCCAGCTCAGCCTCCATCTCATGGGTAATCCGCGTGTTTTCCCCGCACACGCGGGGATGAGCCCACCATTAAAGCACACTGCTTTACTCCTTCGCAGTTTTCCCCGCACACGCGGGGATGAGCCGACTCTCCGCAGACCTTTGCCGACGGTCTACGTGTTTTCCCCGCACACGCGGGGATGAGCCCAAGGGGCTATACGAACACCGCTCGTAGTCAAGGTTTTCCCCGCACACGCGGGGATGAGCCCAAGGGGCTATACGAACACCGCTCGTAGTCAAGGTTTTCCCCGCACACGCGGGGATGAGCCCTACCAGATCACCGAAGCCCTCGGGGAATACGCGTTTTCCCCGCACACGCGGGGATGAGCCCAGGCTGAAGCTATCACTGCCGAACACTACAACGTTTTCCCCGCACACGCGGGGATGAGCCGTTTGATAGCGAGGTCGTAGCGGATGGCTCGTTGTTTTCCCCGCACACGCGGGGATGAGCCCTCCTCGAACTCGGTGTCTAGCCCGTCACGGCTGTTTTCCCCGCACACGCGGGGATGAGCCCAATGACTGCACATAACCTCGAACGAAAACACAGTTTTCCCCGCACACGCGGGGATGAGCCGTTCCTCGGCCATCGTGGGGAACTGCGAGCGCAGTTTTCCCGGACACGCGGGGATGAGCCTTACCATCTCGTGTGGCCTAGCCCCGCTACCCAGTTATCTCTAAGGACTGCCACCGGCTGTGTATGCAGAGATAAAAGCGTGCGCTACGGGCTGCGAGGCGTGCGTGGTGTCTATTGCGCGTCGGTGCGCGGCGTGGAGGCCGCTCTCAGCCCGCACTGCCGTGTCGCTGTTGGGTGAACTGGTTCCGGTGGCACAGCCACCATTCAGTTAGTGGGCCTAGGCTCTTGTATTTGAGTGCTACAGGTGAACATCGTGTGGTGCGTGAATACGGGCCAGGATGAGAGTGCTCAAGCCAGGATACCTAGACTCCCCACGATCACCTTCTATGTCCTCAGTCATACTCATCGTGTGTATCGATCGCACAGGCGCCCAAAGAACACCACCTCAGAGCACGCCCCAAGAACAGCTGTCACCTCAGCCTGTAGCAGTCCCAGCCACAGATGGGATGCGGCGGTGGTGTCGCGGTATAGGCAGCCGTCGTGGGCGGCGCGCGAGGAGAGCAATCACCGCACACTGCTCCGACGACCTAGTCCGCGGGGTTCTCGCCATGCTCAGCCTCGTGAGCGAGAAAAGACGTGGCGAATAAATAGCGATCGTCTTCCATACCGCATCGCTCCTGCGAATCCCCATGCTGTCCCCGTCGCCGATACGGTGGGGTTATGACACGAGACGAAATCCTGATCGAGTTCATCACCCGCGCCCACGACAGCCTTGAGTCCCTCGGTGAGGTCGATGCCGCCACCGCCTCCCGCTCGCCGGGCGGGCACCCCAACTCGCTGGCGTGGCTGCTGTGGCACACCGGCCGGATGCTGGATATTCAGCTGTCCAAGCTGAGCGGCCAGCCCCAGCTGTGGCACACCCTGGAGCTGCGGCGGCAGCTGGGTCTCGGTGAGCTCGGCGATGGTATGGGCTATGCGCATAGCGATGATGAAGCCCGCGCCATCCAGGTGCATCGGGCAGAGGATGTGCGCGGGCTGATGAGTTATGTGCACGCCTGTCTCGATGACGTGCAGTGTTATGCGCTGTCGGGGCCGGATTTCGACGAGGTGATTGATACCAGCTTCACTCCGCCGGTCACCCGCGGGGTACGGATCGTATCGCTTATCGACGATGCCATCCAGCACCTCGCGCAGGCGCACTATGCAGCGCGCATTCTGGGGAGCCGGGCTTAGCGGGACGGCTTAGCGGAAGTACGCCGAGACCGCCGGAGCCACGTGGGCGGGGTGGTTGATGAGCACGCCGTGGCTATAGCCGCTGAGGGTGATCAGCTCACCGCCCATGGCCTCCTTCATGCTGGGCGCGCCGTGCGGGCCTACCGCGGAGTCCTTGGAGTAGCCCAGATTCAGTGGCGCGGTTGTCAACTTCTCGCCGCTCAGCGGGCGGGCGGGGGCCACTGGCTCGGGCCAGCCGAGGCAGTGCTGGCCGCTGCCCAGAAGATCACCATTGAGGTCGATGAAGTCACCGCCGGTGAAGCTGGTCTCCCAGAAGGGCGCAATCAGGCTCGGGTCGGGGGCGGTGGTGTTCTCATTACAGACGATGGCGCGGTCCACGTTTTGCATAGTGATCGCCTGTAACTGCATCGCCTCCTGTTCCTCCGGGGTGGGTTGTGCGGTGGCCTCGCCGAGGTCGAGCTCTAGCGGTGCGGCGGGGGTGTGCGCGGCGGAGTGGGAGAGTGCCTCGGCAAGCTCCGGCCATGCCTGCTCGGAGTACATGGCGACGTTGATCGGACCCACCGATTGGGCGATCCGCATCGCGGCGGTGAAATCCCCGCTGTTGGAGATGGCATCGGCGAAGGTCTCGCCGCGCCAGTGGGTCCAGTCATAGAGGTTGAGCAGCAGCAAGGCCACGTCTTCGATCTGCTCGTTGCCGGCGGCGGCGGAGGCGAGGGCGTCGAGAGCCACTGAGCCGCTGGCCCCGAGATCCGCTGCCTCGGCCTCGCGGGGCTTCAGGGCGGGGGTCACGCCGAGGTTATCGCGGATCACGCGGCTGAAGTTCTGGTACACCTCGCGGGAGGTCGTGCCCAGGTGATAGGTGTCATCATTGTCTGCGGTCCAGCTGAAGAAGGCGGAGATGGCTTCTTGGCGAACGGCCTTGCGGTTGGCGCCGAGGGCGAACCAGCGGTCCTGCGGGGCGACGCTGGAGTCCAGCAGGAACTTATTAACCCGCTCGGGGTACATGGTGGCGTAGGTGCTCATCAGCGATCCGCCATAGGACACGCCGTAGAGGTTGAGCTGCTCTTCGCCGAGGGCGAGGCGGGCGCGCTCGAGATCCCGGGCGGTGTTATCGGTAGTGATGGTGCGGGTATAGCCGGGTTGGGTCTGCTCGCACTTCTGGAAGGTGGTGCCGGGCAGTGTGATCGGCGGGAGATTCTCGCTGTTGCAGGTCAGCGGGGTGCCGTAGCTGAGTCCGCGCGGCTCCACAGCGATGAGGTCATAGGCGGCGCGCACATCGTCGGGCAGCTGCACCTTCTGGCTCACGCCGTCCTTGGGGGTGGTATCGGCAAACATGCCGAGGGCATCGCCGCCGGGGCCGCCCGGGTTGCCGGCGATCACGCCCTTGCGCTCGCCCGTGGCGGGCAGCTTGCTCATGGTCAATTCGATGCTGCCGGCGCCCGGGTCGGAATAGTCCTTCGGCACGGAGAAGGTGGCGCACACCGCTCGCTCTGCGGTACCGCTGCCGGTGGGGCAGGGGCCCCATTCCAGCCCCTCATCAGCCTGCGCTGCGGGGATGGTCATCCCGCCGAGCAGGAGGGAGGCGCCGAGGCATGCGCTCAGTGCGGTTGGAAGCTTTTTCATGAAAACCGTCTATCCCTTTCTTACTGGTCATCACGCGATTCGTGGGGAATCGCAGCTCTAATCCGCAAGTCCTGCAGAAATATGTGTACACGGTAGTGTGGGCCCTAGCTTATAGAAATCTGAAGTTAAGGAGCGCGCATTATGGCCAACACCGATGGCGAGACCATCACCCCTTCAGAGTCAGAGGCAGAGGGAATTGGCGGCTATCGGGTGTGTGCCTCCGCCGAGGAGGCAGTGGAGCGCTTGTGCGAGCTTTACGACGCCTCCACGCGGCTCGCTGCGCGGGTGATCGATTCAGCCCAGTGGGCGGAGTATGAGAATGTGCGCTATCCGCGATTGGTGATCGACGTCCACAGTTGGCGCCCCATCGATCGCGCCCAGCCCTTCGGCTATGTGGATGCGGCCGGGCGCTATTGCGCCAGCGTGTCTCGGCCGCGGGTGATGGGCCGCTACTTCACCGAGATGATTGAACGCTTGGTCAGTAATTATCCCTGCACGATTCATGTGGGCTATTCCCGCGAGCAGATTCCGCCGGAGTATATCGATGGGCTGGATCGTTCCGAGAAACTGCAGGAGGCGCTCCAGCTCGGGGTGCGGTTGCCGCGCCCCAGCTTGGACTTTGTCGATGATGGCATTATCGACGCCAAGTGGGATGTATTCCACCAGCAGGGCAATGATGAGCGCCCCCTGTTTCACTTCTCCCCGCAGCGCTTCGATATCGCCATTAAGCGCATCGAGCACTACACCGGCATCCCTATCGAAGGGGTGCAGAACTTCATCCTCTTCAGCAACTACGCCATGCACACCCGCGAGTTCGTGGCCTATGCCCTGCATGAGCTGGTGCGGGAGGGCTCACGCTATACCGAGCTGTGGCTCCCCGATGGCACGCGGGTATCGCGCGAGGAGGCGGCGTCGATAAGCATCGAGGAGCTCTCCCTAGAGAGCCACTATCAGATGCCGCGCTATGACCTCATTGCGCCCAATGACGATGGATTGACAATGGTCAATATCGGGGTGGGGCCGTCGAATGCAAAAACGGCCACGGATTGTTTGGCGGTGCTGCGTCCGGAGATGTGGGTGATGATCGGCCATTGCGCGGGGCTCGATGGGCGCATGCGCATCGGCGATCTCATTTTGGGCAATGCCTATGAGCGGCGCGACCATATTCTGGACGATCGTATTCCGCTGTCCACGCCGATTCCCGCCGTGCCGGAGGTGCAGCGGGCGCTGGAACGCGCGGTGCGCGATATCTATGGCGAGGACAAAAACTTGATGCGCACCGGCACGGTGCTCTCCACCGATGATCGCAACTGGGAGTGGCATACCCCCACCACCTTGTGGGAGATGTTCCGCGGCTCCACTGCGGTGGCGGTGGATATGGAATCCTCGGCGCTGGCCACCAATGGCTACCGCTATCGCATACCCTATGGCACGTTGCTCTCGGTCTCGGATCTGCCGCTGCATGCGGTGCCCAAGCTGCCCAGCGGGGCGCAGGCCTTCTACTCCTCCTCGAAGGAGGCGCATGTGATGTGTGCGGTGCGGGCCGTGGAATCCCTCGCGGGGGACAAGAGCCGGCTCCGCACCCGAAAGCTGCGCCGCACTATCGGCGAGGTGCCCTTCCGCTAGCGGCGGCCGCCGCAGCAAAGAGCTACGGGGTAGAAAGCTGCTGGCTAAGGGCGCGCAGCGCGGCGGCGGTGGCCGCCGGTTGCTCATTCATCACCATGTGCCCACAACCGGGCAGCACCGTCACCTGCGGATCGGCGTGCAGCGCCCGCAGGTTATCCAGCTGCCCGATGCCGAGCACCGCATCCTCGCTGCCCCAGATGGCGCCCACGGGGATAGCGTGCGCGCGGCAGGTGCGGGCACACTGACGGGCCGCCGCCATGCGCTGCGGTGCTGGAGTGCCCACCAGCGCCTGGGAAATGCTGGCGAAGGTCTCCGCTCGATCCTCATGCTGCGCCCAGCGCAGAGACAGCGCCCGCTGCTCCTCGGTGATGCTTGCTGGATCGTGCACGGCCACATTGTCCGCGGCGGCCACCACCCGCGGATGCGCGATCGACATCAGGCGCTGGCCCAGCACCGGCACGGCCGCGGCCTTGACCACCGGGGTGATCTCCGTGGAAAAGCCCGAGGGCGCGAGCAGCAGCAGCCCAGCACAGCGCGCCGGGCGTTCGGCAAGCATGCGCTGTACCAGCGCCCCGCCCAAGGAATGGCCCACGAGCACCACTGGCCGCTCGCTGCCGAGCAGCTCATCTACTGCCTCCCAGAGTGTCTCCACCATGAGCGGCAGGGTGTTCTCCGGGCGCAGGGCCGGGGTGGCGCCGAAGCCGGGAATATCCAGGCTGAGGATCTCAAGATCCGGCGCGTTTGCGTCTTCCGGGCGGGTGCGCTGTAGCTCACGGGTGAGGGTGTCGAAGTCCTCGAGGCCCCGGCCAATGCCGTGGATGCACACCACTGGCAGGCTCTCGGCCGGGCCTGGGATGTGGCGATAGCGCAGCTGACCATGGGAGGTGTCCAGCATCTGTGGTGCGGGCAGCTCCGATGCCGGCGGTTGCTGCGCGGGTTCCGCGGACTCGTCGGGGGCTGCGGCGGGATCGGCTGCGGCAGCGGCACCCGGGGCGGCACTGGCGGGGGCGAAGGCCATATCCGTGGTGGGGTCGGTGCGGCGGAAATCGCGTACCTCGCGCAGATAATCATTGCGCAGGGTCCACGGTGCGGTGTCAGTGACGGCGGGGAATTGGGCGATCCCGCGCTCCACATAGTTACTCTGCAGGTCAATGATGCGGCTACGGGGCCCCGCCGGCGGGGTCGTGGGGCAGAAGGAGCCGAGGCCGTGCTGGCGCAGATGGGTGATCATGCGGGCCAGATAGCGGCCCACCAACTCGGCCCGGAGAGTGAAGGAATCATTCACATAGCCCAGGGTGAAGCTGAAGTTGGGGACACCATCCAGGCACATGCCGCGCCAGGCGGTTTTCTCGCCGGGATGAACCGGCGCACCGTCCACGGAGAGCGCGATATCGCCCAATGCCTTGAGCTGCAGCCCGGTGGCCTTGATGAGCACATCGGCCTCCACGGCCGTGCCATCGCTGGTGTGGATGTGGTGGGCGCTGAGGCTATCGATGGTGTCGGTGACCACGCTGATATCGCCGGCGGCGATGGCGTGGAAGAGATCGCCATCGGGCACACGGCATACCCGTTGGGTCCACAGGGGGTAGGAGGCCTCGAAGTGCTGGGAGTGCAGTTCTTCGCCAATGATGGCGCGGCGGTGCGAGGCGAGCGTGCGCGTGACCGCATCCTCTGCGAACTGGGAGGCTTTGAGGGTCAGCGCCTGGGTGCCGATCGCACGCCAGCGATCGAGGGCATCCACGCCCCGCTGTGGCAATACCGAGCGCAGCGGCTGGAGGGGAGTGGAGTTGGGCATGACGGCGGCGTGATTGACGGTGCGCTGGATCATCGTCACGTGGCGTGCCTTCGCGGCGAGTTCTGGGGCGAGCGTGACGGCTGTCGCCCCTGAGCCGACAATGGCCACCGCGGCATCGCGGAGGTCGAGATCCTCCGGCCAGAACTGGGGATCAACGATGGTGCCGGTGAAGTTCTCCTCACCGGGAAGCGTGGGTTGGTGGGAGTGGGCGTGATCGTAATAGCCCACCGCGGCGTGCAGGAACTGGGCGTTGAGCTGGTGCTCCTCGCCGGTGGCGCTATCCACATAGCGCAGCTGCCAGCGCTGGGTGGTGCTGTCATAGGCCGCCTCGCGCACCTGGGCACCGAAGCGCATCTTGGAGGTGAGCCCGTGGCGCTGGGCCGTGTGCTGCAGATAGTGCAGAATCTCCTCGCCAGTGCCCAAAGGCCGGCTGCCCGTCCAGGACTCGAAGGAAAAGCAGTAGCTATCGATATCGGAATCACTGCGCAGCCCGGGGTAGGAGAAGGTGTGCCACGTGCCTCCAAGATTCTCCTTGGCATCGAGGATCACCCAGCTCAACCCAGGAATCTGGGAGAGATAGTAGGCGGTGGCGATACCGGAAATTCCGGCACCGATAATGGCTACGTCTACCTGCTGTTCAGACACGTTTCTCCTGCTTGTTCGGGGCCAAGGGCTCATATGGGTGAAGCGATCCGCGATGGATCTACCGAATATCTTAAACAGCATTCAATTGCGGTGTCTGCCGTTCTGCGTACGTGTAGTGATCGCCGCTCGTGTCGTCCAGTGCCGCATTCTGCGCCGGGCGGCCGCGGGTGGGGTCTGCGCGTTCGGGTGCCTGTAATTCGCACCCATTAATGGGGTTATATACATCATTAAAATCCCCCAAATAAGAAAGAGATTAAGCAATTAGCACAACAAAAGAAGAGGGGTGAGACCTCCGACAATACCCCCATATAGGGGTCCTATGTAACGCTTCCTGCCCTGTCACATTGACGGAGGCGTAACGAGCTGGCAAAGTCTCTTTTAGCCGTTGAGGTAGACGGTAACCCGCCCAGCAGGGCAGGCCTTTCTTCAAGGTCAGCCTATGTTGTGGTGGAGATTATGTAGTCCATTGGGGTGGGTGCCCCACGGATGAAATTAAAGGGATTCGGTACTCGTTTTGAGGGAATGCGGGTACCGAATCCTTTTCTTTATGCCTATTGACGCATATCAATGGCGAGTGAAATAGGCATTATTCTTCTGGCTGCCCCGAATGACAGCACGCGAAAAAAGAGGTCCGGCGCGCTGCGGTGTGGCCGGGGTGGGTGCGGGGCAGGTAAGCGTCGATAAGCGTGTGCCCTATGCCACTAGACAGGGTGGTCTAGGGTAGGCTGGTGTCCATGACTGATCGTATGAATGTGGAATCCTTCAATCTCGACCACACCAAGGTGGCCGCGCCCTATGTGCGCATCGCTGATCGCAAGGAGCTGCCCGGCGGCGATGTGCTGATCAAATATGATGTGCGCTTTAGCCAGCCCAATAAGGGCCATTTGGAGATGCCGGCAATCCACTCGATTGAGCATCTCACCGCCGAGCACATGCGCAATCACACCGATAAGCTCATCGATTTTTCTCCCATGGGCTGCCAGACCGGCTTCTATGCCCTCATGCTCGGCGTGGAGCCAGAGGAGTTTTATCAGCTGCTCGAACAGACCCTGCAGGACATCCTCGATGCCACCGAGGTGCCGGCCGCCAATGAGGTGCAGTGCGGGTGGGGCGCTAATCACTCTCTCGGCGAGGCACAGCAGGCCGTGCGCGGCTTCCTCGAGCACCGTTCCGAGTGGGAGACCGTAGACGCCTAAGCGGCCTCAGAGCGCGCTCTGGCTAGCATGAACTCATGGCTACCATCATCCCCATCGGCGATAAGATCCCGCAGATTCACCCCACCGCCTGGGTGGCGCCCAATGCCACCCTCATCGGCGATGTGGTGATCGGCGAGCACGCCAGCGTGTTCTATGGCTGCGTGCTGCGGGCGGATATCAACGCTATTCGCGTGGGCGCGCGCAGCAATATCCAAGACAACTCGGTGCTGCACGTCGATCGCGACGCCCCCTGCACCCTCGGCGCAGACGTGACGGTGGGGCATATGAGCCTGGTGCACGGCACGACCGTGGCCGATGCCTGCTTAATCGGCATGCACTCCACGCTCCTATCGCGCTCCAGCGTGGGCACAGGCAGCCTCGTCGCTGCCGGAGCTGTGGTGCTGGAGGGCCAAGATATTCCGGCCTCCTCGCTGGTCGCCGGCGTGCCTGCGCGCGTACGGCGGCAGCTTGACGACGGCGACCGCGAGCACTTCATCGCCCATGCCGGCCGCTATGTGGACACCGCCCAACTCCAAGAGGAGCCACTGGAAAGCTAAACCAGACCGGCCATGCTAGAAGCCCCCTGCCTCGCGATGCGATACCGCATCACGGCAGGGGGCTGAACTGATGGATGGACGGGGCGCCGCGGCTGGCGCCTAGCTGCTTTGGCGGCGGCGCCGTGGGCGACGGCGGGTGGTGGTGATGCGCCGCTTCGGGAAGAGCCGCTCGGAGATCAGCGTGGGATCGGTAAATAGCGGTCGCACGGCGATCGCCCGTGCCGCCGAGGTGTAGGTGCCCTGCAGGTTATCGCAGTACACCACCTCGTGCGCGTGGCCGGCCTCGCGGAGAGTGGAGCGGACGATCTCCACGGCGCGGGGGTCGTGGGAGAAGGCGCAGCCGGTGACGATCACCGTGGTGACGTCCAGACCAGAGGCCATGGTGGAGGCGATCGATCCCAAGAGCCGGGCGCGCTCATCGAGCAGGCGGCGGGCGGATTCGGCGCGCTCATCATCAGAGTTCGCGAGATCCACCATGCCGCTGACCGTGGCGGTCTTAATGCCTTGGCGGCCTGCTGCGGCAAGGAAGCCGCGGGTCGAGAGCGCCTCGTGCGCGTCGCAGACGTGAATCTCCGATTCCGAAGGCGATTCACAGCCGCCGAAGCCCAGCAATTCCGAGTCGGGAATCGGCAGGCGCGTGGCACCAGAGACCCCGTGGGTGCTGGTCCAGGCCGCGCCGACGGTATCGCCGGCGGCGAGGACCGCCACCTGATGCGGGGACTTGGTCTGTGCCAGGCAGGCGCCACGGTCGAGGTATTGCGCGAGCACGGTGCCCGTGGCCAGATCCTCCACGTCCACCGGCACAGCGAAGGCCTCGGTGAAGGGGTGCAGGATATCCACGTCGCGCCAATACCATTCGGCGTTGGTGACGGTTCCGCGCAGTACTCGGGCCGGGATCATGATGCCGATAGCGGCGAGCGGCAAGGCGTGCTCGGCCACCAGGGTGCGAAGTTCGGCGATCATGGCGTCCACGAAGTCGGCGGGGTTAGTAGTGGCAGGGTCCATGGTGGTGGAGTGCTCCACCACCAGATCAGCGCGCGTGCCGTATAGCGCCATGTGGAAGCCAGTGGGATCAATGGCGATGGCGGCATGCAGCCACGGCGACGGAGACAACTCGATCGGGATGCGCGGACGGCCAGGGCCACGGGGAACAATCAGATCGGGGCGCTCGCGCACCAAGCGCGATTCAATCAGCGTGGTGACGGCCCGAGTGATCGTTGGCTGGCTGAGCTCGGCGGCCTCGATGAGGTCTTGGCGGATCATCTGGGTGCCCTGCTGGAGGACAGATAGACAGCGGCTTAGAGGGGTATCCGCCGTATACACAAAGGTTTGACCTGCCAAGGGCGAGAGGACGCTGATGTCTTCCTTGACTGGTGCATGTGTTGCGGGGGATTTCATGCGAGTCATTCTATGCATAGCCTTGACAGACCACGAAAACGACAATCTGCGTTTAAAGAGTTCTCAGGCTCTTCTCACTTTGTGGTGGTGTGCTGCATCTTTAGGTTTCTCTGGGGGCGGTGATAGCCCGTCTCTACCGGGCGCGGATAGGGGCGTAATATTCCCGTTTTCGGGGCGCAACTGAGCCGATTTTGGGCCTGCACACATGGGGGTGGCATCAGATGTCAGAGGAGTAAAGAAAGAGAACGAAGCCTTCCACATGAGATGCTCGCTTAATAATTAGGAATTAACACTAGAGAGCTTGGTGTAATGAACCGCTCGGTTCATCCCCGCATAACCTACAGCCAATAAAGGACACGTCCACACTGCGGGCTTCGGCGCGCAGCATAAGGGGGTGCGCGAGGGCTTCGAGGCAGGGACAGACCGAACGGTTGGTGGGCATGAGCCCGGGGCGGAAGTTCCTCGGGGCGAACGAGGACCCCAGCGCCCCAGCCAGCCCAGCGCCCCAGCTAGTCGCGGGCGGCGCGCAATCCTTCGCGCACATGGGCCACGAGGGCGGGAAGTGCGTCCTGGGCGGTGGCCTGGATGAAGACGTCCACCTGCGGGGTCAGGTCGGTGGTCTGGGGTGAGATTTCCACCAGTTTCGCCCCCATCTGCTTGGCGATAATGGGCAGGGAGGCGGCGGGCTGGACGATGCCTGAGGTGCCCACGATCACCACCAGATCGGCGGTGGCCATGCGTTCTTCGGCCTGCTGCCATTCCCGTTGGGGCAGTGGCTCGCCGAACCAGACGACACCGGGGCGAATGAGGTTGCCGCACCGCGAGCACGTCGGCGGGGTCAGTCGCGGGCTGGGCTGCTCGGGCAGTTCAGGGCGGCGGGCAGGGGCGCCACACATGCAGCAGCGGAACGCAAAGAGCGAGCCGTGGAGGTGAGTGGGCTTGCGGGAATTGCCGCGTTCGTGCAGATCGTCGATGTTTTGGGTGGTGACGTGCACGTCCTGCAGCCGCTCCCACTCGCCGATGGCGAGGTGCCCGGCATGGGGATAGGCGTTCTGGGCCACGCGGGCCCGCCAGAGATACCAGGCCCACATGGGTTCGGGGTCGCGCGCCCACGCATCGATGGAGGCCATGGCCTGCGGGTCCACATGATCCCAGAGCCCCGATTCGGCTGAGCGATACACCTCCAAGCCGGAGTCGGCGCTCATTCCGGCGCCGCTGAATACCTCGATTCGTTCGGAGTGCAGGGCGAGATCCCCGGCGGTGGCGATGCTGTCGTGGTCCATGCTGTCCGTGCTGTCCATAGTGTCCATGCTAGAGAAGCGAGGCGACCTCGCTGGGGTCCGCGTTGAGCAGCAGTGCTAAACGCTGCTGCGGTACGGCGAGGGCCTGCTCCAGGGTGGCGATATAGGGGGCTTCCTGGGCGGCGCGCTGCGCCAAGAACTCTCCTTGATCGCTGGGCGAGCAGCGGTTGATATACACCCCGCCCACCCGCACTCCGAGGTGCTGCAGGGTGTGATAGAGCTCGATGGATTCACTCACCGGCATCTTCTCGGGCAGGGTCACCAGCCCAAAGGAGGTGAGTTCTGGGTTTTGGATGAGCTCACGGAAACTGCTGAAAAGGTGCTTGCGGCGGGTGAGGATAGCGCGGATCTCGGCGTCGCGGCTGCGCTCTTTCTCCCCGGAGAAGCCGCGGACGATCTCGCCGAATTTCTCGGATTGGCCGCGGCGTTTCAGCAGCCCCTCGGTCCACGCCCCGAGTAGCTCGGGCAGAGCGAGCAGCCGCGAGGTGTGCCCGCTGGGGGCGGTGTCGATGACGATGTGGCTGAACTCCTCGCGCTGGTGAAGGGCCACATCGGCGATGCGCTCGAGCAGGGCCGCTTCGTGGGTGCCGGGCGAGGTCCGCGCCAGGTTGAGGTGTTTGCGCACCTCGCCGTGGAGGCGCTCCGGCATCATCGTGCGCATGGTCTCTTCCACCTTGGCGATGTGTGCCTCGGCGGTGGCGCGCGGGTCGAGTTCCATCGCGGCGAGGGTGGGCGTCAGCGCGGTCGGGGAGTCGCTGAGGGTGGCGTCGAAAATGTGCCCGATATTGTGGGCCGGGTCGGTGGAGACCAACAGGGTGGGGGCGGCCTCGCTCAGACGCAGCGCGGTGGCCGCGGCGAGGGTGGTTTTGCCCACCCCGCCTTTGCCGCCGAAGAAGATCACGGGGGTGTTTAGCAGCATTGGATGTGCTCCACGGGTGAGTGCTCTAAGCCCATGCGGGTATGCCAGGCGTGAAAGTCCTCGTAGATGATGGGCAGCAGCTCGATGGTGTAGAAGCTCGCGGGATTATCAATGCCGAGGGCTTCGGAGAGCACCAGCATCATGAAGAGGTCATCTTCTTCCCGCTGGGCCTGGGCGAAGGTGGCGCGGTAGGGGGAGACATAAAACTCCTCCATGCCGCGGCTCACCTTCTTGAAGGCGTCGAGAAGCTGTGCGGGCCAGGCCGTCATGGTGCCCCGCTAGCTCCGGGTGGAGGAGGCGGCCAGCTCGGGGTAGTCCTCGGGGAAGGCCGCATCCGGTTCGCTGTGCTCGCGGGCGCGGCGCACGGCGGAGAGTGCTTCCACGGAGACCCACAGGGCGCAGGCGAGGATGATGATATCGAGGGTGGCGAGCAGCCAGTTGGCGTCGGCGATGAAGGTCTTGAGCTGCACCACCAGCGCCCACACGGACATCACGAGCACGAAGAGCAGCGGGATTACCACCGGCCAGATCGGGCGGGAGAGGCGGGAGAGGATCACCGCGATGATGGACATCGACAGCGCCGCCATGAGCTGGTTGGTGGTGCCGAATAGCGGCCAGATGAGCACGCCGCCGGAGCCATTGCTGCCGGTGGAGAAGGTGAGTGCCAAGCCCACGGTGACGGCGATGATGGTGGCCCAGATAGCGGAGACCTTGGCGCCGATGATGCCGCCGATTTCTTGGACCACGAAGCGCTGGAGGCGAATACCGGAGTCCATGGTGGTGGCGGCGAAGAGCACCGCCATGGTGGCGAGGACGGTGGCAGACAGCGAGGTGGGCAGGCCGAGGCCCTCGTTGATGATGGAGCTGCCGCCCTGCACGAAGGCGCCGACGCCACCGGCGTTGAACTCGGTGTAGATCTCCTTCCAGTCCGCCAGGCTCTGAAAACCTGCGGTGGTGGCCACGATCGCGCCGAGGGCGAGCAGGCCCTCGCCGACCGCGCCGAAGTAGCCCACGAAGCGCTCATCGGTTTCTTTGTCGATCTGCTTGGAGCTGGTGCCGGAGGCCACGGTGCCGTGGAAGCCGGAAATCGCGCCGCAGGCGATGGTGACAAAGAGCAGCGGCACCATCGACGGGGTGCCCTCGGGCAGGGAGGTATTGACCATGGGGGCCACCACGGTGGGCGCGGTGAGCAGCGCGGAGGCATATAGGATGCCGAGGCCGATGAATAGCTGCAGGCCATTGATATAGTCGCGCGGCTGCAGCAGCACCCACACCGGCAGCAGCGAGGCGATGCCGCCGTAGATGAACAGCAGCAGAATCCACACGGCCTCCGGGGCGAGTCCGAAGGTGGATTCGGGCAGGCTCACGGGAACACGGTCGCCCAATACGATCAGCCCGTAGAGCGCCACGATGCCGACCAGCGATACCAGCGGCAGGTTCCACTTGAGCCGGTAGATGGCTTGGCCGATGAGCAGCGCCACCAGCAGCGCGCCCCAGGTGGGGATCACGGCGCTTGGGGTGGATACCAGCAGCCCGGCGATCACCACGCCGAAGGCGGCGACCACCATGAGCAGCAGCAGGAAGATGACCACGAGGAAGAGGTTGCGGCCGCGGGTGCCAATGTATTTGCCGGACAAGGTGCCGATGGATTGGCCTTTGTGCCGCGCCGAGGCCCACAGCACGCCGAAGTCGTGCATGCCGGCGATGAATACGGTGCCGATGGTCACCCACAAGAAGGCGGGCAGCCAGCCCCAGATCACGGCCACGGCCGGGCCCACAATGGGGGCGGCACCGGCGACGGAGGTGAAGTGGTGGCCCCAGAGCACGTACTTATTGGTGGGCACGAAGTCCACGCCGTCCTCGAGCTCATGTGCGGGGGTGGCGTACTCCTTTTTGAGTTGGTACACCGTCGATGCCAAGTAGCGGGAGTACAGCAGGTAGCCGCCGCCCATCATCGCTAAACCGATGAGGATGAGCCACAGTGAGTTCATTTCTTCACCCCTAGAGTGTGATCGCTGAAGAGTATGTGCATCTTAGTGTGTCACATCACGCGGGGGTGGGGGAGCAGAATACCCGAGCTCTGCAGGCTTATCGACGCCGCCCTCTGCCTAGAGCACCCGCTGCAGCCAGCGCAGCACCCAGGGCAGCCAGCCTGCGAGGAAGAGCACGGTGATCAGGCGCACGATCTGCATGGCGGCGACGATCTCCACGGCGCCGGTTTCGGAGCCCAAGGCCAGGGCGGTTTCGAGGCCGCCGGGATTGGTGGCGAGGAAGGCGTCGATGTAGTCCATGCCCATCCATTGTGCAATTACCCAGGCCAGCCCAGCGCAGCCGCCAATGAGCACCGCAATCAACCCCAGGGTGAGGGGGAGCTGGTGGGAGAAGGAGCGCAGCGCCGCCACCGAGAGTCCGCCGCCGGCCATCCAGCCGATGGAGACATAGGCGATATCGCGGGCGGCCTCGGGCAGGGCGAGGGAGTGCCAAGGATCGAGCAGCAGCGCCACGATGATGGTGAGCAGCATGGGCCCGAGCACGCTGGCCGCGGGCAGGTGGAGAAGCCGTCCCAACTTCCCGCCGAACACGACAATGACGAGGATAGCGAGAGCGCTGAGCCAGGTGAAGGGCTGCGCCTCGGGCTCGCTGGGGCTGCTACTGCCGCTGAGGTGAGCCCAGGCCACCACCAGCGGCATGATGATAGAGACGCTGAGGAGCCGGAGATACTGGGTGAGGGTGACATAGCGGAAGTCCGCGCCGAGGTCCTTGGCCAGCAGCGGCATGACGGAGGCGCCGCCAGCAAAGAGCGATAGCACCCCGGTTTCCGGGGAGACTACGTGCGCGGGATCGCGTGGATCAGCACCGGCGCGCCGGGCCTGGCGCAGGGAGCCGCGCCACAGGAGCCAGCCGCCACCGAAGGCGAGCACCACGGTAAAACCCGCAGAGAGCAGCCCGGGTGCCACATAGCGCAGCAGCTCACCGGCGGGGGTGCGCACCAAGGGCAAGGCGGCGATGATCGCGATGAAGGACTTGGCCACGGTGATCAGGCGAGGATCCACGGTGAGTTCCTCGCCATGGAGGATAGCCGAGCCGGCCGCGGCGATAATGGCGGCGAGAATCCATGCGGCAGGCACATGCAGCGCGCTCAACGCTACGCCCAGCACCACAGAGAGCGGGGCCACAATGGCCCATCGTGCCCACTGGGTGCGCACTGGCCTCACCCCTTTCTTCTCACCGCTTTAGAATCAATCCTATGAGCCACGGATACGACAGCGACAAGCAACGCTACCTCGCGCGCCTCAAACGCATCGAAGGACAAATTCGTGGCATTCACCGCATGGTGGATGAGGACGAGTATTGCATTGATGTGCTCACCCAAATCCAGGCAGCTCGCGCCGCCCTCGACAATGTGGCGCTCAAGCTTCTCGACGATCACCTCTCGCACTGTGTGGTCACGGCAGCAGCCCACGGCGGGCAGGAAGCCGAGGACAAGATCGCGGAGGTATCGCGGGCCATTGCTCGGCTCGTGAAGTAGCAGCAGCGTCTCGGGCACGGTGCTCGCAGGCGGTGCTGGCGACGGGGCGCGAGATAGTAAAGATAGTAAAAATAGTAAAGATAGTAAGAGATAGTAAACGGGATACCATGGAGCGCAGAGCCAACCCATTTCGCGCCACGCTCGGGTCTACACCGCCGTATCTCGCGGGCCGCGCTTCGGAGCTGACGGACTTTCGCTATGCACTCGAAGAAGGACCTGGGGCGCATGAGCGGGTCACTGTGGTCACCGGACTTCGAGGTGTTGGTAAGACGGTCCTCTTGAACGCCTACGAGGATGAAGCGCGTGCGCAGTCGTGGCACGTGATTTCCGAGACAGCCACACGCGGGTTCATGCAACGGCTTACTGACACGATATATCGATTAACAACCGATCAGTACGAGCAGGGCAAAAGGAGAATCACTGGGCTGAGTATCGCTCCTTTGGGGGGAGTGCAGCTATCAACTCCCACACATTATTCCCCTCAACCGACCTTCCGAGATGTGCTTACTCGATACCTTGAGATCCAAGCAGACATTGATCTAGCTATGAATCAAGAGCCGGTTGGACTGCTCATTACCGTGGACGAGCTTCACAACAACCGCAAGGACGAGATCATTGAGTTTGGCGCAGCAATTCAACATCTCGTGCGCGAAAACCGGCAGATTGCCGTGGCCATGGCAGGCATACCGCAGGCTGTGAATCCACTGCTAGCAGCTGACAGCGGAGACAACCCTGTGACATTTCTCCGCCGTGCAAACCGAGTGGACCTTGGACTTATTCCCGATGAGGAGGTGCGGCGAGCCCTCAAGGAGCCGGTTGAAGGAAGCGGTTGCTGCTTCACGCCGGATGCATTGGGAAAGGCGGTGCAGGCATGCGCTGGGTACCCCTTCATGATTCAGCTGGTGGGGCACGAAAGTTTCCGTCGACGTGAGGGCGAGGTCATTACGTGCGCCTCGGTTGAGGAAGGTGCGGCAAAGGCCAAGCGTAAGCTAGGCCAGCTGGTGCACGAGGCATCACTGCGGGATCTCTCACCGGTCGATCGCACCTTCCTCGCGGCGATGGCTACGGATGATGGCCCGTCGAGAACCAAGGACATTGCCACACGAATGGGAGTGGATGCGCAGTATGTGGGCACCTATCGGCGGCGGCTTATTGCCGCAGAGATGATCACCGTTGTGGGCCACGGGCTGGTGGACTTCGCGCTGCCCTTCATGCGCTCCTACCTGCGCGGTTGAGCGCGGCGGGAGCTTTTAACGGCGCAGCTGGGCAGTGGTTTTTCGGGTGGCTGGTGCGGTGCGGGGATCCTCCGGCCAGGGATGCTTGGGGTAGCGCCCGCGCATGTCGGCGCGCACATCTGCATAGGCGCCGTCCCAGAAGCGGGTGAGGTTATCGGTGATCGCCACGGGTCGCCCGGCTGGGGAAAGCAGCTCGAAGCGGATGCGCGTGCCGAGTACCTCGGGGCTGTCCTCGAGCCCAAAGCACTCTTGGAGTTTGACCTGCACGCTGGGTTGCTTATCGCTGTAGTCCACGGGGATCGATCGCCCCGAGGGCACGGTGATACTGGCGGGCACATCCTTGTCGAAGTCCTGAGCCGCCGGCCAGGGCAGCAGCGCGGACAGCGCCTGGTGCATGTCGATCTCCGCCAGCGGCATGCCCTCGGCGAGCCGCGGATAGTGCATGCTCAACCAGATGGGCGCGGCGGCGATGAGGCCCGCATCGCTCACATCTGGCCACTGCGGGTCGTGGGCGTGATAGAAGGCCATGCGCTGGCGTAGCTGCTGGGCGGCGGCGCTGAAGCGAATATCGCGCAGGCCATCACGCTCGAAGGTGCGCGCTACCGCCTACTCCACCTGCGCCACGGGCACGGCGGTGGGGGTAGACGCCAGCTCAATCGCTGCGATACTCCGAATCGTGCGGGCACTCAGCTTGCCCTGGCGCACCCGCACCTCGGTGCTGCTCGTGGGCGGATAGAGCTGAAGGATCTGCTCCTCGCTCACGGCAGCGGCGCGCCGAATAATGGGCAGCGCCTGCTGATTCGTGCCGCGGCTCATCTCCGCCACGGCCAGCCATACGGCACCACGCAGCTGGGTATCGAGCAGCCGCGCCCGCGTCCCCGCGGTGGTGAGATAGACGTGCTGATCGGCATCCACGAGCCGAGCCACCATGTGCGGCAAGGCCAGTGCGATCACCCCGCCGGCAGATAGTTGCCGCAGCTGCGCAGGCTGCTCAGAGGAGGCGGAACGAGCGATCCGGGTGAAACGGCGGGTCTCCCGCGCCACCTGGGGCGCGCTGCTCGGGGTGCTGAGATCCGTGGCGCCGCCCACGGTGAGCTCGGCCAGCACCGGCGCGGCAGCGGGGCCTGCCTGTAGCAGCGCGTGGGCACAGCGCGGGTCTGCGGGGATGGTCGAGATCCTGCGGCCATGCTCAGTGATCGCCCCATGCTTATCGACGGCATCTATCCCGCGCAGCACCTCCTCCGCAGCGGCCAGCGCGGCCGGCGGGGGAGCGTCCAGAAGCGGAAAGCCCTCACCCCGCGGGCTGCCCCAGCTGGCCAGGGTGAGTGCCGCCTGCGTGAGATCCGAGGTGGCGATCTCGGGGGCGGGATAGGCGGGCGCGGCAGTATAACTACGCTGCTCGCACAGTCGAATCGCGGTGCCGGGCCCGAGTCGTCCGGCGCGGCCGGCGCGCTGATCCATCGCCGCACGCGCCGCACTAATGGTGATCAGCCCAGTCATGGCGCGCAGATTATCGCGGCGCGGAACGCGGGCCAAGCCGGCATCCACCACGGTATGCACTCCCGGCACGGTAATGGAGGATTCCGCAATGGCGGTGGACAACACGATCCGTGGCTGGTCAGTGCCGCGCACAACCGCGCTCTGTTCCTGCGCACTCAAGCCGCCATGCAGCACCGCGTGGGGGCCGTGCAGCTGCTCGGCCACGCGCTCTATTTCCCGACGCCCCGGTAAGAAAACCAGCACCGAGCCAGTGGACTCGGCCAGCGCCTCATCGGCCACCCGTGCTGTCCACGATAAAAACTCGCGGGTCACACCCCGCTCGTCGAGGCGCGCTGGGCCGGGTTGATAGCGGATGTCTACCGGATGGAGGGCGGCGTCTACCTGGTGCAGGGTGGCGTCGATAAGCGTGGCGAAGGCGCGGGCATCCACGGTGGCGGACATCGCCACAAGCTGCAGGTCTTCGCGCAATAGGCGCAGCTCGGCGAGCATGCCGAGGGCAAGGTCGGTGTCGAGATTGCGTTCATGTACCTCGTCGAGGATGACGGCGTCGATACCGGAGAGTTCGGGGTCGCTGAGCAGCATGCGCACCAGCACGCCCGGGGTCACAAACTCGATGAGCCGACCCGCTTCGCTCTGGCCGCGTACCGCGAAACCGATATCTGTGCGGGGGCCGTGATGCAGCTGGCGCAGGCGCTGGGCGGCGGCGATCACCGCCACCCGCCGCGGCGCTGTTACCAGTACCTTCCCGGAATGTGACTGCTCATGCAGCAGATTGACGACCGCCGGCGGGATCAGGGTGGTTTTACCCGTACCGGGCGGGGCGTGCACCACAGTGGCACCGCTCTGGGCCAGACGCTGCTGAAAGAGCGCGATATCGCGGGCCACGGGCAGCCCAGCGCCAATCGCTCCAAGATCACAGGGAAGGGTCATGGTGCAGAGGCTAGCCGTAGTGTCGGGGTGAGCGTGGGATGTTAGGGGTACTGCCGCGCGCCGCAACGACGACGCATGCTTTATCCGTACCGGCACTTTGGCTTAGGATAGTACCGCGATACAGATAGAGCCTTCTTCGGAAAGAATGCATGCAATGAAGCTCACCGTGCGGTTGTTTTTTCTTGTCGGCATTGCTGCCGAAATTATCCTCTTAATAGCCAAGCTAGCGGGGAAAGACCTACCTGCATACGTACTCTTTTATCCCCTGATCTTTCTCGGGGTGGCTGTGGGGATCATCCTGATCACCCTCATCAGAGACATCATGCGTAGCGGTTCGGTCACATCATCCATCACAGATGTCTCCCGCAGGCTTGGCGTTCCCCGAAAAGCACTGGCCTTGTGGTGCTCTGAGGTGGGAATGCTCTATGGAGTCACGGGGCTGTGTACAAGGAACACTGGCGCGGGGGAGCCGGTGTCGTATCACCGTGCTTTAACGCCTGTGTTTATCGGCGTGCTGCTATTGGGAATCGTGGAGGCTGTGGTTGTGCACCTCGTGGTGAGCAATGGCGTGCTCGGGGTAGTGATAGCCATTCTGAGCGTATATGCGATCGTCTTATTCGCCGGATTTTATGGATCAATGCGGGCTCATCCGCACCTGCTCAACGACGATGGCAGCATACAGGTGCGCCTGGGCACTAAACTCCGCTGCTTCATTGAGCCGCACAATATAGCGGCAATCACAAAGGTGATGCCAGGTTCCGGCGGGGCGGTGGAGATCGAGAACTCGGGATGTCGGGCTCCGGTGCTCGGGCAGGTGAATGTGCAGATAACGTGCACGGATCCTGTTGTTGTTGAGGACATATCGCTGGGGGTGTACGAGGTCACACGGCTAGATATTTATTGCGATCAGCCCGATATTCTCTTGGCGGCTCGCCCCTAGTTGCTCTGGCCTAGCGCTTGGTGATGGTGTGTCGATAGTCCATGGCGCGTACCGGCACCCCTAGTGCTAAGGAATCGGCAGGAATATCGGTGGTGACGATCGCCCCCGCCCCGATTACCGAGCGGGCCCCGTACCCCAGGCAGAACCGTTACTCCAGCGCCGATCCACGCCTCCTCCTCGATGGTGATCGGGTCGGCCTTTTCCCAGATTTAGTACATCGAGAAGGTCTACACCTCGACAAATCGCGCCGGTGCTAATAGCCGTCTGCTTACCGCGCTGCATACTGAACTCCCTGAATTCTTTGGTGCTGACTGGCACTTTACCCGCGCATATCGGGGTGGCCGTTCTACGGAGGCGCCGATAGGACCGCCTACCGCTGGCACGAATCAGCACCGCACGGTTGTCAAGATGGGCAGTATGGTCAGAAAGGTGCGCACCATCATGGGTAAACCGCCTACAGCCCCCACCAAAAACGAAGGCGAAAAGCAGTACCGCTCGGGCTAGAAACGTATCGAAGCTGCGCGCATCGGCGGCACAGGGCCGGATGCTGGAAGAACTGGACCGTGAGCTGCTCAGTGCTGACGATGCGGCAAGTGACCTGATCGACGGGGTACGGGTGCGGTGGATGGCTCCTGGACGTGCCGCCCGTGATGAAACAGCGTTTAGACACGCTCTTGCTGAAGGTGACCGACTGCATGGTGCCGGTCACCCCATGAAGGACACCCTGCTGATCGACGCACGAAAAGCAGTAACACGAACAGTCGAAGGATTGAGTTCACCCCACACGCCAAGCATCCGTACAAAAAGAAAACACAGAGCCAACACCACGTGTTGGGTCTGTTTGGTGAAAAAGTCGGCCTTGATGATCCCCGCGTTCGCGGTCCAAGCCTTTGTATAGTGGCACTTCGGTATGCGCCTAAATTTAGGGCGGCATACGTTTGAACGGAAGTGCTACTCAGCCTGTAGCTTAAGAATCTCCGTTACTGTAGTGTGGATGGCATGTCCCGTTATTTTACTGCTTTGCTCACTTTTATGTTTGTCTTGGTCATCGTCGGCCTGATGTTCGATGGATTTGAATCGCAGCAGGGCATTGTGATGACTGTGATTTTCTCACTCGTGGGAGCGGGCGCGGCCTACATGCTGGTTTCAAAAAGCAGAAAGGGTGAAGAATAGACAGGGAAGCTGAAGGCCCACGACAATCCTTTTGACGTGGGTTGGGGGTTGCCTTGTTTTTGAGGTTTGTACATTGCGGCGGCGTTAAGAGAGAACTGCGGCACTGAGTGCTGTCATGCCAAGGTCCAGAACGCTTGCCCATCGAGCCTGGAACCCGATCTAAAATCAATGCAGAGTATATAGGAAAGATGTACCATGAAAAAAATTTACACTTGGTGTTTTTTTACAACGTTCGTATGCCGTTATGATCAACTGAACGAAGCTAAACAGCGTCATCAATATTGCACCGATAAAGTTCGGGAAAAGTACAATGTGCATTTCTCGTCAGAACAGGCCTATCAGCAAGGGCAAAGTAATCTACTCTTCGATCTTCTGCTTCTGGAAATAGTCGGAAATGATACAGAGCTTTCACTAAAAGAAAAAGAAAACTATTCTTCTTTTTCTTTTGTGACAGTGGTGGATATTCCATGTGAAGATGACTCATATGAAGATGAGTTCAGAAGTATTTGCGATCTATTGGAGATAGACCTTGAAGAAGGATTTCCTGCTAAGTTCCCTAGCCGCACGCGTGGGATTTTAGTTAGTCCTGGAGGTCGCGAATTTAAGGAATGCGATTACCAATAAAGTGTAGTGACAGAGTTGTCGTTGACGCTGGTTGTCGCGTGGTCGCTTCCTCGGCCGTAGGGGTCGCACTAAAACCGCTTTTCAAGCCTCGTGTCAGATTGTGGCGCACAGCCCCTTAGCTGCGGTGATGTATGGCTACCTGAAACCGAGTTTTACGATGATCCTGTTTTCCCTGTTTACCCAACTATGCCAATGTGGCAATTATTCTCTGACCTGCACTGGGGGGGGAGCTTACCCTCGGGCAGGTGAATGTGCAGATAACGTGCACGGATCCTGTTGTTGTCGAGGACATATCGCTGGGAGTACACGAGGTCACACGGCTAGATATTTATTGCGATCAGCCCGATATTCTCTTGGCGGCTCGCCCCTAGCTGCTCTGGCCTAGCGCTTGGTGATGGTGTGCCGATAATCCATGGCGCGTACCGGCACCCCATCCGGAAGCTCGTCGCGCTCCCACTTCTCTTGGCTATTTTCGAGCGTATCGACCACCCGCGCCGGCACCCCTAGTGCTAAGGAATCGGCAGGAATATCGGTGGTGACGATCGCCCCCGCCCCGATTACCGAGCGGGCCCCGATGCGCACCCCAGGCAGAACCGTTACTCCAGCGCCGATCCACGCCTCCTCCTCGATGGTGATCGGGTCGGCCTTTTCCCAGCCATGGCGGCGCATCTCCACGTCATAGACCGGATGATTCACAGTGATCAGCCGGACATCGGGGCCGATCAGTGCGCCCTTCTCAATGGTCACGGGCGCGGAATCTAAAATAGTGACCTTGGCGTTAATAAATACCTCGGGGCCGATGAAGGTATTGCGCCCGTATTCGATAAAGGCCGGTGCCACCACTGTGGAACCGCCGCCGACAGCGCCCAGCCACTCCTCGGCAATGGTGCGGGCCCGCTCGGGGTGGCGCTCCTCATTGAAATCACGCATCAGATTCTGGGAGCGGCGGCGCACCGCGTTGAGGGTGGCATTGTCGATGGGTAGATGCCATTCCCCCTTCGCCATCTGCTCGAAGCTGGAATAGGTACCGACATCAAAGCTCATAATGCCCCATTCTAGGAGGCGAGGATGCACGGCATAACTGGGCCGAGCCGTGCCGTCGCGGTCGAGCGAGCGCCTGTGGGGGTGAAGGCATTACCGCGCCGGCGCGGAGCTATCGACGCAGATCAGAGCGGTGGGAGTCGACACCGCCGGCAGTAGGGGGTGGGGCGAGGGTCCGGGTCTTTTTCTAGAGTGCAAGGCATGAACACCACCGCAGATCACACAGCAGTATCCGGCCCCGAGCAGCGCGGTCTCACCCAAGGTGAGGATGGGCGCTGGCGTATTCCTTGGGGCAACCAGAGCGCCCAGTTGCGCGATTACTATGACAACGAATGGGCGCATCCCGTGCGCGATGAGCGCGGGATATATGAACGCCTCGTGCTCGAAGGCTTCCAAGCGGGCTTATCCTGGCGAACGATCCTGCAGAAGCGCCCCGCTTTCCGGCAGGCCTTTGCTCATTTCGACCCCGAGAAAGTCGCAGCCTTCGACGAGACAGACATACAGCGCCTGCTGGAGAACCCAGCGATTATTCGCAACCGCGCCAAGATCACCGCGGCGATCAGCAATGCGCAGGTGCTGCTGCGCACCCGCGAGAGTGCGCCCTTGCCGGAGCTGCTTGCCCGCTACCAGCAGCCCCTCGGCAGCCGTTTTGCTCATGTGGATCACATCCCCACCACCAGCCCCGAGGCTGCAGAATTAGCCCGCGAACTCAAAAGCCTTGGGTATCGTTTTGTAGGGCCCACCACCTGCTATGCGCTCATGCAGGCGAGTGGGCTAGTGGAAACACGAGTGGAGGGAGAATCTCGATGCTGAAGAAGAAACAGCTCACGATCAACGGCGTCACTGGGGTGCTCACGCTGCCCGCCCAGCCCAGCGAGACCCTCGTGGTGATGGCGCATTGCTTCGGCTGCAGCAAAGAAACCAAAATCCTGGTGAAACTAGCCCGCTTCCTCGCCGGCCACGGCTACGGCTCTGTGCGCATGGACTACTCGCGGCATCTCTACTCCACCTATATTGAGGAACTCGAGGGCGTCTCTCGGGTCATGCTTGGCGACGCAGCCGCAGCCGCAGATGCAGCTGACAGCAGCGCGGGGGAGCTGGGGGAGCTGCCGCGGTTTTCTCGGGTGGTCCTCCTCGGGCATTCGCTCGGCGGGCTGGCGGTGCTCAGCGCCGCAGCGCGTAGCCGGAGCACGGGACTGGGGGAGTACCTGCAGGGTGTGGTGGCGTTGTCCGCCCCAGCTACCGCCCACCACGTGGAGGCCGCGGCCGCCGATGTGCCCGATCTGGACCCCGGGTTGGTGGATGAAACCTTTGTTCAGGATGTGGCTGCCACCGCGGCCACCGAATTCAGTGATTGCCAGGTGCCGGTGCTGATTGTGCACCCCGATGAGGACCCAGTGGTAGGAATCGAGCATGGCCGGCGACTGCACGAGCTACTGCCGGACAGCGAGCTCGTAGTGGTGCCAAAGTGCACGGATCACATGTTCGTTTCCGACGCGGCGCGCACAGCCGTCGAGGAGGCCGTGGGCAGATGGCTACCCCAGCACACTGCAACGCCAGCGGATTCCCATCCACAGCAGCGCTGAGCCGCCCAGCCAGCTCCCGTCTCAGCGGGTGGATAGTGCCCCCGCGGTGGCGAGTTTTGCCATAATGGCCGCTATGGCCGAAAACACAGCGCATGAGCACTATCCGCACCTGAACACGCAGGGCCGCACCGCCGTGGTGACGGGAGCCTCCGCCGGTATCGGCGCGGCCTGCGCCCGCGCCCTCGCCGCCGATGGCTGGACCGTGATCCTCGGGGCGCGTCGGCAGCAACCACTCGAGGAACTCGCGCACGAGATCGGCGGTATCGCCCTGCCGCTGGATGTCATCGATGAAGCATCCGTGGAGAATTTCTGTTCCCAGATTTCCCGTTGCGATCTGCTGGTGAATAACGCCGGCGGAGCCAAGGGGCTGGACTCCGTAGAAGAGGGGCGCATCGAGGAATGGCAGTGGATGTATGAGGTCAATGTGCTCGGCACGGTGCGTCTCACCCAGGCCTTATTGCCGCTGCTGCGCCAGGCCCCCGAGGGTGCCGGGCAGATCATCAACATGAGCTCGGTTGCCGGACACACCGCCTACGCCGGCGGCGGTGGCTATAACGCTGCGAAGTTCGGGGTGGCCGCGCTTACTCGGGCGCTGCGCATCGAAACCCGCGAGGAACCCATTCGCGTGGTGGAGGTATGCCCGGGCCGGGTAGAGACAGACTTTTCTCTCAACCGTTTCCGCGGCGATCAGAGCCAAGCTGAGAAGGTCTATGCCGATAAGCTCAACCTCTCGGCCGAGGACATTGCAGAAACGGTGCGCTGGATCGCCGCCCTGCCCGCGCATATGAACGTCGATCAGATCACGCTGCGGCCGCGGGATCAGATCTAGCGGCCAGCCTGTACGCAGCTTTTTTCGCCGCTGCCCAGTACCGCTGCCCAGCACCGTCTCGCCACCGCCTCCTCGCTTCCGGAAGAAAGGCCCTCGTGTTCAGCTCTCTCGCTAGCCTCTGCGCGGTGTGGATAGTGGCCCTCGCATCACCAGGGCCGGATGTTTTTCAAATTCTGCGCATCGCCTCCCGGCAGCGGCGCGCCGGGGTGCTCGTGGCCCTAGGTATCTGTCTGGGAAATACGGTGTGGATTCTCGCCTCGCTTGCAGGCCTCTCGGCGCTGGTCACCACCCACCCGGGGCTATTGAATCTGCTGAAACTCATCGGTGGCGGCTACCTGCTCTATCTCGGCATGCGGGCCCTCTCTGCGGCGCTCGGCCCCTATTGGCCTAGGCGGCGTCGTCGCCATGCGCAGGGTGCTGCGGGCGCGAAGGAACCACCACCGCCCAACACCCTGCCTGGCAGTACGGCGGCGCAGCTGCGCCTCGGGGTGGCCACCAACCTCTCCAATCCCAAGGCCATCCTGTTTTTTGGGGCGGTATTTGCCCAGTTCATCTCGGCAGACAGCTCCCTGGGGGAACAAGTACTCATCGTGCTGTGCCTCGAGATAATCCAGCTGCTGTGGTTTCCCGGGGTGGCGCTGGCGGTCAGCACGGTCAGCGCCACGCTGCGCCGCTATGCTGCGGCCATCGATACTCTCAGCGGCACCGTCTTTGCCGGTTTCGGCTGCTATATGTGCCTCACGGGGGCGGCGGCGCTGCTCAGCTAGGTGCGGCTGCGCCTGCAGCGGAGCGCGGTGCGCCACAGTGTCTAAGGCGCTGACTACACTGAGGACACGATGAACAATTCACATGTAATTGATGTAGCGATTAAGACCGAGACCATTAAGCTCGGGCAGTTCGTGAAGCTCGCCAACCTCGTCGAGACCGGCGGTGCGGCCAAGTCCGCTATCGCCGAGGGCGAGGTGTATGTCAACGATGAGCAGGAAACTCGCCGCGGCAAAACTCTGCACGCCGGTGATGTGGTGCGCGTCGGGGGACTGCAGGCACGGGTGTCTACCTCTGATGACGAGGATGACTTCTTTGATGAGGCCACCGCGAATGATGACTTCGACCCGGAGAAGTGGAGGAATCTCTAAACCATGCCAGCATTCATGGGCCAGGACGGGATGCCCTATTGGATCGATCTGTCCACCTCGGAGCTGCGCAAGGCGCGCTATTTCTACTCCAAGGTGTGCGGCTGGGACTACACCGAGCTCTCCTCGGGCTATCTGCTTGCCACGAAGAACGGGATGCCGGTGGCGGGCTTGGTGGCCAAGCCGGAAGATTCGCAGCAGCCCGATAGCTGGGTGACGTATTTCCTCACCTCGGATATCAACCACGTGGTCGAGCGCGTTGCTGAGCTCGGGGGGCGCTGCCTCACCGAGCCGCTGCCCACCAGCCAGGGCCAGATGGTGGTGATCGCCGATAGCTCCGGCGCGTTATTCGGTGTGATCCAGCCAGAGGGCGAGGAGCGTTTCGTGGCCGCGGGCGAGCCGGGCACGAGCGTGTGGCATGAGCTGACCACCGTGACCAATCACGAGGACACGCTGAAGTTTTATGCCGAGCTCTTCGAGTGGACTCTGCACACCGTGGACAATGACGCCGGCCAGAGCTACACCATGGCCCTAGCTGAGGGCGCGCCCTTCGCTGGAATCTATGATGCTGCCGGCCAGTTCCCGCCCCAGGTGCCGAGCTTTTGGCAGTCCTTCCTCGGCGTGGAGGATCTGCGTCTGGCGGTGCAGATGGTGGAAGATCTCGGCGGCGAGGTGATTCGCCCGCCCATGAACTCCGATTTCGGGGCACTGGCCCTGGTCGCCGATTCCACCGGCGCGGTGGTCACCCTCGTGGAGGTCGAGGAACCCCAGGAGGAAGAATTCCTCGACGAGGCCGCGCCGCTGCACGATATTGATGTGGAGCAGCTGCGCAAGGACATCCAGAACTAGCGCTTATCGACGCCACCTCTGCCGCTATCCCCCTAGCGGCAGAAGTCCGCGGCGTCCTCGATGAGCTGGCGGGCCTGCTGCGGGGTGGCGAGATAGTCTGCTGCGTAGTAGCGCACCGTGTGCGCCTCGCTGAGCTCTCCGAGCGCGCCCTCATCGGCCCAGCTGGAATGGCTGAACTGCTGGATGAGGGTCCTGGGCCAAGTCTCAGCGGCGGGTAGCTCAACCGGCTGAGCGCCGCCGTCGAGTTGCGGGTTGCGCAGGATCAGCCCGTCGAGCTCGTCGGCGAGAGCGCCGAGGAGGGCGGCGCCATAGCCATCGCCGAAGCCGATGACCCGATCCACCCTTTGCTGCTGCCGGGCGGCGCTGAGGGCGTCACGCACTGCGTCCTGGGCGGCCGCAGGCTCTGCCGGGTGCAGGGGATAGTGCACGTCTATCACCCGCGTGCCGCTGCGCTGGGCCAGCGCAGCCACGAGCGGCTGCCAGTAGACATCACGGAAGGCGCCGCCGCCGAAAAAGCCACTGCCGCCATGAACGCTGAGGATCGCCGTGGAACTGGGATCATCGGCGGTGATGAGGGTGTGGCTGCCCAGCGGGGCGAGCTCCACCTGGTCGGTCCAGGCCACCTGCGGCATGCGATGATCCACCGCCGTGCCCAGCTGCAGAATCGCGGCATGGGTGGTGCGGTCCACGATATGTGAGACCCAGCGTTCGGCATCTGCGGGCTCGGTGCGCCCGCCCTGCCACGGCGGGGTGAAATCCGGTGCAGGATAGTGCTCCGAGAAATACCAGAGCAGCTGTTCGAGCTGCTCGGCGGCGGGCATCATCTCCGCGGAGTCGGCGGCGGTGGTGGAGCTATCGGACACGAGAACATCCCCTTCACTAGCAATCGCGCATGGTGCCTAGAGTCTAGCCAAGGAGATGTCCCGTGCGGCTGCCGGGTGTTACCAGATGCTCACGCGATCCTCGGGGCGGATATACATCGGGGAGTCCTCATCAACCTCGAAGGCCTCATAGAGCTCGGCCACGTTGCCGGCGATGAGATTGCAGCGGAACTCGGCGGGGGAGTGCGGATCCACAGCCAGGTAGGTCCTTTGCAGCTCGGGGCGGATCGTGGTGCGCCACACCCGCGCCCAGGAGACGAAGAGGCGCTGCAGGCCGGTGAGTTCCACATCCAGCTCGGGGCGAGCACCCTCGGTGTCCACGCGCAGCTTCTCATCGGTGTCGAAGCTCAAGCCCTGATCGTCCAGCCAGCGGCGATAGGCCACCACGGCGATGCCGAGGCCGCCGAGATCGCCAATATTCTCGCCGAGGGTGAACTCGCCATTGACCCCGGCGCTGTCCTCCTCGGCCTCGGCCAAGACGGAGGGCACCTGGCCGTCGAATTGCTGCACCAAGGTGGCGGTCAATTTCTCAAAGGCGGCGCGATCCTCGGCGCTCCACCAATCGTTGAGGCTGCCCTGGCCGTCGTAGCGGGAGCCTTGATCATCGAAGCCATGGCCGATCTCGTGGCCGATCACGGCGCCGATAGCACCGAAGTTGGTGGCGGCATCCGCATCCGGGGAGTAGAAGGGCGGGCGCAGGATCGCGGCCGGGAAGGTGATGTCATTTTGCACCGGGTAGTAGAAGGCATTAACCATCTGCGGCGGGCAGAACCACTCCTCGCGGTCGGCGGGCTTGCCCACCTTGGCCACCTGGTAGTCGTGCTCGAAGGCGGAGGCGGCACGGGCATTAGCCACCACATCGGCACCAGCGGCCGAGACCTCGAAGTCATAGGAGCGCCAGGTATCGGGGTAGCCGATCTTGGCCTTGAAGGTGCCCAGCTTCTCCAGGGCACGCTCGCGGGTGGCGGGCGTCATCCACTCCAGCTGGCTGATGCGCTCACGATAGGCGCCCAGCAGATAGTCCACGAGGCGTTCCATCTCTGCCTTGTACTCCGGCGGGAAATGCTCCTCCACGAAGAGCTGGCCGATCTCCTCGGAAACAGCCGAGTCGGCGAAGGACACAGCGCGCCGCCATCGGGGCAGCTGTTCGGTCGAGCCCTGCAGCACCCCGTTGTAGAAGCGGAAATTCTCCAGCTCCAGCTCGGTGGGCAGCATGGAGGCGAAGGCGGAGATGATGCTGCGGCAGGCCCAGAGGCGCAGATCCTCAGGCGCGACCTCCGCGAGCAGGCTATCGATGAACTCGGGGAAGTCCTTGTTGCGCACAATGACGGTGGTATCGGGTGCAAGCCCGCTGGCCAGCAGGAACTCGCGGCTAAACTCGGGTAGCTCGGAGACCGCGATCGGGTTATAGCTCTTCTGCGCATCGCGCGAGGCCACCACATCGCGGTGGCCGGAGGCGATCCGGGTCTCGAAGGCCACGATGCGCCCTGCGGCATCCGCGGCCGCATCTGCCTCAGCAACCCCAGCGAGCTCGAGCATGGTGGCCACGTGCTGCTCATAGGCCTGCAGCACCGGGGCATGGGCCTGCTCGCGATAGTAGGCCTCGTTCGGCAGCCCCAGACCGGACTGATCCGCCCAGGCGACCACGTTTTCGCTGCCGGCATCCTTGGCCATATAGCAGCCCAGCAGCGAGGGCACGCCCTCGCGGTAGAGCGCACCAGCGGCGCGGGCGAAGCGGGTCTTATCCACCCCGGCGTCGGAGTCCGAGGAGGCGGGTTGGATGGCCTGGGAGATGGCGTCGATAAGCGGCGCGATAGGCGCAACACCGGCCTGGTTAATGCCCTCGGTGTCCATGAAGGAGGAGTAGAGGGCACTGGCGCGCGAGGAGCCACCCTCGATGAGGGCACGGACATCATCCTCGGCGCGATCGCGCAATGCATGGAACGCGCCGTAGATGCCGCGGTCGGCGGGGATAGTGGTGGAATCGATCCATTCCCCGTTGACGAGGTCAAACAAATCATAAAGTTTCATGAGCACCAGCGTAGCGAGGGCGTGTCCTGCTGCCCACCTACACTGGTGGCTATGCGCAATTCCTTGAAGCCGTCCGCCGGCGCGAAAAGCTGGTGGGCGTTGATGATTGCGGTCAGTGTGGTGCTGGCGTTACCGCTGGTTATCAATGCCGCAATCCCTGAGCGCCTCAGTGTGGGCGCACAGCCGGTAGTACTGAGCGGAACGGATAACAACTGGGAAATACCCGTCTATCTGGATCCGGAGCAGCAGCAACAGCAGCCCTCCTGCATGCACGACGGCGCCGATCCGCTGGTGACCGCCTTCGCCTGCCCCGGTGGGCGGATCACCTCTACCGTTGTTGAAAGCACGGATGATCCAGTGCTGGCGCTGCAGCGCATGGTGCGGGCCATTCGGGTGACCGGACTGCCCACCGATGAAGCGGTGTTTTCTCTCGCAGTGGACAGCGAGGATGTCAGCGACGCCTATGTGATCGCCAGCGACCGCGGCTATGTGGCCGTCTCTGGCGTCGGCGCAGGCGAGCACGAGGGGACAACGATGGTGGCGCTCGTCTCCGGCGAGAACGCCCCAGAGATCGGGGCCGCAGTATTTGCCTCGCTCACCGGCGAGGAGCCCGTGGCACTGGCCGAGAGGGGCGAGGTGGTCTACGGCGAGAGCTTCCTCGACGGCGAGTACCCGCTCGCGCCCCGGGTGCATCCCGAGCAGCTGCAACGCCAGCTCGACGGGGAGGCCGGCCCGGCCGCACCTGGCTCCGAAAAAGCCCCCGCCGAGGAGACCGTACAGGCCTTGAGCCGAGAACAGGATGTGGCATGAGCACGATATACCGCATCTCCATGATCGTCATGATCGTCATCTGCATACCCATCGGCCTGGGGCTGGTTGGCGGCACCGCGGTGCTCTCCCCGCAGGGCTTCGGCGTCGGCATCCCCTGCGCCCTGCTCTATGCGGTGGTGATTATCTCGCTGCTTCGCCGCACCCCGCTGTGGCCCTCTACCCGCACCGCGCCGGGGCTGCGTCGCAGCCACGTGCTGTGGTGGGCGGTCGCGGCGATGAGCTGGGGAGCATTCGCCTCCTTCGGGCTCACCATGCTCTCGGGCGGGCCGATCATGGCGCTGACCTCCAAACTCGGCTGGGACATAGTGGAAGCCTCCCTGGGTGGCGCCTATCCGGAGGAAATCTCCAAAGTCCTGGGCGTGGTGCTCATCATCTTCGCCTTCCGCTTCCTCAACCGCCCCTGGCATGGCTTTATCACCGGCGCGCTGGTGGGGCTCGGCTTCGAGATCACCGAGAACCTGCTCTATGGCACCGTCGGCGCGGTATATGACCCCGCCTCGGATTTCTGGGGCGCGCTGCAGATGTGGGGCTTGCGCACCCTCTTCGGCGTGGGGCTGCACGTGGTGCTCTCCGCGATCGCCGGCTGGGGTGTGGGCTATGCCCTGCTCGGCGGGCCGCAGGTGGCACGCTTATCGACGCCACGCCGCATCCTCATCGCCCTCGGCTGGCTGCTGGCCTCCTTCGTGGGCCACTTCTGGTGGAACCTGCAGTGGGGAAACATGGTGGCGATGGGCGTGTCCATCGCCCTGGCGGCCTGCTACATATACGGGCTGTTCATTGTTCTTCTGGTGCGGCTCTGGAAACAGGCGAAGCGCGATACAGGCTATGTACTCTGCGACAAGCCGCTCTTGGCACCCCCGCCTACACCTTCGCTATCGCTATAGATTAATTTTTCAATTATGAAAAAGATTCTGAGCTACGCTGCCCTTGCCGCCCTCGCGGCGGGCCTGGCGGCCTGTGGTGACTCTGGCGAAACCACCACTGACACTGTCACCGAAACCACCTCCGTGACCGGAGAGACGTCTCAGGTAGAAACCGTTACCGAGACCGAGAGCGCGGCTCCTGCCACCCGCACCCCCGCCGGTGGCACTGCCCCCTGCGAGATCCGCGCCTACTCCAATAGCGCCGAGGACGATCTCCTCGACGATGACGTGGTGCGCGCCGGGGTGGATAAGCCCCGCGTGACCCAGCTGGTGCAGGATAAGTGCGGCAGCGCCACCTTCGACGATGATCACTGGACCTACCGCGATGGCGCCATCGAGGTGGAAGTGCTCGAGGATGGCACCGTCGATGAAATCGATGTAGACGACTAAAACAACGGCCACGGCCACACCAGCCCCCAGCGGCGCACAGCTCAGTGCGGTTCGCTGGGGGTTTTCTGCGTGGCTGCGGCGGCAAGGCGGCGGCATGGCGGCGGCGTGGCTGCGGTGCGCGCCGGCCGCACACGCCGGTCTCGCACCCCGCATCGCGCTCAGCCTCTGCAGTGCGATCGCGCAGGGGGGTTCTCCCCTAATCTGTAGCGTATGACTATTAACCAGATCGCTGACGAGTATGTGAAGGCGAGTATTGCACTCTCGCCCGAGTTCGCCACCGCCTTGGGCTTGGCGGAGAACCAAGACCGCTGGGGTGATTACTCCCCTGCTGGGGTGGAGGCCGAGGCTGACCTAGCGCGGGAGACCGTGAAGAAGCTGCAGCAGGCCGAGCCGGTGGACGAAAGCGAGTCGGTGACGAAGGCGGCGATGCTCGATCGCCTCGGCGTGGCCCTGGATCGTCATGCGCTGGGAGAAGCCTACAGGGATCTCAACAACATTGCCTGCCCGATTCAGAGTGTGCGCGACACCCTGGCGCAGATGGACACCTCCACTGCGGAGGGCAAGGCCAATGTGGCCGCCCGTATTGCGCGCATGGGCGAGGCCTATCGCGGCTATGCCCAGACTCTCGCCGAGGGGGCCGCCCGCGGCCTGGTGCCCGCGCAGCGGCAGGTGCAGCGCGGGATCGAGCAGCTGCAGGCCATGGCCGCCGAGCAGTCCCTGCTGGATGTCTATGGCGCAGAGGCCGAGGCCACTGCGGAGCAGGTGGCGGCGGGCAAGCAGGCAGCCGCGGAGCTGGCCACCTTCTTGGAGGAGCAGATCGCACCCCACGCCGCCACCACCGATGGGGTGGGCCGCGAGCGCTATGAGGTGGCCAGCCACCTGTGGGTGGGCCACCGCATCGATCTGGACGATACCTATGAGTGGGGTTTAGAGGAGCTGCAGCGGATCATCGCCGAGCAAGAGGTCTGCGCCGCCGAGCTCTATGGGGAGGGCACCAGCCCCAGCGCGGCCTTTGCGCGACTCAACGCCGATCCCGCCTATCAACTGCACGGCGTGGAGGAGCTGCAGCAGTGGATGCAGCAGATCGCCGATGATGTGATCGCGAACATGAACGGCACCTATTTCGATATCCCCGAGCCGGTGCAGCGCATCGAGTGCTGCATCGACAAGGCCGGCACCGGCGGCATCTTCTACACCGAGCCCTCGGCCGATTTCTCCCGCCCAGGTCGCATGTGGTGGTCCGTGCCGGAGGGCGAGGACACCTTCAATACCTGGCAGGAGCTCACCACCGTCTACCACGAGGGCGTGCCCGGCCATCACCTGCAGCTGGGCCAGCAGGTCTATGAGGCCGAGCACCTCAATAGCTGGCGCCGCCAGATGGGATTCAACTCCGGCCATGCCGAGGGCTGGGCGCTCTATGCGGAGCGCTTCATGGATGAGCTCGGGTTCCTTCCCGATGCCGGCTACCGCATGGGCATGCTCGACGGGCAGCGTCTCCGCGCGGCGCGTGTGGCCCTGGACATCGGCGTGCACCTGGGTAAAACCACTCCCGATGGTGGCACCTGGGATGCGGACTATGCCTGGCAGTTCATGAAGAACAACGTGGCCATGGCCGATGGCTTCCTCCGCTTCGAGGTGGATCGCTATCTGGGCTGGCCGGGCCAGGCACCCTCCTACAAGGTGGGCCAGCGCCTGTGGGAGCAGCTGCGCGATGACTTCCTTGCCGCCCGCCCCGGCGAGCTGAAGGAGTTCCACCGTCTCGCGCTGCGCGAGGGCACGCTCCCACTCGGCGTGCTGCGCGAGGTGGTCATGGCCCAGGCCTAGGGATGCTTATCGACGCCGCCCCGCAGGCCGGTGATAGTCCCGGTGCGGCAGCGGCGCTCAGCAGAAGGCGGCGGTAACAGCAAAAGTGCTGTCACCGCCGCCTTGTATCGACTCGCTCGGCGCGCCGGCCGAGGTGGGCTAGTTGCGGAAGGTCTGCATCTTCGACGGTTTCCACAACCCGGAGCGGGTGATGGTCTCGGTGTCGATCGCGGCCTCCTTAGGCGCCTCGCCCTCAGAGTTGGTGCGTAGTGCGTAGTACTGCAGGCTGCCCCAGTCGCGCTTCCAATCATTCTTTAGATAGCCCGGCGCCTCATAGGAGGTATTCACTGCCTCCGCGGTGCCGAGGGCGCCGCCGCCGGTGAAGTCCTGGAAGCCCGAGAGGGATTCCTTGCCGGGCTTATCCGGCGAGATTCGGTAGCGCGGAATCTCGGTGACACCGGCATAGTGGTCGAAGCTGCGCTGATCCGGGAACTGCAGGGCTACCGGCCAGTCGAGCAGGCCCGGGGTATCGCTGCCAATGAGCGTGTTCACGGAGGCCAAGGTGGGCACGCGCGGCGGGGTGAAGGCCAGCCAGTGGCCCGGGTAGAGGGAATCATCCTCGGCCTTGATGCGGATCACGTTGGCCTCATCGGGGAGATCGGCCAGCGGCACGCGCAGGTTGCGCCAGATATCGTCGCGGAAGGCGTCGATGGGCTCGTATTCGCCGAGCATTTTCACCGAGCCATCGGCGTCGCGGTGGCCGTATTCCACCACCAAGGTTTCGCCCTCGATGGGATCGCCATTGACGTCTTTGCGCTCGGTGGAGCCGGCGGCGGTAATCACCACGATGGGCGCATCCTCGCTGCGCTCAGCCGGCAGGGAGAACCAGTCACTGGTCACCGCGGCCGGGATCTGATCATTTTGGCGATAGGAGCCCAGCACCGGCACCTCTGCCGGGTCGAGGCCGAAGGGCAGTTTGGCGTGGGAGCCGTTGATGCCGGTTGTGGTGTTAAAGCCGCCCTCGGTGCCCACCGGCTGGCCCACCACCGATTCCTGGATCTCGATATTGGTTTGGGGGCCGTCGAGCGCCTCCGCGGCGCTTTCCGGCCAGGCGCGGTAGCCGGAGACATCTAAGCGCACCGGCAGATTATTGGGCCCGAAGCCATAGGAGTTTTCGCCATTATCCAGCGAATCCTTCAAATCCTTGCCATCGGCAGGGGCGAGGAAGGAGTCATTGGTATTGGTCTCAATCACGGCGTCATTGGCCAGCTGGCCGGTGGTTCCACCCAGCTCGCGGACGTTGCCGGTGCCAATGGAGTACTGCGGCCACTGCTGCAGGAAGCTCTTGGCGAAGGAGCCATAGCTGATGATCAAAATACCCACGCAGGCAATGGCGATGGGGGCGGCCAAGAGCTGGCCGGTCCGGGAATGGGAGGCCGCACTCTGGGCCTGCTTTTCCCGCTCGTTCTCGCGCTGGGCGGCGGCCATGGCCTCATCCTTGGTGGGGTTTTTCGACAGCGCATCGGCCACGCGGGCCTGCCGGGCGGTGTCCTCTTGTTCCGCGGCAGAGACATTCTGCGGCCGCCGCAGTGTTTCGAGGAAGGAGGACACCACGGCGATACCAACCACCACCAGGGTGAATACGAGGGCGACGGTGGCGAACTCGATGCCGAAGATCTGCGGGGTCTTATCCCACCACGGCACACCGAAGCTGGAGACGTACCACCAGCCATTGATGCCGGCGAGGCTCACCGCGCCCACCGCCATGACCGCCGCGCCCAAGAAGAGCTGGGTGGAGCGGGATTGGCGGGCATAGTTAGCCAAGGACACCGCCGCCACGGCGGCCACGGCGGCGCTGAGCCCAGCCCACACGCCGAAGTGGTGGGTCCACTTGGTGGGGGTGAACGTCATGAAGAACATGGCGCCGGCGAATACCAACAACAGGCGGGTGATGGAGGCGGCATTGGTGCCCGGAATAGAGGTGGAGCGCACCTTGGTGTAGAGCACCACGGCGAGCGCGAAAAACGCCATGAGCACGGGGAAACGGCGGGCCACCGAGCCGTCCACGCTGCCGAGCAGCAGGGCGGCATAGCGGCTGTACTCCTGGTACCAAGACAGGGAGGGGCCCACGAGTCCGCGCACCCTAGTGGACTCCAATGCGGAGGCCAGGGACTGATCGCCAAAGACGGCCACCATCACGGCGGTACCTGCGGCCAGGAAGGGGGCGATGATCGCCGCAACATTGAAGGCGGTGGGGCCGGAGCCCATGATCTGCAACCGCGCCACCAGGATCTTCACCAGGGCGGCGAGGCTGACGAGTAGCGCCGCCACGGCCATCAGACCGGTGGGCCCGGCCGAGAGCGAGAAGGCGGCGGCGAGCACACCGAGGGCAGCGGGAAAGAGACGGGAGGTGGCGATGGCACGCTCGAAGCACACCCAGGTAACAACCACGCCCAAGGCGATAATCGGCTCGGGGCGCAGGCCGTTGTTGTAGGCAGTCCAAAAAGCGAGGAACAGCAGCGCTGCGGACCAGCGAGCGATGCGTCGAGAAGCAACGGCCTCGCCGAGACGCGGCAGCATGGATTTCGACACAAACAGCCAGGTGAGAATGGCGGCCACCAGCTGCGGCAGACGCATCCACATCGAGGCGGTAGAGACCTGCGCCATCGCGGCCAGCAGATCATAGTAGGGGGAGCCGAAGGGCGACTCCGGCACGCCATACCAGCGGTAATAGTTGGCGATATAGTCGGCGTGCTCGCTGGCGCGGGCCATGGTGAGGATGAAGCCATCATCGGAGGTATTGCCGCCAAAGACGTACCAGAAGGCGATACCGGCCAGCACCACGAGATCCGTGGCGCGCAGCGTCTTCCACTCCGCAGGAATCTCCATAAAGCCACGGCCATCGGCGCGATCTAGGCGGTAGAGCGCGGCCAAAGAGGCCAGGGTGAGCAGCACGCCGCCGATCATGCACGCCAGCTTCAGCGGGGTGGGCGAGGAGGTGAAGCGGGAGTTGATCTCCACCTGGGCGCTCAGCCCCTGATCCACCAGCGCCTGATAATTCTCGCCCGTGTCATCGAGCTCGGTGTAGATACCGCTGACCTGGGGGCGTTGATCCGTATCCACCTCTCCCAAGGTGGTGCCCTGGGCGCTCACGCTGGCGCCATCGGCCCCGACGGAGATATCCAGTACCTCGCCGCGGAGATCCTTCACCTTCTCCGGGGTGAGGCGCACCAAGATTTCCTTGAGCGTGGACACCACCAGATCGCCATCGGTGCTGCGGATCATGAGGCCGCGGTTGGCCGCCTCGGCGGAATCCTGCGGCAGCGTGGAGAGCAGCAGATTCTGGCCCTCGCGGAGATCATCCACCGCATCCACCGGCATGCGCACCTCCAGCTGCTCGGGGGCATAGGAGATGAGCGGGGCGTTGATGGATTGGAGATCGCCCTGCGGCCAGCTGAAGGAGGACTGCACCTGGTTGATGGGCATCAACGGGGTGAGCACAAACAGCACAAATCCCAGTAGACCAGTGATCACCGAGAACGCCTTGAGCCCCGTGCGTGGGGGGTGGGCGTGCTCGCTGCTGCCGAGAGAATCTGCAGGGTCAGATGAAGCGAGGACAGGAGTGGACATAAGGGAACATTGTACTTCCTCGCCGCCGCGGCCCCAGTCATGCGCGACCGAGGTCGTGGCGGAAAGCCCAGCGTGCTAGCTGGATGTGGTGGTGCGCACAGCCACCACGAAGGGGCCGATCTGCTTCACCGTCCACGGCGCATCCGGTGCGTTAAACATCTCCGGGTTAAACCAGAGCGCGCGGAAACGCACATTCGGATTATTCGGGTAGATGTCCTCGGAGATATCCAGCTTCCACGCGCCCGCCGGGGTGTCCACGGGCTGGTTGGTGCTGGGGGCAGAGGCCGTTCCTGAAGAGCCGGTGGCGCCGTTGGCGCCCGCCGCGTCCTCGCTCGACGCGGTGTCCCCCGCGCCCGCGCTCGGCGCCGTGACGTCGATGTCCTCTTCGGCGGGGGAGCCATCGAGCTGGCCGCGGAACACGAAGGCTTCTGGGGTCGAGAAGGCCCCATAGATGGGCGCATCGTCCAAAAGCGCGGCGAAGGCGCGGGGAGACATCATCGGATCAAAGGAGGCCTGGGCCCATTTCTCCAGCTGCTCATTGCGCTGTCGGAACATCGCCAGCGGGTTGGCGTAGTGAGCGGTCATGCCTTGGTAGCTGAAGAAGGGATAGAAGGAGAGCAGGTTGAACTCGTCGGTGACGATAACGGTATCCCCAGCGGGTTTGCCCAGCTCATCGGTGATGAACGTGGTGATATCGCCGTAGTAGCGGGCCGCGTTCGGCGGGTTGGAATCACCGCGCTGGCCATTGCCGTCGGTGTCGGTATAGGCAAAGTCCAGGCCGCGGGAGAGCTTATTGGGAATATCTTGGGCATAGGCCACACCACTCATTCCCAGCACGATCACCAGCAGCGCGGTGATGGAACTCTTCAGCTTCTTCGAGATCATCCGCGGATAGAGCTGATCCAGCCCCACCAGCCGCAGCTCCGCGATGCCGAGCACACCCGCGGTGGCCAGCTGCAGCGTGATCAGCGTTTCCAGGCGGAAGCCCAGCAGGGTATTACCGGCGAGGGTGACGATCATGGAGGCCACCGACCAGCCGTAATACACCACCAGTGAGAGCCCGAGGGCGCGGATATCGCGGTCGGCGGCGCGGATCACCAGATAGGCCACGCCGATCATGCACAACGCGCCCACCAGCGACAGGGAGAACATGGGCAGAGGAATCTCGGTGCCTTGGCGCGGCAGGTAGTGGGTGGCGCCGGAGGCGGAGGTGCTCTGGCCGCTGAGGATCGCGGCGATGTAGGGCCACCACACCACGGCGGCCACGGCGAGCGAGCTCAGGCCGATCACCACCAGCCGCAGCAGCGGCGCCACGGAGCGGGATCCCACCACGGCAGCAACGAGCGCCAGCAGCACCACCGAGAGCGCGATCACCGCGGTGAAGAGGGTGTACATGGATGCCGAGGCCCCGAGGTAGATCACCAGCCCCAGCATGGACATCCGAGCCCCGTCGAGGGCGCGCCGGGCCAGCACTGCCGCGGCGGGAGCACCCATGGCGATGACGGCGGCATAGGGCTCGTGGGCGGCTACCACGAGGGTGATGGCGGTGGTGGTGAGCGCGATGGCGGTGGCCACCGGCAGCGAGCCGGTAATGCGCTGCCACACCGGCACGAGTACACAGCCCGCGGCGGCGAGGGTGATCAGCGACCACGGCTGGAAGGCCTCCCAGCCGGGCAGGTTCACCAGGTTGGCGAAGCGCCCGCCGAACCAGAACCACCCCGCCGGATAGAAGGGAGGCATGTTGATGTAGTTCATATCCACCAGCCGCGCGGTGTCGGTCAGGCGGGTGAGGAACTGGGTGCGAAAGCCCTGGTCCACGCTGGCGCCATCGAGATACAGGCTGGTCGCCGAGAGGGGAATGCCGAGCGAGGACACCACCAGCCCGGCGGGGCTGAGATAGCACAGCGCGATGGTGAGCCAGCGGCGCAGTGGCGAGCGCGCCGTGGTTTCGCCGTGCCGCCAGGCGTGCTCGTCCTGCAGCCATAGGTACACGAAGGTGAGCACGGTGAGCAGCAGGATCACGGTGACGGCGGTGGAGGCCGCGCGCGATACATAGGAGGTGCCAAACGCGGGCAGATTGGTGGTTTTGAGTATCAGCCACGCCACGTAGGTGGCGACGGCTCCGGCCAAGCCCGCCGCAAGCACCGATAGGGCCGCCCGCTTCGGCGTTAAGGCATCGGGGGCGTAGGGGGCGAGGCCATCAGGCTCGGGGTTATCCCGCGCCGGGCGGGGAGTGCGGGGAGCGCGCAGGGAGCCATCTGAGGCGGTGCTGGTACTCATGCATTTAGTGTGACACACCCGCGCGCGGGGAGGGAAAACATCCACGCTGCTCAGTTAATGCATCGCGGGGCTTATCGACGCCACCCTGCACGCCCGTAAATCACCCGCATACGCGACCGCCCCGCCGGCGATGCTCGTCCTTCGCGCACACCGGCGCAGACCGGCGGAAACCGGCGGAAAGCGTCGACAAGCGTCGGAGAGCCTCGGGCGGGGCGGTAGGGGCGGCTGTGCGAGTCGCTAGCAGCCGCGGCAGGGCCTTAGAAGGGCAGCTTGCGGAAGATGGGCTTCGGCACGTGTTGCAGGATCATCATCACCGGCTGGAAGAGCGGGTGCACCCAGATCACGTCCTTATTGCTGTTCACGCCCTTGAACACGGCGTTGGCCACGTCCTCGCGATCGACGGTGAGCGGGGCCTCGTCGAGTTCTTCGGTCATCTTGGTGCGTACCTGGCCGGGGCGCACCACGAGCACATGGGCGCCGCTATCGCGCAGGGCCTCGCCGAGCTGCTCGTAGAAGGCGTCGAAGCCGGCCTTGGTGGCGCCGTAGACAAAGTTGGAGCGGCGCACCTTCATCCCGGCCACCGAGGACAGTGCCACGATGTGGCCGTGGCCCTGCTTCTTGAACTTCTGGCCCAGCAGGGTGCCCACGGACACGCCGCCGGTGAAGTTGATATTCGCAGCCTTGACCGCTTCCTGCTGGTTTTGCCACTGCTCCTCGTTATCGCCGAGGATGCCGAAGGCCACGATGGCCACATCCACATCGCCGGCGGCGAAGGCGAGATCAATCACGTCAGCGTGGGAGTCGGTGTTGGTGGCATCGAAGTCCAGCACTTCCACGGCGGAGGCGCCCGCCTTTTCCATGCGGGCGGTGGCTTCGGCGACGCGCGGGGAGTCCTCGCGGGCGGCGAGGGTCACCCGGGCCGGGCCTTCCTTGAGGAAGCGCTCGACGATGGCGAGTCCGATATCGGAGGTGCCGCCGAGCAGGAGAATATTTTGGGCTTGGCCTACAGCGTTCAGCATGTGGGTTCCTTTCTTGCGCGGGGCGTAAATTAGCGCAGCTCGAGGCGGCGGCTCATGTCGGAGGCGAAGACACCGTGCGGGTCGATCTCGTTGCGGGTCTTCAGCCAGCCCTCCATGCCGGGGTACATCTGGTGGAAGTTCTCGGCGGTGGTGCGGGATTCCTTGGCTAGGTAGAGGCGGCCACCGAACTCCATCACGCGACGATCCAGATCATCCAGGAACTGGCCGAGGCCCTTCTTGATGGGGAAGTCCACGCACACATTCCAGCCCGGCATCGGATACGACAGCGGGGCCTTATTGCCTTCGCCGAAGAGCTTGAACACGTTGAGTGCGGAGTAGTGGCCGGAGGCCTGGATGTCCTTGACGATGGACTTGAAAGGCTCCACGGCCTCGCGCGGCACCACAAACTGGTACTGCAGGAAGCCGCGCTTGCCATAGCCGCGGTTCCACTCGCCGATGAGATCCAGCGGCTGATAGAACTGGGTGAGGTTTTGCACCTGGTTTTTATAGGTGCCGGATTTAATCCACCACAGCTCACCGATGGCCACCATGGACATCTTGTTCATGGTGAAGCTGGGGAAAATATCGGGCACGGTCACCAGCTGGGGGGCGTTGAACTTCAGCGGATCCTTCGCCAGCTTCGGGTTGAGCTCCTCCAGCTGGGCCAGGGTGGCCAAGGAGCCGCGGGAGATCGCGGCGCGGCCGAGCTTCGGCTCGGGCGAGATGGCATCAAACCAGGCAGAAGAATAGGTGTAGTTCTTCTCGGAGCCATCGGAGTGGAACTCGATGGTCTCGTCCAGGTTGGCGGTGAGATCGCCATCGGCAATGAAGTAGGCGGTCTCGGTGCGGGTCATCTTGATGCGCGCCCGCAGGATGATGCCGGTCAGCCCCATGCCGCCGACGGTGGCCCAGAACAGCTCGCCCTGCGGATCATCCGCGGAGCCCTCCGGCTCGAGGTGCAGGATGCGGCCATCGGCCACGAGCAGTTCCATAGACACCACGTGGTCGCCGAAGGAGCCGGCGGAGTGGTGGTTCTTGCCGTGAATATCGGGGCCGATAGCGCCACCGATGGTGACCTGGCGGGTTCCGGGCAGCACCGGCACCCACAGCCCATAGGGCAAGGCGGCCTTCATCAGCTGGTCGAGGGTGACGCCGCCGTCCACGTCCACGATGGCGGTCTCGGTATCGATGGAGTGGATGTGGTTCAGCGGGGTCATATCCACCACGAGGCCACCGGCGTTTTGCGCCGGGTCGCCATAGGAGCGGCCCATACCGCGGGCAACGATGCCGCGCTTGAGGTGGTTGGGCTTGGATTCGTTCTGCTCCGCCACGAGGGTGACGGCGCGAACGATCTCTTCCACATCGGGGGTGGACAGCACGTGAGCCGTGGTGGCGGCGGTGCGGCCCCAGCCGGTGAGGGTTGTGGCTTCTGTGTGCAGGGTTCCGTGGGCACCGTTCGAAGCAGCGGTGCTGGTCTTACCTTGTGTGCTCGTCATCGCTAAACAAGGCTACTCCGCAGGGCCGTGGTTGTGGGTTTCCATGCCCGTTTTGTTGAGTTGTTGTGAATAATCCAACATGCGCGCGGCGCCGCCATAGCCTCCCGGCCGAGGTGTGGCTGAGGTTTAGCCCTCGCCACACTCCGGCAAGAGGGAGGAGGGCTCGCCGATGGTGGTGATGAGCAGCTCGTCGCGGGCACGGGATGCAGCCACGTAGAGCAGGGCTCGTTCCCGCTGGAGGGCGTCCTCGCGCTCGGCGTCGGGAAGCGGCATCCGCCCGCCGCGCCGAGGAATGGCCTGCTCATTGATGCCGTCGAGGATCACGTGGGTAAATTCCATGCCTTTGGCATTGTGCATCGTCATCACCGACACCGGCGCCTCGAGGGTGGCGGCCCCGGAACGCAGGGTGCTGGTGGTGATACCGGCGGAATCCAAATGGCTGGTGCGCATGACCACGCGCCGTTTATCGCGGCAGAGCACGCCGATATGCGTGGAGGCACTGGCGTTGGTGCTCCACGCGGTGATGGCGCGCTCGATAGCGGCGTCTTCTTCCTCCGGGGTGGCGGCGTGCACGATCCGCGGCAGCGGGCCGGTACGCACGGAGCGATAGCCGGTGAGGGTGTCCTCCTCGCCGCTGGAGTCCAGCCAGTGCACGCCCTCGAGGATGGCGGAGGCGTAGCTGAGGTTTTCCGCGGTGGTGCGGTAGTTCAGCCGCAGTCGGCTGGTGGCGCGGCCGCGGGTCTCAATGCCGAAGCGGCTCAGCGGCAGCTGATTGCCGTAGATCCGCTGGTGGGAGTCCTCGGCGAGGAAGATGTCATTCGGGCCGGGGGCCACACAGGCGCGGATGAAGCGCCAGTGCCCGGCATGGAAGTCCTGGCCCTCGTCCACCACCACGTGATCAAAGAAGGGCTGCTGGCGGGCCTCCAGAATGTGGGCGGCCACCACCGCGAGCGCCGGATAGGTGAGGCGTTTCTGCTCGGAGCAGCGCCGGATGAAGGCCTTGACGATAGTCCAGACGATCTTGCGTTCCTTGCGGCCCAAGGGCGTGCGCCGGCCCGTGCGGGTGATGCGCAGATAGTCCTTCATCTCAGTGATGGAGTGGGCGAGGATGATATCGGTGAACTCATCGTTGAGGAATGCGGGATGTCGCTTGTCCTGGGGCAGGCCCTCGCCATTGAGCTCGGCGGCCAGTTCCCAGTTTTTGTGCACCTCGCGGTCATCGAGCGGCCGGGGCACAAAGGAGCTGCTGATCCCCAACGTGGCGTGGAGGGCGGCGTCGAGCTCCTCCTTATTGGCATTGGTGATGAAGTTGTAGATCGCCGAATCAATACCGTTGATCCACACCCCAGGGGTCCCGGGCATCCCGGCCTCCGGATAGGAGGGATCCAGCACATTCATCTGGGTTTTCAGCTGCCGCGCGAGATCCTTGGTGAAGGTGGTGAGGAAGATCCGCGGCACCGGCCCGCCCTGGGCGCCGTGGGTGTAGAGATACCGGGTGCGGTGCAGCAACACCACCGTTTTGCCGGTGCCGGCGCCGCCGAGAATGCGGGCGCTGCCGCGGTGCTGGCTCTGCACGGCGCGCTGCTGGGAGGGGTGGAGGAAGGTGCGCCACTCGGCGAAGCTGCCCTCTTCCAAGATTTCTTTGAGATCCAGCTCGGAGGGGTCTATCCAGTAGCTGGAGCGCTGCAGCGAGTTGATGATGGTGTCATCACTGTCGGCGGTCTCGTCATCGGCGTCGATGCGCTCGAGTCCGAGGTCCTCAATCACCTCGGCGATGCTCATTCCCGCGAGCAACCCCACGATGGCGTCGTGCTCGAACTCGGGGCGCTCGGCGAGCAGCTCCTCCAAGACGGTGTCGTTCTCGGCGGCTTGGACTGCGGCGATGGTATCGCGGGATAGGCCCAGCTCGGTGCGGAGATCCTCGGTACTGATATTCGCGTCGCGCAGGATGTCGCGCGGCGGTTTCTGCGGCAGCTGGGCGGGGGTGCCCACGCTCGCGTCCGACTGGTCTTTTTGGGCGTCGGCGAGCTGCTGGGCGGCGATTTCCGCAGCGCGCTGCTTGGCCCGGGATTCGATTTCCGCATCCAGTTCCGGAGACGTGGAGGCGCTCGGTGTGCCGCTATTGTCGACGACCACCTCGCCAGTGGTGGAGTTGATCTTCACCGTCACCGTTTGCGCATAGGCGATGGCCTCATCGTGATTATCCACGTGCAGCAGCATGAACAGCCGCCCGTTCGAGCCATCGAGCTCCACCAGCACCGCGCGGTATTTGTCCGTCACTCGTCCGGTGCGCACCCGCGGATCGGCGGTGTTCTTCAGCGGCTTGATCCTTAGTGAAGGATGACTCGGGTCCTTTTGAATCTTCTCAATGAAGACCAGAATCTGTTTTTCCATCCCCGGAACGGAATGGAAATTCTTTCCTATCATCAGGGTGCTGCTCATTCACTTCACTCCATGTGCTGTCGCGATCGCTTATCGACGCCCACTCGCGTCGCAGTGGCGTATCCGTGTGAAGCACAGCTTAGTGAATGCGCCATCGCTGAGGGTTTCTTTCTTATAGCCAGCCCTGATCGCGGGCAACGCGGGCGGCCGCATAGCGAGTGTCGGTCTTATGCTTTCGCGCTGCTGCGGGTATCCGCCCCGCTGAGCGCCAGCGTGGCTACTTCACACCTCACGCGGGGTAAGCGAGTGCGTTTAGCGCGGCTGGGGGAGGACCGCGGCCACTGGCTGCGGCAGCGGCACATACTCCGGAACCACTGCCAGCACCGGATCGCTCACTGGTGGGGCGATATGGCCGAGCTGCTGATCCAGCACTTGGCGCGCTGGGTAGTTTATGAGCGAGAGACCGGCAGAGCCCACGGGGTTGGGCAGGCTCGGCGGGGCGGGAATGTGCTCGCTGGGGCCGAAAGCAGACTGCACATCGTGGGTGAGTTGCGCGGCGGAGCCATTGGTGGCGGCCGCCACGGAGAAGTCACGGCCATAGCTGGCGGAGGCGTGGAAAGAGCGGCGATCATCCGACCAGCCCCACTTGGTGCCGATCACCCCAGGCAGCGTGGAGGTGCCAAAGTTCTGGGCATAGCCATCGGCCGCCACGGGGGAGGCGGTAGCGAGGGCTACGAGTACCGGATCGGTGGGGTTCTCGCGCTTCTTCGCCTCAAGGTATTTCACGCTATCTGCCGTGGAGGTAGTGGAATTACCCCAGTGGGCCGCACCGTGGGTGTCATGCAGGCCATAGGTGCGGGCAGTGGCGTTGATGGACTGCGGATACTTCGCATAGAGCTGGGAGGCGATGCGATCATCCGAGGTGCGCAACATCTGGGTGGCCTGCGCTTTGTCTTCGGCGGTGCCGTGGCTAAAGACGTAGTCGGCGATGTACATCTTCACGATCGACAGCCCGGGGCGGGACTCATGCTCGTTCGCGGTGCCCGCATGGAATCCGGTGGGGGTGTGCTCAAAAGAGATCTGGGTGCGCGCCGGGGCGTCGATGGTGCCATCGGGGTGCGTGTGCGGCACCGGCGCCGCCGCAGCCGAGGTGGCCAGTAGCGGGGCGGCGGCCGAGGCGATCACCGCCGTGGATAGAGCCGACACAACGCGGCGGGATACGAGGGGAAAACGAGAGGGGGCGCGATGACATCCAGACATGGTGTTCAGTATATGCCTCGAGGCTAGGTGCTGGAAGGCAGTGTTATATGCGGCTACCGTGCACGGGCCTCCCCGCCCCAAGGTGGCTAGGGCGGCGCTTCCGCGCTCTCATAGTAGATACGTGCTGCTAGCGCGGGCCTCTGGCTGATGATCACACTCGTAGTCAGCGATCAACCAGGATCGCCTCCATGGGCGCCGGTGATGCCCACCCGTCACCACATTTCGGTGTGGCCTCTACGGAAGCTCAGGCGGTTCCGGCATCTCTCCTTCAAAAGACACGTGATCGCCATTCCAGTAGTAGACAACCTCCTTGGTGAAGGCGTACATGTTCGCTAGTGGTTCTCCTGAAGCTTGAAAGGCTTTGCTGTCCACAAAAGACACGCGAACGCCGTTGGGATCCGCTGTGGCGCCCGCGATTGCTAAGAGATTGTCACCTGCGAATTCCTGGAACGAACCCTTGTGGAAAAGTGCAACCTGTAGGTAAGCGCGCACATCATTATTGTCAAGCAGGATGTACGACATATCACTATCTGGGTCGTACTCCGAGCTATCAGAGACAACCCAACTGCCACTGCCGAACGTTGTTTCTGCCGCGGCTAATGCGAGTGCTTCGGCTTCCGATGTCGAGGCCCCGGCCGGGCTCTCAGGGCTACTACTCTCAGAGCTAGGAGACGGCGGCGTGCTGCTCTCGGTCGATTCATCTGGGGCGATGGTCGTTGTTGAGGTTTCGGTGACGGTGGTGGTCGTAGCCTCACTGCTAGATGGGGCTGCTGTGGTGTCATTGTCATTGCACGCTGTCAGTCCAGCGATGCACAGCCCCGCGGCGAGGGCTAGTGCCGATGCCTTCGTGGCTGTCGAGTAGGTGGTGCGGGTACTCAATGAATTCACCTTCACTAGATAGGCGTGAAAAAGAAGCGAGCTCTCCACCACGTCGGTGACGTGGATGGTCTGATGCGCCCTCCGGTGGTGCCGATGGCGCACTTGTGCACACGCTGCTCGGCCCCTCGGTGGGGCGTCATAGATCTCCAATTTTACTTACTCAACGTCCAGTAAAGGCGGTTTTCCGCCGCCAATATGTGGGTTGTTGGCTCGCTTGTGGAGCAGGGGGTTAGTGAGGGGCTCTGGTTGGCCGAGGACGCCACAGTGTCCACTCGCCACGGTGACGGTGATGGCACGGGAGCTACGTGGGAAAGAAGCTGCCTGGCCTGCAGGTTCCGTCGTTGAGCTGCAAACGTGCGGCGAACATCGACAATTTCTCTGGCATGCAGGCCTGGTGGTGCGAGGTTTTTAGCGCCCATCGCAGCAGCGCCCCAGCCGGCGGAGCTAGTGCGGTGCGGCGGGGGCGCTGAATCGGAGGCGACGAGGGGGTTAGTCGACCAGGCGCTCTCCCGTGGAGGGGGAGAAGAGGTGCTGCTTATCGGGAAGAATGCGCACGTAGATCGTGCCATCGCCCTTGGTCACAGTGCGCGGAGGCACACGCACGATGAGGGTGGAATCGACCGAACCCGACTTCGGTGCCTTCTCGGGGTCGGCGCCGGCCAAGGAGCCATAGACATAGGCGTCGGAGCCCAGCTCCTCCACGAGGTTCACGTGCAGCGGAATGGCGCCGGGGGTATCGGCGGACACCAGCTCGAGAGATTCGGGGCGGAAGCCCACGGTGAGAGTGCCCTGGTCCTCCTCCTTCAGGGCGCTGATGGCGTCGCGGGGCACGGGGATCTCCGCGTCGCCAAGCACCGCGCGCTCACCCTGAATGGTGAAGGTGCCGAAGTTCATCGAGGGCGAGCCAATGAAGCCAGCGACGAATTCATTGGCCGGCTTGTCATACATTTCCTCTGGGGTTCCGACCTGCTGGAGAATGCCGTCTTTGAGCACCGCAATGCGATCGCCCATGGTCAGCGCCTCAGTCTGATCGTGGGTGACGTACACGGTGGTGGTGGCCAAGCGACGCTGCAGATCCGCGATCTGGGTGCGGGTTTGGATGCGGAGCTTGGCGTCCAGGTTGGAGAGCGGCTCGTCCATCAAAAAGACTTGGGGCTGGCGCACAATGGCGCGGCCCATCGCCACGCGCTGGCGCTGGCCGCCGGAGAGGGCCTTGGGTTTGCGGTCGAGGAACTGGGTGAGATCAAGGATGTCCGCGGCCTCTTCCACTCGCCGGTTGATCTCTTCTTTGGCGGCCCCCGCGATCTTCAGGGCGAATCCCATATTGTCCCGCACGCTCATGTGCGGATAGAGGGCGTAGTTCTGGAACACCATCGCGATATCGCGGTTCTTCGGCTGCATCGCGGTCACATCTTTGCCGCCGATCAAGATCCGGCCGGCGTTCACATCCTCCAGGCCTGCGAGCATGCGCAGCGAGGTGGATTTACCGCAGCCGGAGGGGCCGACGAGAACGAGGAACTCGCCGTCCTCAATGTGCAGGTCGAGCGAGTCGACGGAGGGCTTTGTCGCGCCGGGATAGACGCGCGTCGCCTTATCAAATGTCACAGTTGCCATGATCTGGCACACCTTTCTTCACCGGCAGGTACGTGCCGGACGATCCGTTGTGAAGGGGGTATGAGCAGGCCGCGGAGCAGCCAGCTATTTCTGCCGAGCGATTCGTGCCACACGAAGCACTCCCCATCGATTGTGACACAGTTTTTTGGTCCTGAGACGCTGAACCCATAAGGAATCTCTTTGTGGCAGGATTTTTCCTAGTGATAGTTATCTCCCGAGGGGAAGGAGCACAGCAGCATGCATGCTTGGCAACGCCGCGGCATTGCCTACGGCGGCGACTACAACCCGGAGCAGTGGAGCCCCGAGACCGTTGATGAGGACATCGCCCGGATGAAGGACGCGGGAGTCACCATGGTGAGTCTCGGGGTCTTTGCCTGGGCGGCGCTCGAACCGGAGGAGGGACGCTACACCTTCGAGTGGTTCGACCGCGTGGTGGACAAGCTCGAGGCGGCGGGAATCGACATCGACTTGGCCACGGCCACCGCCTCGCCGCCGGTGTGGTTGGGCCAAACCTACCCCGAGACGCTGCCCATGACGCGCGAGGGCGTGGTGTGGGGCCATGGCTCACGGCAGGCATTTTCGCCCGCCTCCACGGTATTCCGCGAGAAGGCCTGCGCCCTCATCACTGAGCTGGCGCGACGCTATGCCCACCGCGAGCATGTGGTGATGTGGCACGTGGGCAATGAATACGCCTGCCACACCTGGGAGTGCTTCCGCCCCGAGAGCCAAGAGGCCTTCCGCACCTGGCTGAAGCAGAAGTATGGCTCTATCGAGGCGCTCAATCATGCCTGGGGCACCGCCTTTTGGTCGCAGACCTACACCGATTTCTCCCAGGTGGCGGCCCCGAATCCCACCCCCACCCTGCACAATCCGGGCCATGTGCTCGATTGGAAGCGCTTTAATGATTGGATCATCCGAGATCTCTATATCGCGGAGCGGGATGCGATCCTCGCCGTGGACCCGGATGCGATGGTGACCACCAACTTCATGGGACTGTTTCCGAAGCTGGATTATTTCGCGTGGGCAGAGGAGGTGGGGGTGGTATCCAATGACTGCTACCCCGACCCTGCCGATCCGCGCGGGATTGAAGAGTTCGCGCTCAACGCCGATCTCTCGCGCTCGTGGGCGAAGGGCAAGCCGTGGATCCTCATGGAGCAGACGGCCGCGATGGTGCAATGGCGGCCGCGTAACTCACCGAAGCGGCCGGGCCAGCTGGCCTTGTGGAGCATGCAGCAGATCGCGCGTGGCGCAGATGCCATCTTGTACTTCCAGTGGCGGGCGTCCACGGCCGGCAGCGAAACCTATCACTCCGGCATGCTGCCGCATGTGGGTCCGCAGAATCGCTCCTGGAAGGAAGTGGTCTCTTTAGGGTCGGATCTGAAAAAGCTCGCCCCCGTGGTGGGCACCCACACCGAGGCCACTGCCGCGGTGCTGCTGGACTGGGATGCGCTCTGGGCGCGGCAATCCTGTGTCGGCCCCACGGAGGATGATCCGCTCTTCGCGGTGCGGCAGTGGTATTCCACGCTCTTCAACCAGGGGCACGTGGTGGACTTCGTCCAGGGGGCAGATATTGCCGATAGCCCCCACTCCTTGATCGTGGTTCCCGCAGAATTTCAGATCACCGAGGAGACGGCAGAGAACCTCCTCGCTGCTTCTCGACGCGGCGCTCAGGTAGTACTAGCCGCACGGACAGGAACTCAAGCCGCCGATGGGCGCGCCGTTGCCGGCTATCTCTCTGGCTTCCAAGAGGCGCTCGGTGCCCGCGTGATGGACATTGCCCCGCTCACCGGCCCCAGTGCTCTGACCTTTGATCCCACCCACGAGCCCACCGGCCCCTTCGATCGTATTTCCGCCGCGGTCGGCACCCCTGGCGCCGCAGAGCAGCTGGATATTAGCCTCGGCGAGGAATTGGCCGAGCAGCTGGATGGGTGCGCTCGCGCCACCGGCGGAATGTGGGCCGAGGAGCTGGCCGTGGATGGCGCAGAGGTGCTGGCCACCTTCGCGGACGGCGATCTCGAGGGCTTCCCTGCGGTGATTCGCTCCGCTGTGGGCGATGGCGCCCTCTGGTACGTGGCGACGGATGCCGAGGGGGCCTTGCGCCACGCCATCCTGCGCGCTGCCGCTGCCGCCGCGAATGCCGCGCCGGCACTCCTCGGGGCGCCGGCGGGCGTGGAAGTGGTGCGACGGGAAGGATTCACCTTCCTGCTCAACCACTCCGATACTGAACAGGAGGTGGGTTCTGTGGAGCCCGGAACCGATCTGCTCAGCGATACACCCACCGGCGAGACCGTGCTGGTGGCGCCCCGCTCGGCGGCCGTGATCCGCCACTAGATACCAGCGGCCAACGTCGCTATGGCTGTCCACGCGCCCCGTACCTCCTCGGTACGGGGCGTTTTTCTGTGCAGTCGCCCCGAGGCACTGGGGCGGCAGACTGCCCCCGCAGCGCCCCCGATATAGGGTGTGTGGTCGCTCTGAGCTGTGGGTGTTTCCTAATTCACTATCGCGAGGTGAACGAAGATTTCCCCAGAAAAGTTGTGCTGAGCAGCGGGGTAAGGGAAGCGAGAATAAAGCTCGTGCCGGAAGTGCGCAGCTGAGAAGAAAGTATGGCGCACCCCCTGCCGGACGTCTGATGTGTTGGTTATCATTGAGGAAGTCAAGGTGTACTGCGCACCACAATGGGTGCGCCTCGCTCCGGTCCGCCCCCGCTTACCCCCAAGCCACATCCCGTGGGCCAGGGAGATCGCACCTTTTGTCCAAGGAAGGATCAGTTTCATGAGTGAACATTCCCGCGGCGCGCGTCGCATGTTTGTGAAGACAGCGTGCGTCCTCGCGTCCAGCAGCCTGGTGCTCACCGCCTGCTCCGGCGGAGATGACGGAAGCTCCACCTCCGCAGCAGAAGGAGGCTCCTCCGAGGGCGGAACCATCGAGTACTGGCACCGCCTGCCCGATAATGCCGGGGCTACGAAGGTCAATGACATCGTGGCCAAGTGGAACGATGAGCACCCCGATATGCAGGTGAAGGCCACCAAGTTCGAGGGCGATGCCGACGACTCCTATAACAAGATCGACGCCGCCATCAAGGCCGGCACGGCCCCCTGCCTGGCCCAGGTGTCCTACTCCGAAATGGCGCAGCAGCTCGTTGCCGGCCATGTGGAAGACATCGCCGAGTACGCCAAGCAGTACGAGGACAACTACCAGCCGGGCGCATGGGGCGGTGTGGTCCTAGGCGAGGGCATCTACGGCATCCCGCAGGACACCGGCCCGCTGGTGTACTTCTATGACAAGGCTGCCTTCGAGGAGCTCGGCATTGACGTGCCCGAGACCTGGGAGGACTTCACCGAGGCCGCCGAGAAGGCCAAGGAAGAAGGCAAGTACATCGGCGTCTTTGAGCCCGATGAGGCCGGTGCCATCATGGCTGGTCTGTCCGCCGCCAACGGCGCCGAGTGGTTCGCCACCGAAGATGATTCCTGGAAGATCGACATCGACGGCGATAAGACACAGCAGGTTGCCGAGCTGTGGCAGGGTCTGCTGGACGATGAGCTCGTGGCGAACTACGAGCGCTGGGGCGATGACTTCAAGGCTGCGTTGAACGGCGGAGAGATCATCGGCACCGTGGGTGCGGGCTGGGAAGTCTCCCTGCTACCCGAGGATCTTCCGGATGGCGCCCAGTGGGGTGTGGCGCAGCTGCCCGTCTTTGATGGTGCAGATCAGATGAGCGGCCCCGATGGCGGTTCGGCTATCTCCGTGCTCAAGGGATGCGAGAACCCCGAGGGTGCCACCGAGTTCGCCAACTGGTTCAACACCCAGATTCCGGAGCTGACCACCCAGGGCTTGCTGCCGGCAGCCAAGGGCGATGTGACTACCCCGGAGGATCTGCAGAAGGTCTATGGCGAGGACAACGTCTATGAGACGATCGCCGAGGCCAATGCGAACATGAACCCCAATTTCGCCTTCTCCCCGACCTGGCCGGTGGTGAAGCAGCAGATCAACACTGACGCCGGCAAGGTGGGCAGCGAGGGCATGACCCTCGACGAGGTGCTCACCAACGCCCAGAAGCAGGGAGTGAGCTCGCTGAAGGACGCAGGCGTCAGCGTCAAGGAGTAGGCACTACTCCTCCTAGCGAGAGCTAGATAGTTCCACGAACTCTCAGGCGAGGAGGGCACAATCTTCCCCGCCTGAGTGTGTTCGTGGCACCGGCTCTCCGCTCGTCCCCATCTCTCTGTGGCTGCCGCGACGCTGTGCACAGTGTGTATCGCCCGGCTGCGGCTCCCACGTGCTTTACGTTCATTGAAGGACATCCTGTGGCACACACTGACACACATGCTGTGGCCAAGCAGAATGCGTCGGTTATTAAGGCGCGGCGGCGACGCTCGGCGATGTATGGGTGGGCTTTTTTGGCCCCGTTCGCCATATTGTTTATCGCGATCTTCTTGGTCCCCATCTTCACCTCTATCTACAGCAGTTTCTTCCTCGAGAAATCCTCCGGCGGCCTCTATGGAACGAAGGAACTGTCCTTCGTCGGCTTCGAGAACTACTCCACTGTGCTGCATGACAGCCGTTTCTGGCACGGCATGGGCCGAGTGATTCTCTTTGGCGCCTTCCAGATCCCCATCATGATCTTCGGCGCCCTGGCGCTGGCGCTGCTCTTGGATTCGCTGGCCGCCCGCTATATCGGCTTCTACCGCCTGGCCTACTTCTTGCCCTATGCCATCCCTGGCGTGGTGGCGGCAATGGTGTGGACCTACCTCTATAACCCCACGCTGAGCCCCATCATGAAGGGGCTGTCGGCCATCGGCATCGATATCAATCTCTTCGACACCAATATCGTGCTCGTCTCTATGGCGAACATGACCACGTGGACCTTCACCGGCTACAACATGCTGATCTTCTTGGCCGCGCTGCAATCGATCCCGCACGATCTCTACGAGGCGGCGCGGATCGACGGCGCGAATGAGTGGACCATCGTGCGCCGTATCAAGATCCCGATGGTGAAGAACGCGGCCCTGCTCGCGGTGCTGCTCTCCATCATCGGCACGGTGCAGCTGTTCAATGAGCCGACCGTGTTGGCCACCGTGCAACCGTCGATGGGCGGCGATTACACCCCGATGATGCTGGCCTATAACACCGCAATGGGCACGCTCAGCCCCTCCGGTTCCGGCCCGGCCTCCGCGATCTCGATTGTGATGGCTTTGCTCTCCGGCATCATGGCCGCGGTATATGCCGTCGTGCAGAGGAAGTTGGATAAATAAATGTCTACTCACACCACGAATACGACGCCGGACTCCGCCACCGCGAAGGGCCCGAAGGACGTGAAGGGCCCGAAGGGCACCCTCCCCGATGGCCGCACCTATCGCAAGAGCAAGTCCAATGTGGCCTTGTCCATGCAGCCCACCGCGACTGCCAAGATGGCCACCCGCATCACACTGGTGATTGTGGCTATCTACTTCCTTTTCCCCGTCTACTGGCTGGTCGTGTCCTCCACCAAGGCCACCGGCGATCTCGTGACCACCAATGGGTTGCTGCCGGCCGAGCCGCATCTCGCCGAGAACTTCAATTCGCTCACGAACTACGGCACCGGCGATTTCTGGCGCTCGATCCTCAACTCCGTGCTCTACTCGGGCGGCTCCGCCATCATCGGCGTGCTCGTCTCGGTGGCGGCCGGGTATGCGATCGCGAAGTTCCGTTTCGCCGGGCGCAATGTGGCACTGGTGGTGATCATGGGCGGCTTGCTCATGCCCGTGGCGCTATTGACCGTGCCGCTCTATCTGCTCTTCAGCCAGATCGGGCTGGTGAATACCCCCTGGGCCATCATCCTGCCGGGTGCCGTGAGCCCCTTCGGTGTGTTCCTGGCACGCATTTATGCGGAGACGGTGCCCGATGAGCTGCTCGAAGCGGCCCGCATCGATGGTGCCGGCGAGTTCCGCATCTTCTTCACCATTGTGCTGCGGCTTTTGGCCCCGGCCATGGTGACCATCTTCCTCTTCATCTTCGTGGCGGCGTGGAATAACTTCCTGCTGCCGCTGATGATGGTGACCGATCCGCACCTCAAACCGGTGACGGTGGTGCTCTACGGAATGATGAGCTACTTCAACGCCGATAAGGGAGCGGTCTTGCTGGGCTCGCTCATGGGCGTGCTGCCGATGATCATTCTCTTCCTCGGCCTGCAGCGCTTCTGGCAGTCGGGCCTCTCCGCTGGAGCCGTCAAGGGCTAAGCCTTCGTCGCGGACCCACCCCATCCCCTCCCTCATCCCTCGCGGATAGGGGAGGGGATAGCTATGGGTACCACACCCTGCGCACGCTTATCGACGCCCACCTCCGGCGCATGCGCCTAATCGCGCAGGCGCTGGACTACCTCCGGCAGGTTCTCCGCATCGCTGAGCTCAGCGATGGTGATACTCAGCCACGGCGCGGCGAGCTCATTGTCGTCGAAGAGCAGCGCCAGTTTCTGCTCTGTGTCTTCGAGCTCCCACACCGCAATGGTGGAGACGCCGTTGATCTCATCGCCGATATTCTCTGGCGCGGCCACCCCGGCGCGTATGAGAACACGCAGCGCGGCCACCGCCTCCTCATCGTCCTCCCACTCCTCGAGTACCTCGGCCCATGCGTCGCTGATCTCGGAGGTGTGAGACGCAGCCGCGGTATCCGCCGCAGCCGGGCTCGCAGCAGCAGCTGCGGGCACTGCCGCCTCCACCGCCGAGAGCTCGCTGTCATCCCGCACATCAATAAGCACGCTGTTATTGCTGAGGAAGCCCAAGTTCGAGATGTGCAAGAAGCGGTTCCAGCTGTCTTTGTCCGAGCCTTCCTGGTCCGGAATGAAGCTGATGCGCACGCCCTTGTCCACGCGGCGCAGATCCACCGCCGGCCCCAGCAGCTGGGGGCCCTGTTCCTGGGCGGCCCAGGAGATGTGGAAGGCCGCAGCCTCGCCGAGCTTATCCCAGCGATGGGTGGGGTGATGCAGGATTTCCAGCAGCTGCGTCATGGGATCGCGCAGCAGCAGCTCGTGGAAGGAATCCTGGAGCCGCAGCTTCTCATTGAGCACCCCACGCAGCTGCCCCACATACCAGCGGGGCGTCTGGGTGGCGCCGGTGGTGGCCGTGGCGCGCCGGGCCTCGAGATCCTTGTAGGTAATGGACCACGGGTACATGCCGCGGCGGGCCAGCTGTGACCGCTTGGCGATATCCCCAGCCACCCGGTTGTGCAGCTGGCTGGCGTGATACTGATAGCCGTCGAGATAGGCGGCCACGGTGCTCACGGTGGCGTTATCGGTTTCAAAGTAGAAGTCGGGTTTGGTTTCTACCAGATCCTTCTGCTCGTGCATGGTCCACTGGTGGGGCGAGTTCGGGAAGCTGATGGTCCAGCGGGCGTAGTTGCCCACTGTTTGCTCCTGCACGCGCGCGCCCTTGGCCTTGAGATCGGCGCGCAGCTGCTCGAGGAACATCACCTCGAGTGCCGAGCGGCTATCCGGCTCCGGGGCTTCCTCGGTGATGTGGCCCTCCCAGAGGTTCTCCTCGCGCAGCGGATCGACGCTGTCACCCGGGTGGAGATCATCCACCAGGATTTTGGTGATCGCCGCCAGCGCTGATTCCCGCGAGGTCTTATCCACATCACTGCCGGCGCTAAAGGGCAGTAGGCACTCGGGGCAGGCTTGGCGCTGATCGTTCTGGCAGGGGCAGTGCTCCAGCTTTTCATAGGCCTTCAGCAACAGGCGGCGAATATCGGCCGAGGAGGTGAATTGCGAGAGATAGCCGGTGCCGCCCGGGATCGTGTCATGCAGCAGCAGCATGGGGCTCACCTTGCCGTGGGTGCTGGCACGGACCGGCGCCACATCGAGGTGATCGGGGTTGCCGCCGAGGGCCAGTTTGAAGCCCATGCGGATCGTGGCGATGAGGCTCGGGGTGGCGTTCTCATCGGCGGCGGCAATGCTGGGCGGCAAGTGCATGAGCACGCCTTGGGTGGTGAGGGTGCGTCCCAGGGCGAAGGCGATGGTGTCCTCCTCGGCGGCATTGCGCAGGGAGCACCAGGGCTTGTGGTCGCGCCAGTGATTCGACCCCGCCTCGGAATCCTTGTGGCCGCACTCGCGGCACACGCGAAACATGGGAGTTTCTACTTCGGCGCCGCACAGGGATTGGCGCATTCCGCCTTGGGCGCGGCCCAGATTCAGCCAGCGCATGTTCACCGAGGGCAAGTAGCGGATACCGAAACCGGTTTCGCGCAAGAACCATCCCTCGCCATAGCCGCCCTCGGGCACCACCATGGACAAAGCGCGCTCGAAGCGCACCGAGGTGCGATCGTCTTTGGCGTCGGTAATCGCGGAGCGCGAATAGTCCACGCTGGCGTAGACGCGCGTCATTTCCACCACGTTGATCACCTGCGCGGCGTCGGCAAAGCGAGCGTCGCCGCAGTGTGGGCAGGGCAGCGTATCAGAGTCGGGGGTTTCTACCCGCGAGTAGGAGCAGCTGGGGCAGAGCCGCCACTGTTGCACAGCGGCGTTATCCGGTCCGAGCTCCACCGAGTCCACCGTGGCGGCAATGCCTTGGGCATAGAAGGTGGCGTCGGGGGCGAGCTCGAAGAGCGCGGAGGAGATACCGCGCGAATAGTCGCGGGCATGCGTTTCGATCTCCCCGGTATCGGCGTCGGTGCGCGAGATCGAAAGGTGAAACTCCACGGTCTCATCCAAGAGCGTGAAGTTCGGCAAAAGGCCCGCGCGCTCCATCACGGCGATCCAATATTCCTCCTCGAACTCGGAGGTCAGCTGGCTGTTGATGAAATTCGCCGCCGCCCGGGTTTGGCGCAGCTGCAACTCAGTTTCCTCATCGGCGCTATTGCTCTCAGCGACGCGGTTGAGTTCATCGAGCGTGGCATGCACCGCCTTTTTGCGCTCGAGGAGCATTGCGCGGTGGGATTGCCAGGTGCTGCGGCTCTCGCGCAGCACGGCCACCGCCTGGGTGGTGGCCCACTCCCGCAGCTCCTCCTTCACGGCCGGGGGCGCAAACTCGCCTAGGCTGTCCAAGAATGCCTCGAGCTCAGCGTCGATCCCCGCCTCGATGCGATCGATCAGCGCGGCCACCACCGTGCCCTCGAAGTCCTGCAGGCCATAGCCGAAGACGGACTTGGCGCGCGTCGCCGACACATTCACCTCGGCGAAGTCCATGGTGTCGATCACATAGGCCAAGAACTGCCGGTGCAGAATCTCTCGCGCAGACAAAAAGGCCGCCGGCGGCTGCACCACACCATTGATGGTGCTCAGCGGCCGTTCCAGCCGGGCCAGCGCCTTCCCGCGCCCGCGGGTCACAGCAATCACCAGCGAGTTGCCGCTCAAACGCCCAGCACGGCCCACGCGCTGCACATAGGAGGCCACAGAATCCGGCAGGGAGGCCAGCATCACCGTGGAGAGATCCCCGATATCGATACCCATCTCGAGGGTAGGGGTAGCTACCAGCACATTCGGCGCATCCGGTTGTTGCTTATCGACGGCCGCCTTGAACTGTTCCTCGATCTCTAAGCGATCCGCGGTCGCGAGCAAGCTCGTGTGCTCGCGGCTGATGACCGTGCGGGAGTCCCGGGAGCTATACAGGCTGCGGTAGTAGTTGTGCGGATTAGCCACTACCTCGAATCGGCCCTCACAGCCGAGCGAGTGGCAGGGGGTGTGGGCCAAGAGTTCGCGGCCGTGGGCGTCCACGCCGAAACGACGGTGGCACACCGAGCATTCGAGGATGCCGGGATCGGGTTCGTGCACCACGCGAATGCGCGAGGACTCGAGATAATACATGGTGGCGCCGGTGTTGGACTCCAGGCTGCCCACGATGCCCTCTGCGGCCAAGAGGCGAAAGAGCGCGGTGACCGCCCAGGCGGCATGGCGGGTATCAATCCCTAAGTGGGTGGCGCTCCAGCGGGCACACCAGCCGCGCTCCTCCGAGAGCGGCAGCACCGAGTTCTTCGATTTCGCGCCAGCGAGTTTTCCGCCCGCACGGGGAAAGTGCGGGGCGCCGCCTTGGGGGAAGCGGGGCACGCCTTGGGCGGCGGCTTCGCGGCGGTAGAGCATGTACTCATTGCCATCGTCTTTAATGAAGGCGCGCAGCAGCTCGGTGTAGATACCGCCGCTGAGGCGGGTGTATTCCAGCAGGCCGCGGGCCCAGGCCAGCTCGCTGCCGGCACCATCGAGTGCGTCGCCGGTGGCGGGGTCATGGGAGATAAACGCCGCCATTTGCGTCTCGCCGAAGGCGCTGCGCAGAGCCTCTTTAGCGATGGGCTCCAGCACCGCATCGTCTACGTCCACGCCCACGGAGACGGTTCCGGTGGAGACCAAAGAGCGGGGCAGATCGGCGCGATCACCAAACTCGAGAGCCACATCCAGCTCCAGCACCTTGGTCAGGCGCTTGGTGGCCTCGCCGCGCTGCCCCGAGGAATAGCTGGGATCCCAGAAGGGCGCGAAGCGTTTATTCTCCGCCACCCAGGGCGGCAGGAGCTCAAAGCGGGAGCGCGCCGGGACCTCATCCGCATCGGCGGAGGCAATGAGCTGCTTGGGCAGGGTGTCCAGGGTGGTCGCTTCGTCGATGGCCGCATTGGTGCGGCCACGGAAGGCGAAGGTGCGGGCGCGGGATTGCATGAACCCGGCGCGGTGCGCGGCATCCTGCACGGAGTCGGTGAATACCAGGGATTTCTTCTCTGCGGCGTCCACATCGTCCATGCCGAAGAGATTGGACACGGCCACGGAGAGCAGCGTGGCCACGGAGGAGCCGAGGAAGCGGATGGAATCGCGCTCCCCGCAGGAGGGGCAGACGTTCTGGCGGGCAAGCTCGTCTACGTCCTCGCCGCCATAGGTGAGAACCCGTACCACGCCGCCGAAGTCCAGGTGTTCCTCATCGGGCTCGCTCACGCTCAGCTGCGCATTGGGCAGATCCAGCCAGGCCAGCATGGAGTGGTCCTCGGCCAGGCGATCGTGGCCCAAGCGCAGCTCACTGGAGGCGTCGATGAGCGGCCGCATCATGGTGCGTTTGCGCACGCTGTGCCCGCGGATGGTTTTGGGGTTGGTTTCGATGCGCTCATCGCCGGGTTGGACGCTGACCATCCACCCCGAGCGCCCGCAGTTACGGCAGTAGCAGGCCGGCAACCAATTGCCCTCGGTGGTGCCGTTATCGGACCAGCGAAACATTGCCGCCCCGGCGGCGTTGAGTTCCACGGCGCGGTCGATGCGCGATACCTCCCGCACCCATAGGTGGGTCTCTACCCCGGGGAATTTCTTGCCGTGCCAGCCATGCAGCGCCCCGAACTCGGCGCGCAGGTGCGCGATCAAGGTCAGGGTGTGGGCAATAAAGGTGGCCGCGTCCGCGCCGAGCTGACGTAGCGTTTCGGCATGGAAGAGCTGGGCATCCAGCGGAGTCTCGTCCTTTTCGAAGGATTCCGTTATCGCCACCGGCCGGCTCGTTGCCTGCAGCAGCTGAAGAACCCACTCATTGCGCGCGGCCATCGCAATCGTGTGCTCCACGGAGGTCTCCGCGTCCAGGCCGAGTAGTTTTTTGCCGAGCACCCGGCGCACGATGCGATCGTGCTCCACATGCTCCTCGGCCTCGGTGGCCTTTTCGATCGCGCGATTCATCTCCTGTATCGCCGCGGCTGTCGGCGCGGGCGTGGGCTCGGCCTCGATCCCGGTGAACTCGGCAATGCTGCGCTGCCACTGTTCGATGGTGAGCACGGTTTCGCGCACCACGGAACTCGGTGGCAGCTGTTCGCCGAAGATAGTGTGCGCGAACTCCAGCATTTCTGTGGGCTCGGAATTCTTATCGCCCAGTGTTGCGGAGGTAGCCACCGGCGTGATCAGCCCCAGCGGGCGGGCCTTGTCTTCCTCGCTTAACTCGTCCTCGGGCTGGAGGGCCTTGATCTTCAACCCCATGCGCCGCAGCAGCAGCGCCACATCGGTGCCTTGGGCGCCGTCGTAGGTGTGGAACTCATCGAGCACCACATACTGCAGGCTTGTGGCCGATTCCTTCCATAGCTGCTGGTCTTCATCGCGCAGCAGGAGCTGATCCAGCATCTTGTAGTTGGTCAGCAGGATCTCCGGCGGCGCCAGCCGCATCGTCTCCCGATCGGTGATCAGCCCTGCCTCGCTCACAGTCCGACGGTGCGAGTCAGCCGTTTCACCGGTATAGATACCGGCACGAATCCCACCCAACCGCGGATCGGTGGTGATCAGCTCCGCCAGACGCGCCGCTTGGTCATTAGCCAGCGCATTCATCGGATAAAGGATGAGCGCCTTAATTCCCCGCCGCCCCGTGGTGCGCAGGCAGTGATCCAGAATCGGATAGAGAAAGGACTCCGTCTTACCCGAGCCCGTTCCCGTGACTACCAGCGTGGGCTCTGGGCGCCGCTCCTCGCCATCGCGTGACGACGCCAACCTGCGGAACGCCTCCGCCTGGTGCCGGTAGGGAAGAAAATGCTCCGGCAGCCAGCCCAGAAGATTCGACCAGTCCGCCGCCGGGGCATAGGGCAAACGGGTGCGCACATAGGGTCCATGGAACATGCCCTCCTCGGAGTTGGTGAGAAACTCCTTCAGCCCCGCCGCCGTTGCCTGCTCCGCCAGGGAGAAGCTGGTGGCCAGGTACTCACTCAAGCCACCAATAATGTGGTTCGAGGCATGCGTGGGGATGATACTGGACATGGTGGGTTATAGCTCCTTGGAAAAAGCCTCATAGGCGGCCCGCAGATCGGCTTCACGATCGAGCGGGGCAAAGGGGTAGTCGAAGGTATAGGACACCTCAGACTGCGGGTGCGTCCAGGTTCGCTCCGCCGCGGACAGCTCCGCGCCGGGCTTCAGCTTCTCCTGAAGCTTCACAATCTCCTTCGGTACTTTACGGCCATGCGCATCATAAAGGTGCTGTTGATCGTAGCGACGCATCACGGGGAATTGGGTGCGATAAATCATGCACAGCTCATCAGCGCTGATACCCAAGGACAAGGCCACAATGGCATCAATCTCATTCTGTGCATGCCAGCGCTCCTTCGCGTTCCGCAGCGGCGTCTCCGGCGTCCACTCCTCACCCGTGATCTGCTCCCACAAGGGCGCATAGGCGCGAGTGAGGCAGTTCAACTCCAGATAGCGGCGAGCCGCGATGGGCCACAGCGCGTTCTCGGTGCCGAGGGGGAGCACTTCGAAAACAGTCGCCATAATATGCCCTGTTCCGGTCGACCGAAGATAGAAATCTACAAGGAACGAGCTGGCTGTGAACGCTGCGGCAAGTGTGCTCTCGTCCCTCATCGGCCCAGCAGAGGTAATGGTGTACAAGTGCGTGGATTCTGGGGGCAGTAGAGCAGGGTAGAGCGTCCGAAAACCGGTAGTCGCAGCCATGTTTCGCCATCCGACGCGGGAAAACGATGATGCGTACTCCTTTTTCCCGTCTACGGTCCACGTGCCAAACAAGCCATTTATTGCAGCTTGATCCAAGGAATCATCGAATGCATATGAGGTCGCAGGAATAAAGTCTTCGGCTACGGCCTCGAGGTCGATCTCGGACCAGTCCTTGTTGCTCTTCATCGTGGGATTGGGCTGCTTGATCATGGGCGTGGATACGCCCAGATGTGGGCCTTGCAGAATCGCCTCGGCCCAGGAATCTGGATGCTGCCACGAGGTGTCGAAGTACCCCTTCTTCTTGTCTGTGGTTTCATTCCAACCGATGGAGAACTGTAGCCCCAGCGAACCAATACGATCTGCGGCAGCGAGCTTTTCCAGAACGGCGGCAGCAGCGGTGTTCACGGTATAGACCATGCGCGTTTCCAGCAGCGGCGTGTCGGGATCCTCGAGAACGGACTTCCACAGCTCGAGGGTGTTCTTATCCACGGTGGCAATGCGATCACGGTGGGGCCGCAGATCCCAGTTATCGTTCTCGTCCCTGAAACCGGGGAGTATGCCGCTTCCATCGTGCTTAAAAGAATCGCTCACGCTCGTGGGGTGGTAGAGAGAGTTCGCAGAAAGGAATCTGGGGTCGTCTACGGCAATGGAATAAACATGAACGCCGTACGTGACGTGATTATCCACATCGAAGAGCTTGAGCTCGTTGATGAACTGCCAGTGGCGGCGCAGGCGCCGATAGGCCCCTATGCGCAGGGCCGCAGCCTTCTTCTCGGTGAAGTGTGATTCGGGGTGGATCAGGGAGATCACACCAGTATCGCTGGCATTGGCCCAGGTGCGCTCTATGAAGCCCCGGTAGAGATCAGGTCGCTGATCTTTGAGATGGGGGTAGCGGGTGATATCGCCAAGCACAGCGGCAACGACTACCGAATCGGAAATACCGCGCGACATCGTTGCAAGAACAGCGTCATTGTCCGCCAAGGATTCGCGCCGTGCTTGCTTTTCCTTTTGGGTCGGTTTGGCGGCAAGTTTGAACCATGGATCGTGCTCAGCGAGGAGCCCGTTCACGTCCACGTCGGGCCGCACCCACGGCGGGTTACCCACTTGGAAGTCGAAGCCGCCCTCGGCCATCACGGCGGCGAAGTCGAGATCCCAGTGGAAGAAGCTCTGCTCGGCACTGACACGCTCCACGATGGCTAGCCACGGGTGCGCCTCCAGCAGCTCCTCGTACTTCAGAGCGCCGGAGGCCTTGAACTCGAGATCCTCGATAAAGTCCAAGTCCTCCCAATCCATGGCGAAGCCGAATCCCTCGGCCTGCTTCTTTCCAGACTTCAGGGCGTCATTGGCCCGGCCCAAGGCGTGGTGAAGCATGCGCAGCCACTCCTCACGGCTGGGGAGCAGCTCCGTTTCCTTCAGCGGCCAGAACCACAGGGCGTTCCAAGCGTTCATGATCAGCCGCAGGCGCTGATAGGAACCATTGAGATTAGCGAAGAGCTCCTGCTCAATCTGTGCACGAGTGACCGCGCCGGCGCTGCGCTGCTCCGGCTGGCCCCATAGGTTAATGGTGCGCCGCGCCTGCTGTTCTGCGATGCGCAGGCGCACCAGAGCAAAGCGCCATAGCACCTCGACTCGCTCGGAGAGCTCCGCGAGCTCGCGGGCGTGTGTCTTGCTAAAGCCCTTCTGCACCGACTTTCGCCACGTCTTCATGGCTGCGATCTGCTCGGGCGCCATGGCTTTGAGGTCTTTGGATTCGCTGGCGGCACCCCAGCCAAGGGCGGGAACGAGGAAGTGATGCACCCGCGAGGAGACCGTCGGATCGGGTCTCTGCGTGATAATGGCTTCCGAGACCGTCTGCACGCTGTGGTGCCGCGGGCGCTCCGAGAGGTACTGCTTGGTGGTGAGAGCGTCTGTGCTCAGTGTGGAACGCGTCGCCCCGATAAGCGAGTTGCCGTGGCGCAGGTGCAGGCCGAACCACGGGGCCTTCAAATCGGCGGTCATGGTGTTTAGCCACAGCGAGATCTCGGCGAGCTCCACGGCGGTGCGGTTGAGGTCTACGCCATAGACCTGGTGCAGGGCGATGGAGGCCTTCACCTTTTGCAGTTCCTCGGTGAGGGACTCCGCCGGAATCTGCTCATCGAGCTCTTCTTGTTTCAGCGTGATGTAGAGCTCTGCCAGCTGGTTCACGGCCTCCACGGCGAAGGCGCCGGAGCCCATCGCCGGCTCGCAGATACTCAGGTTCAGCACATCATCGGCGCAGCTGATACGCCCCGAACTGCGCAGCTCCTCGATGGCCTGGCCCACGGTGAACTCGGTGATCACCGGCGGGGAATAGAAGGAGGCCGAGCGCTCTCGATCCCGGGAGGATTGGCGGTACACAAAGGAGCCGGCCTTGTGGCGACGATTGCGGGTGCGGGTGCCGGAGATGGCGTCGTCAATCCGCTCTTGGACGAAGCTGTCCGGGGGCAGAGTGGCGGCCAGCGACTCGGGCACAACCCATGATCCCTTGGAGGGATCGCCGTGGGGCGCGACCTCCAGCAGCTCTTGGGTGGCGATGAAGCCGGTATAGGACATCAGGCCCTCGTACACCTGGCCAAGCTGGGTGACACCGAGGGTGGCATAGGAGACGAAGCCGCGCTCACGGCCCGAGGTTTCGGGGGTGAGCAGCAGGTTTTGCAGCACTGTGTGGAGGGCGGCATTGGAGAGTTTGACGCGGGAGATATACGCGGTGGCATCCGGTTTGAAGAGATCCGCGGCGAGATTCCGGAAGCGGAGGCCATCGGCGCCGGCGTTGGCGTCGAAAAGCTCGGCGGTGGGGTCCAAGGGATCATGGCCCTGATCCACCAAGGAGAAGAGGAGATCGAGGCTGTCGTAGAGGTAGGTGCCGCGGGCGGCCCGCTCGCTGGGTGGTTCGATGAGGATCTGGTCGCGCAAGTTCGACAGACCATAGCCCTCGTCATATTCGGGCACTCCGGTGGGCAGGATCTGCAGCTCCGGAGAGGCCTCGGCGAAGAGTAGGAAGAGGATGCGATAGAGATAGCGCAGCGATTGTTTGGCCAGCTCATTGCCGTCGAGATCAATCGGCAGGCGCTGCTCGCGGTGGCGATCCAGCACATCATTGCCGATGATTTCGATGGATTCCTTAATGGCCTGGCGGAGGCTTTCACTCACCTTCACGGCGTGCTCGCGGGACTCGGCGAGCGTCTCGAGCCACCAGGTGCTGCCATCGGGGGCGCAGGTGATGTTCTCCCACGCCAGGGCGGCGCACACCTGCTGTAGCTCGCCGCGATTCTTGGTGTTATTGCGCTCGGCGGCAAGGGCCACATCCACGCCGAAATACCGACCGAGGGGCCAGGAATCGCGTTCGGCGAGAATCACCCAGGAGCCGGCGATCAGCACGATGAAGGCCGGCTGTTCCTCGCTGAGGAATAGTTCCGTCACCAGCTTGGTGGCCGACCACTCCAGCTCGGCGCCATCCAGGCTCGGCAGGGTCAGCGGGGTGGCCTCCACCAGCTCTTCAATATTGGTGATGGGAGAAACACGAAGGGTAGCGGTCTTGTGCTGCAGCGAACCGGTGAAGGCGAGGGTGCCGGCGCTGCTCTGCACCTCCTGCGCTGCCGGGTGCGGATAGCCACAGGCGGATTCGATGGCCGCGGCGGCGGCCTCCACCGAGGAAGGAGTGGCGGGGTCAATGGTGGATAGCGCCGTCTGCAGCTCATTGCGCTGGGCAGTGAGCCGACCCCACGGGGAGGTGGAGGACGCGGAATCCTTATCGTCGGCCTTCCACACCTTCACTGCGTCCTCGGCGCGCTTGCCAAAGGACGCGCCCTTGGTGTTCTCATCGTTGGTCAGGTAGTAATCGCTGATCCACTCGTCAACGTTGGCGATGGAATCGAAAGAAGCCATGGGGGAGATCCTTGTTATGCGCTGGGGGTGGTGGCGGGAATGATGACGGCGAGGGGACGGATAAGGGAACGCTGCGGGCGGGTGGCCACGAGCATCTCACGCTGCTTGTCCACCACGGCACGAGAGCGGGGCGCCCGGCCGGAGCTGTGGCCGATGGCGCTTTCCCATTCGGCGGCGCGCTCCGACCACGCCGCGGCGCGGCTTTCGGCCTCGGCGATGCCGGCGCTCTGGATGGCGTCGACATGCGTCTCCGCGACATCAAGCGCCGCGCGGATCAGCCGGTTCGTCTCCGGCGGAACCCTGAGCGAGCCAGTGGAAATAGCCTGCTCATTCAAACCGATCTCACGCAGCATGGCGACGGGATCGGTGACGGTATCCACCGTGGCCGCAGGAATCCCCTCGGGCACATCTAGGCCGAACTGGCCTGGGGTGGCCAGCAGGAAGGAACGGGTGACCACTTGGCCGCGGGAGCTGGTGAGCGTGGCCATGAGCAGCACCGTGAGCTCCTCCACAGCGCCGGTGAATGCGGGAATCTCGGACTTAGCCATCGAGGACAGGGCGCGATCGGCGGCCCAATCCGATACCGGGTGCAGCGGGCCCAGATAGTGCGCCTTCGGCCAGGTCTTGGAATCGTTATCGCGGGCCGCCTGCAGCTGCGACTCGCCGCGGGCGGTGGAGGTGGCCAGCATTAGGCGCTTCTTGACCTGGCGATAGTCCACGTAGTCCTGGGGCAGCAGATCGAAACGGCGCTGCAGATCCGATGGGGGAGTCAGCTCCATCGTGTCATTATCGTGCAGCTCCATCGACACCCCGCCGCGCGCCGGGGACTCCGAGGCCACATCATGAAACGCCTCCGCGAGGGCCTGCACGAGATAGTCCTGCTCGCTGGAGAACAGGCTATGAGTAGCCGAGGAGGTAAGTGGCTGCTCCGGTTCCTCGTCGAGGATCAGGGTGCCGCTGTTGAGCATGGCCCAGAGATCATCCACGGCGCGTTCATCCGCGCTGCTCTCGGCCGAGGGGGCATCCGCGTCCGGAGCGTCCGCGTCGGTGGCGTGGTCTTCGGCGTGGCGGGCGGCGCGGTCGCGGGCGTCACGCACCACCTCTTCTGCGGTGCGGATAGTGGATTCGAGATCACGGCGGCCCCGAAGAATATCGCGGACGCTATCTTCCTCGCTGCGGATGGAATGCTTGCCCATGAGCAAGGAGGCATCGCCGAGGAATTGGTGGGCGGCGTGCTCACGCTCGACGAGCTTTTCTAATACGTGGGTCTCGCCGATGCCCTCCTCGGGATCGAGCAGCAGCGTCGCGATCTGCGGCGGGTTGGTTTGGCCATAGCGATCAATACGGCCATTGCGCTGCTGGATACGGATAAGCGACCACGGGATGTCATAGTGCACCAGGTGGTGGCATTGGCTGTGCAGGTTCACGCCCTCGCTGGCCACATCGCCGGTAATGAGCACCCGGAGCTTGGAATCGGCGCGCTTGAACTCGTCGATCAGCTCCATTTGCTCCACATCGGACATGCCGCCGTGCATGACCTTCACCGCGCCCTTGCCCAGCTTGAGGTCCTTGCTCAGGTTGGTCTCGAGGAAGTGCAAGGTGGCGACACGCTCAGAGAAGATCACCACTCGCTGCGAGGAGCGCTTCTTAATGCCCACCTCATTGCGCAGATAGTCCACGAGCTGGAAGTACTTATTGGAATTATCGGGGGTGATACGCTCGGCCAGCTCGCGCAGCCGGTGCAGGGCCTGCACTTGGGCGGCGCTGCTGGTGGAGGCGGAATCTGCGGCCAGAGTGCGCAGGCGGTTATCGATGGTCTCCAGCAGGGCGGCAGGGGAGGAAAGATAGGCCTTGACCAGGGTCCACGGGAAAAGATCGCCGGCCAGTTTCGTGCTCACCCACGTCTCGCTGAGCTCGCGGGCCACGGCATTTTCCTCCGCCGAGGCCTCGATGAGGATATTGGTGGGCTCCGCGCGAATCGCCCACTTATCGCCCACCACCGAGGCGACCTCCTTGGAGTTGCGGTGGCGGCGGATAATGAGGTCCTTGGCGGCGGCCTCATCAATCACCCCACTCGGGCTCACGGCCAGAGGATCGAGCAGGCGCAGGATCTCCTTAAACGAGTCCGGGTCGCCATTGTGCGGGGTGGCCGAGGCGAGGATCAGCGCATCGGTGCGCGGCGCGAGCGTGCGCACCAAGCGGTTATTGTGCGTGCCGGCATTGGTGGCGTTGTGGATCTCATCCACAATCACGATGTCCCAGTTCACCTTCTCCAGCTGGGCGAGGTACTTAGGGGACTTCAAGGTATCCATGGACACGATTACGCGCGGGAAGTATGTGAAGGGGTTTTTGCTGGCCGGCAGCTTCTGGCGCACCTTTTGAATGCCGATCGAATCGAGACGTACCAGTGGAATGGAAAAGCGCGTCCACAGTTCCTGCTGGAACTGCTCCAGCACATGCTTCGGGGTGACCACCAGAATGCGCTCGCCGCGGCCACGCCGAATCAACTCGGCGGCGATCATGCCGATTTCGAGGGTCTTGCCCAGGCCGACGGCGTCGGCAAGCAACACGCGGGGCTGTACCCGCTCGGGGTCGAGAGCCATGCGCACGGCCGCGAGCTGATAATCGAGCGGGTCCGCGAGCATACGGGTGGCCACGTCGAGCTTCTGTTGTCGCAGCGGCACCGGGGTTTGGCGCATCGTGGACTCCAGCCACAGCTTCGAGTGGCGATAGCGCGGGGAATTATCCGGTACGGGAGTGACCGCGGCGGGGTCGAAGATGCGGACATCGTCCAGGGCGGTGAAGAAAGTGGCGGTGGTATCGCGCACATAATCGCTGAGGCCGCGGACCTTGATGCGGAAGCCATCGGTGGAGCGGGTTACGTGGGTGACCAGCCACGACTCATTGCGCACCTCCACGGTGACGCCGGGCGCGAGCTGATCGAAGTAGCTGGGGTCGCGGGGGCTGGCGGTAGCAGATGAGGCCGCTGCGGAGGGCTGAGTCATAGTTTCATAAGTTTAATTACTCAGCGCTCATGGTGGGCCAATATAGCTACGCCGTGTTGGGGTGGGTGCGGGGCGGGTGATCGCAGGCGATTCGCCCCGCCCAGCGGCCCTATAAACGCAGGCTGCACTGCGTGAGCAGCTTCACCCTACGGAACCGTAGCTTAAGGGGCGGGGAGGACTACACTGGAGTTCATGAGTAAATATGGCAAGAAAAACGTTGGTGAAGAAGACCGCAAGGTTCGTTATGGGGTCGCTGGCGCCCTGGCTCTCGCCGGCCTCGCTGTAAAGGGAAAGGGGGCCAAGGCGGGCCTGCTCGGTGCCGCAGCTGGCATCGGCGCCACGGCCTATGTGGGTAGCTGCCCGCTCTACAGTTTCCTCGGCGTCAACTCCGCCGCCTAGCCCGCGGTAGTGTCGCCGCACACCCTGCGCGGCCCCACCTGCTCTGGACGGGATCCCTACAGATCCATGAGGGAGCGAATCTCCTCGGGGAGTTCTTCCTGGGAGGTGATGGTGGGGCCGTCGTAGTCGCGCAGAATCTCATACACCCGTCCCCGCGCCGCGCTATCGAGCAGCGGCAGCTCCTCGGCCATGAGACGAGTCATGAACCCATCCAGCGGCAGCTGCGTATGCTCCGCCGCGATATAGGTTTCCTTCTTCGGGTCGACGGGCTTCTTCTTTTTAAACAGATCAAATAGCGCCATGCCCCCATCGTAGAGGCTGGCGCCAAACGACCAGCACCGGACGTTAGTCGGCGTCCTCGGTGTCCTCGTCGTCGTCCTTATCTGCTGCGCTTCGTTCCTGCGTGGCTCTGAGTGCCTGCAGCGCCTTGTTGACGGCATCGGTGTCTATCTCGCCATCTTCCACTTTGAATAGCCCAATGAGTTCACGTGCCATGTCAGTGCCTCCTTGTCCCTGAACACGGGGATATCTCCGTAGTGTATGTTCTGGCCTGCGCCCCGACAAGGGTTCATACCCGCGTGCGTGGGTGGCGACTAAGCTAAACGGCTATGACATCTCCCCAACCCCACGACACCCCCGTGCTCACCTACACCCTCGACGACACCCTCGTGGGTCGCCTCGCCCCGGCCGTAGCCACCGCCGTGTCCGTGGCTCTGCCGGAGTATGTGCCCTGTCGCCTCGCCCGCGGTGTGCTCACGACCGCGCTGTTCACCAGCGCTTTCGGGGTGAGCGTCTGGGCCACCACCCAGGACGATAACCCCGATAATGACCCCGAGGTAGCCCTCGCCAAGATCCGCGCCACCCTCGACGCCGACGATCAACGCCCCGTCGACAGCCCCCGCGGTTTTTGGACCAAGGCCGCGCTCGCTGGCGCCGGCCTCTGGGCGGGATTCAAGGCCCAGAGCGCGCTTATCGACGCCTCCTCCGCGGCCCTGCGCGCCGCTGGCGTCTCCAAACCCCGCACCTATATTGGCCTCGGCCTCGGTGCTGCCGTCTACGCCCTCGGCGAGGCCACGCAGCGCGCCGAGCTCGCCGCCAAGGAAGGAAAGTAGGCGCCATGCTTGCAGTGACCGACCGCCCCGATGAGCAGCACCACGTGATCTGGCACGTGGACGATGACTTCGATACCGCCACCGGCGTGACCGCGGGCGCCTGGATTCTCGGCGGCGACTATCCCGTGGGCCGCGAGCGCGAAAAAGACCTGCTGCAGGTGGATGCCGTGCTGGATTCCCGCGAGGCGATTAGCGCCCTCGTCGAGCGCATGCGCACCGCCGCCGAGGAGCTCAAAGCCTCCACCAAGAACCTGCGCCTGCCGGCGATCACGGATCCCGACTGGGAATCCTATGAGGACGCCTTCAGTGGCGAGCCCATCGCCCGCGAGTGTTGGGTGCGGGTGCGCGCCGTGGTGGATCTCATCGAGGTCTGGCACGGCATGGAGCGGGCGAGGTTGCGTCGTAAAGCATTAAAGGACGCCGACCCCAACTACCGCCCGCTGCCTGCAGGCTAGGCGCTCGCCCTGCGAGGCGGCCATGCGTGGTTTAGATTAGCCCGTGTGAACCAGTCCCATCCCAGCTTCGAGGTCGACGATTACGACTACGCGCTGCTCTACCACGTGGAAGAACCCGCCTCTGGGGCGTGGCGGCGCATCCGTGTTCCCGCCAGCATCCCCATGGACCGCTTCGCCCGCATCATGCGCGTAGTACTGGACCAGCAAGAAGCCGGCGACTACTGCTTTTTCACCCCCACCGCCACCATCAAACCGGGCGCGAAAACCAGCACTGAACTCGATCAATGGGCGGCCGAGGCCATCACCCTGGGCTCCCTCGGCGAGGAGAACTTCCGCTTCCGCTTCAACGATCACCTATCGGTGAATCTGCGGCTGATCACCACCCTCAGCGGCATCGGCGGCTCCGATACGCACTGCATCGACGGCGAAGGACGGCTAGACGAGCCGGAGTTTTCCGTGGACGTGATCAACCGTGAACTGGACTCCGAACGCTGGGTGGAGGCCACGCTCAGCCGGGCGAAAAGCTCGCTGAAGGACGTGATCAACCGCGCCGGGCTCTGGGAGGCCACCCAGCTGGTGGCGCTCGGCATGGACACCCGGCAGCGCGCCACCACAGCGGAGCGGCACAGCCTGCTCGAACCGCTGGTGCACTATATCCACGAGCGGCACGACACCGTCCCCGGCGATCCCTTGCTGCGGGCGCTGGGTCTAGTTGATGGCGAGGGCGGGCTCACCGCCGTGGGCCGGCACGCACTCAGCGACCCCGCGGCCCTGTGGGTGCAGCTGAGTCGCACCCTGCCCGTCGAACGGGAAGTGGTGAGCAATGACGCCGCCTGGCTGCTGCTGCTCAGCTATATTGCCGGGATGCCGCGCGGCACCACCGAGGCCTTCGTGATGCAAGGCATGGTGTGGGCCGGCCATCGCGGGACCGGCTCCACCGTATTAGTCACCGATGACATCCGCTCCCTGGCCTCGCGCACGCTCTCGGTACTGGAGATGCTCGGGATCATCGCCAACGATCTGCTCGTGGTGGGCGGGCCGCTGCACAATGCGCGCATCGACCTGCTGCGCGCCATCATCACCGACTAAAGCGCTCGTGGGCCAGAATGTAGGCCCAGGGGTGCTAGTATCCCCCACGTGGATGCGAACTCGACCAAGCCCGAATACACCGGACCGCTGCCCTCCGTAGAGGGCCTCGACGCCGGCGCGATGGCGTCCAAGGATAAGTCGCTGCACGTGCAGGCCTTCAAGTTCATCGTCTCCGGTGGCCTCTCGGCTGTGGTGGACCTCGGCCTGACCTATCTGCTGCACATCGTCTTTGGCGTGGACAAAAACCTCGGGCGCCTCGTGGGATTCATCTTTGGCACGCTCACCGCCTACATGATCAACCGCCGCTGGACCTTCCAAGCCGAGCCCTCGGCCAAGCGCTTTAGCGCCGTGGCGGTTCTCTACACCATCACCGCAGTGGTGAACCTCGGCTTCTTCGCCGTGGGCTACAACATCTTCTACGGCTGGGGCTGGGGCGAGCGGCTGTCTACCGTGGCGGCCTTCGTGATCGCCCAAGGCACCGCCACCGTGATCAACTTCATCGTCCAGCGGTTGTGGATCTTCAAAGTGCGCTAGGGGCTGGTTAGGGGCGTTCGAAGCGCTCTCGGCGGCCCTGCTGGTGCAGCTTGAACCACTCGAGGAAACCCCGCAGATCCTTGCGCTGCACCAAAAAGAACCAGCCGAAACGGGCATACTCCTGCGGTAGCAGCTTGCGCATGCCGGGCTGATTCATCAGATAGCCGCGATTGCGGTAAGTGAAAAAGCGCTTGCCCTCATTATCCGGGTATTGGGTGTGCATCCGCCCGCCCAAGATCGGCTTAAACTCCTCCGAACCATCGGGGTGCAGATAAGCCGTCTGCAAACAGGTGCCGAAGCGCAGGCCCGAGCGCGCCAGGCGGCGATGATATTCCACCTCGTCGCCGCGGATGAATAGCCGCAGATCCGGCACGCCAATGCGTTCGGTCGCGGTTCGCGAAAACAGCGCCCCATTAAACAGCGAGGCGATGTTTTCGAGCAGCTCCTCCTCGCCCAGCTCCGAGCGGTAGCGCCGCCACTCCACCCCGCGGCGCAGCGGGAAGGCGAGCTTATCGGGCTGCTGCAGATTGCACACCACAGGGGAGACCTCGTCCAGCCCGTGGGCCTCGGCGCAGCGCACCAAGGTGGCGAGCACCTCGGTATCCTCTGGGCGGCCATCATCATCCGCGCACCAGATAGCATCCGCGCCGAGCGCCAGAGCCGTGAGGAAGCCATAGGCAAACCCCCCCGCACCGCCTAGATTGGTGCGGCTCGGCAGATAGACGCCACGCTCCCCGGCAACCTCCTCTACCAGCTGCCGCACCGCGTCTTCGGCGCCATTATCCACCACGATGATGTGCTCGACGGGGTGGGTCTGGGTGGCCACGATCTCGAGCGAGTGGCGCAGCAACTCGGCGCGGTGGTGGGTGACGATAACAGCGGCAATGGAATCCGTAGTGTGCAGCGGCATAGCTTTTATCTTCTCATACCGCAGCAAGGGCGGCGGCTGCGCTCGAGGCGGGCGCGACTGCTAGTTCTGCTCCGCAGGATCATCGATATGGGCCAGCAGGCGGCGCACATGATCGGCCGCGCCCTTGCCCTCATAGGCCTCCACCACATCCGGCACCGTGCCGGCCTGCTTGATCGTGCCATGATCAATCCACAGCGCCGTATCGCAGAGCTGGGCCAAAAAGTCATTCGAGTGCGAGGCAAATACCAGGATGCCGGAGCGCTGCACCAACTCCTGGAGGCGCTTGCGCGCCTTCGCCATAAACTCCGCATCCACCGCGCCGATGCCCTCATCCAGCAGCAGAATCTCCGGCTCGATAGAGGTGACCACACCCAGTGCGAGGCGGATGCGCATACCGGTGGAGTAGGTGCGCAGCGGCATGGCCAAATAATCGCCAAGATCGGTGAAATCGGCGATCTCATCCATCTTCTTCTTCATCTGTTGGCGCGTCTGGCCCAGGAACAAGCCGCGAATGATGATGTTCTCGTAGCCGGAGATCTCCGGGTCCATGCCCACGCCAAGATCAAAGACGGGCGCCACCCGGCCGCGCACATGCGCCGAGCCGCGGGTGGGCTCATAGATCCCCGAGAGCAGCCGCAGCAGCGTGGACTTACCCGCGCCATTATGGCCTACCAGGCCGACGCGGTCGCCCTCCTGCAGATGCAGATTGATATCGCGCAGCGCCTCCACGACCACCACATTGGAGTCATTCTTGCCAATGATGCCGCCGGCAGCGCCCAGCGCCGCCTTCTTCAGCGAGCGGGTTTTGGCGTCGAAGATCGGGAAATCAACGCAAGCATTGTAGGTATCGATAGAGACCATGGGATCGTTGTGCACCTTTATGTGGAAGTGAAAGTGGAGGGAGGCGTCGATAAGCGAAAAAGCACTACACCCAATAGCTGACGCGATAGCGCCAGGTGCGCATCGCCAGCAGCGCCAGAATCAAACCGGCGGCGGTGAAGCCCAGCACCACCCACCAGTGATAAACCGGCAGCGGCGCGCCGATCAAGGGGGCGCGGATAACCTCCATGTAGTGATACAGCGGATTCAACTCCGCGAGCCGGGCACGGCCCTCAACCTGGCCGCCCTGATCCTTCAGAGTTTGGGTGGTCCACACAATCGGAGTCACATAAAACAGCAGCTGGGTCAGCGCCTCCAGCAGCGGGGAAATATCGCGGAAACGGGTGGAGACAATGCCAAAGAACATAGCCACCCACACGCCATTGAGCAGCAACAGCACCATCGCGGGGATGGCCAGCAGCAGCTCCCAGCCCAAACTGCGCGGGAAAACCAGCATCAGGATCACCCAAATAACCAAGTTATGGGCCAAAAACAGCGTCTGCTTCCATACCAGGCGATACACATGCACCGATAGCGCCGAGGGCAGCTGCTTAATCAAACCCTCATTGGCGATGAACACCTCCGAGCCCTCGCGGATACAGCCCGAGATGAAGTTCCACATGATCAACCCCACCGTCACATGCGGCAGGAACTCCGCCAAAGGAATGCGGAAAAGAACCGAATAGAGCAGACCCAAAGCGAGGGCCATCACGCCCGTAGCGATCGTGATCCACAGCGGGCCCAGCACCGAGCGGCGATAGCGCTGCTTAATGTCCTGCCAGCCGAGCTGCAGCCACAGCTCATTCTGCTGTGCGCCCCGCACCAAATCCGACCACGCGGCCGCGAACGTCTGGGAACGCGAAGGCGGCGCCGTGGTCTCATCCGTGCGGGTAATCCGCTCGATCGTGGCCTCTAAGTTGCGTGATTGGCTGTCTGACACAGTAAATAACCCTATAGGTTCAGCCGCTAAAAGTGGACTAGATTGGCGGCGGGGTGGCGCGCCTGGGGCGTTGCGTGGGGTGTGCGAGTGGCGCTGTGTGGGATGTACGCGGGGTGCTGCGTGGGCTGCGTGAGGCGGGGGTGTGGGGCGTGGGGCACGCGGTGGAGCACGGCGACTACGGCGGCTGCGGCGGGTGTCTCAGGTGTGGCGCACGTGGCCCCTGCGACGCAGGAGACACCCGAAGGGAGGCACGGCGGCGGGGTTAGAGTGAACATTCTGTGAGCTAGATGCTTGCCTTGCAGGAAACCTTAGGGCGGTGGGTAAGCTGTGTACTACCGTTGGTAAGGCTGTACGCAGCGACACCAGCGGCCGGCGTGCCGTGCAATCCGGCGGGGTACCACGAGAAGTAAAGGAGCGTTCAACACAGGATGGTCTTCGATGCCCCACGTGTACGTGGACTCTACGTCTCGTTGAGTGATGGTTGGATCTATCTCAACGCCCCGCAGACCCAAATTCCGGAAAAGGTTTACGCCGGCCTCTCCAATGCTTTCCGCACCAGTCGCAGCATGATGCGCCCCGAGCCCACCACTGGGCACCATTCACGTAGCTATAGCGTGGGGCGCACGGGGGCGCAGGATACCGAGGACGCGGCCCGTCGCGCTATTGCTGACCTTTTGGGCACCCGCGCCGACTGCGTGGTCCTAGGCCCGAATCGCCAAGACCTGCTCATCGCGCTGGCGCGCTCTATTTCCTCGCGGCTGCGTCGCTCCGATGTGGTGCTCAGCCCGGACCCGATCTTCGAGCCCTTTGCTCGCGAGGCCAAGAACACCATCTACGCCCAATACGATCTCACCCTCGGCTCCATTCCCGCCGAACAGTTCAGTGAGCTCGTCACGGGAGCCACCCGCCTGGTGGCGCTGCCCGCGGCCGATGGCCTGCTGGGCGTGGTGCACGATATCACCAGCATCGCCGAGGCCACCCACAGTCGCGCCCGCGCCTGGGTGCTGGCCGATCTCAGCGACGTGGTGCCCTATCGCTTGAGCTCGATGGATGAGCTCGGCATCGACATCGCGGTGCTGGATGTCTCCGGCATGGGTGGCCCCGATGTCTCCGCCCTCGTGTTCCGCTCCGCAAGCATGCTGGGCCGGTTGCAGCGGCCGCTGGAATTTCCCGCCGTCTCCCCAGGGCTGCTCGGCGGTGTGCCGCCGATCATCGACCACTACGCAGACCTCAACGAAAACGCCAGCGGTAACCGCCGACGTCGCCTTGAGATGGCCTTCGAGGACATGTCCAGCCATTTGAGCAAGGTGTATCATCACCTGCTCGAATCACTCACCCTGCACGGGGTGCACATCGTGGGCGTCTCCGGTGATGCCACCGATCTCGGGGCCTTGGACTTAGATCGTATTCCGCGGATCTCCGTGGTGCTGCCGGATGTTCCCGCCGCCACCGTGCAGGAGCGGCTCGCTTCCAATGGCATTGCCACCGTGCTCCCGCCCGCCTCGCCGCTGCTGGACGAGATGGGTGTCACCGATGCCGGTGGTGCGGTGACTATCGGGTTGGCGCCCTATAACTCCGAATACGATATCGACCAGCTCGCCCGGGTGCTGGCCTCGCTGGCATAACCGCCGCTGTTGTCACCAGCCTCGCTGGCGTCATAGAAGAAGCCTTCAGAGCAGAACTCACCGCCGCGCAGCCGAGTATCGTTTCCTCGCTGCGCGGCGGTGTTGTGTATATGCGGCGGCAGCCGTGCCCGCTGCGGCGCGCTCAGGATAGGGCCTTGGCTGTGCCGGCGGGTCAGTGGTGTGCTTAGGAGATCTCGAGGATGATCTTGCCGGTCATTTCGCCCTTGGCCATGATCCGGTGCGCCTCCGCGGCCTCAGTAATCGGCAGCACCGTGGAGATCTGTTGGCTGATCTCGCCGGATTCCAGCAGCGGCCACACACCCTGCTGGGTCTGGCGCACGATCTCTGCCTTGTCCTCGGTGGAACGATTACGCAGGGTGGTGGCAGCGAGAGTGCCGCGCTTCGAGAGCAGCCGGCCCACGTTCAGCTCGCCCTTGGGGCCGCCGATCAAACCAATGATGGTCACCGTGCCGTCCATGGCCAGTGCCTTCACATTGGAATCCAGGTAGGAGCCGCCGACCACATCCAGGATCACATTGCACTTATTGCGCATGACCTCGGCGAAATCCTGCTCCTTATAGTTAATAGCCACATCGGCGCCCAGCTGGGTCATCAGCTCCACCTTCTCGGCGGAACCGGCCGTGCCCGCCACCGTGCAGCCCAAGGCCTTGCCGAGCTGAATAGCGAAGGTGCCGATACCGCCGCCACCGCCGTGCACCAGCAGCGTTTGGCCCTTCTCCAGATGGGCGGTCATCACAATATTCGACCACACCGTGGTGGCCACCTCCACGATGGACGCGGCCTCGGTGAAGCTCCAGCCTTCGGGGACTGGGAGCAGCTGGCCCGCGGGCACCGCGGCGTATTCGGCATAGCCGCCGCCCGCGAGCAGGGCGCACACCTTATCGCCCACTGCGTAGTCGCTATCGCCCGGATCGGCCACCACGCCCGCAATCTCTAGGCCGAGGATCTCGGAGGCACCCTCCGGCGGCGGATAGGCGCCAGCGCGCTGCGCCAGATCGGCGCGATTGACGCCCGCGGCCTTGACCTCCACCAACACCTCGCCCGCGGCGAGGCTGGGACGCTCTACCTCATCCCACACCAGATCCGGGCGCTTGGGATTATCGGATTCAACGAGAGTGATAGCTTTCATTGTGTCGTGCTTTGTGTGTTCAGTCATAGCCTCCACAGTAGGTGAACGCGGGGCGAATCGGCTAGGATGACTGGAGTCTGTGGCCCACCCGCCCCTGCGAGTGCGGTCCACGCAGGCAGGGAGGCGTGGCAGAGCGGCCGAATGCACTCGCCTTGAAAGCGAGCGACCCGTGAAACGGTCCGGGGGTTCAAATCCCTCCGCCTCCGCATATAGATGTAGCGCGACACTGGTTATTTTCAGTGCCGCGCTACATTTTTTTTGCAGGTACAGGCTGCGGCATGGGGGCTGGCGCAGCAGCCTAAGAGGTCTAAGATACCTAAGAGGTTAAAGCCCCAGCTCCCGCCACACGCTCAGCAGACGATCCATCTCCGCAGCGTTGGTCACGGTCACGCGCAGCCCCTCTGGGAAGGCGCGCACCAGCACATCCTTGTCCGCTAGTGCCGACGCCACCTCGAGCGCATCCTCGCGCGGAATCCACACAAAGTTCGCCTCGGAGGGCACCGCCTGCAGCTCCTGGCACACCCGCTGCCGCTGCTCCACCACCTCATCGGTGCGCTGCAGCAGCTGCGCGGACTCTGCCAACGAGGCGCTCGCGGCGGCCTGGGCCACGGCATTCACGCCGAAGGGGATGGCCACCTTGTTCAGCGCCTCGATGATCTCGGGGGCGCCGAAGGCATAACCAATGCGCATGGCGGCCAAGCCATAGGCCTTCGAGAAGGTGCGCAGGGCGACGAGGTTCGGGTACTCGTGGATCGCCGTGTGCCCGATGGGGGTGTCGGTGGCGCGCATGTACTCGAAGTAGGCCTCATCGAGGGCCACGATCACATCCCGCGGCACGGCCTGCATGAACTCAGCAAACTCGGCGGCGGTGATAGTGGTGCCGGTGGGGTTATTCGGATTGCACACGAATACCAGACGGGTGGCGTCGGTGATGGCCGCAGCCATGGCGGGCAGGTCGAGGCGATGATCCGCAGTCAGCGGCACCGGCACGCCGGTGGCGTTGGCCACCTGGGCGAAGATGGGATAGGCCTCGAAGGAGCGCCACGGGAACACCACCTCTTCGCCGCGGTCGCAGGCGATCTGCACCAATTGCTGACACAGCGCGGAGGAGCCGCAGCCCACGGCCACCTGCTCGACCTTTAGGCCGAGGTGCGCGGCGAGCTGTTCCCGGATATCCAGTGCTGCCATGTCTGGATAGCGGTTCGCCTGGGAGGTGGCCTGCTCCATGGCGGTGAGCACGGCCGGCAGCGGGCCACTCGCCACTTCATTACTGGATAGCTTGAGGGCACGCGGATTGCGCTTGCCCGGAACATAGGCCGGCAAAGAAGCAAGATCAGGGCGAATCATGGTGCCTAACACTAGCACTCGTCGCCTGATACCCACGGTTTTTGCGCCCCCACAAATGATTGCTATTATGGCCTGAGCGCATTGCGTATGCGCGTGGAGACGTGCCAGAGCGGCCGAATGGGGCTCACTGCTAATGAGTTGCCCTCTTAACGGAGGGCCGGAGGTTCAAATCCTCTCGTCTCCGCTCTCACCTCTCTTCGGAGAGCGTGAGAATGCGCCCGTAGCTCAACGGATAGAGCATCTGACTACGGATCAGAAGGTTAGGGGTTCGAATCCCTTCGGGCGCACCACAGATAACCCCAGTTCATCGCCATGATGAGCTGGGGTTGTCGCATGTGTGGGCTCTGTCCCACTGTCATGGATCCCGCGCCCCACAGCGGGCGATGTCCATGGAACACCTGCCCGTTGTGCTCACCGCCGTCGGGGCTGAGTGTCCTGCGGCTGAGCGTCGATAAGCTCCTCGAACCCGCCCCACAGCAGCCGAATATGTAATACAGTTCACAATCATGAAGGATAAGCAGTGGCTTCGGGTTGCGCTTCCTGTGTTCGGGGTGGCGTGGGGAGGAAATGGCTTCACGCCGATGCTGGTGTACTACCGCGGGCAGGGGGCGCTGGCCGCGGTGGTCGTGGACCTCATGCTGGTGTATTACGCCATCGGCGTGGCGATCGGGCTATTGGCCACCGGCCCACTCTCGGATCGCTATGGCCGGCGGGCGCTCATGCTGCCCGCCCCCATCGTGGCGCTACTGGGTTCTGTGCTCATTGCCAGCGGCGAGCAGACCGCCTGGCTCATGGGGCTCGGGCGTTTCTGCGCTGGTACTGCCGTGGGCATGGCCATGACCGCGGGCGGCAGCTGGATCAAAGAGCTCTCCTCTCCGCGCTTCGATCCCAGCGCCGCGCCCTCCTCGGGGGCGATGCGCGTGGCGATGTCGCTCAGCGCCGGCTTCGGCCTGGGCGCGGGCGCCTCTGGGCTGATCGGGCAGTGGGCGCCGCTGCCGGGTCAGCTGCCCTTCGTCTTTCATATCCTGCTCACCCTCGCCTTCCAGCCGCTGCTCTTCGGGGTGCAGGAAACCCGCCAATCCCCGCGCCGTGGGCCCGGCCATTATGGCCGCAGCGGCATATTTCCCCTGCGCGCCATGTTCAGCTTCCGCTTCATCTTCCTCGCCGCCGCCGTGGCGCCCTGGGTATTCGGCACCGCCTTCGTGGGCAACGCCATCCTGCCGCAGCGCTTCCAACCCGAGATGGAGCATCCCATTGCTCTCACCGGCATGTTCATCACCATCGTGCTCATCACTGGCTTCGTGGTGCAGCGCGGCATGCCGCTGGTGCCGGCACGCCTGCGCCCCGCGCTCAGCTTGGGTGCCGTGGTGCTAGCGATGAGCACCGCGGTGTACGTGGTGGAGCACCTGAGCTTGGTGCGGGTCGCCTTGGCCTGCGTGCTGCTGGGGATTTCCTATGGCTCCTGCATGTACACCGGCCTATCTGAGACGATCGAGGTCGCCGCACCCAATGAGCTGGGAAGTCTCTCCGGGGTGTACTACTCGCTCACCTATACCGGCATGATTTTCCCCGCGGTGCTCACAGCGCTCTCGGGCCGTTTCGGGTATCCGCAGATGCTTGGCTTCGGCGCCGCGGTGGCGGTGGTGCTGCTCCTGCTCGCCGTGGGGGCCTCGCGCCGGGTCTATGGCGCGGGGCGGGGGTAGCGAGCGTGGGTACGCAATCGTAGGTTAGCGCGCGAAGGGGAACATCTCCGCCTTAGAGTGGGCGGTGAGTGCGGGGTAGTGCTGCGCTTATCGACGCCTCCCTCCAGCCACGTCCCGCCCGATCGTGAGTGAACAACCTCTAAGGAGATGAGATGACACTGCGCCAGAATCTCTGTGTGCTTGCTGCCGGGTCGCTATTACTTGCCGGATGCTCCTCCGGTTCCTCGGACCGCTCCGGCTCCGAATCCACCGCCGATACCACCCCTGCCGAGACCGCCACGGTGGATGCCGCCGGCCTCGATGTGCAGGCGCATCGCGGCGGTAGGGGAGAGCACACCGAGGAATCCCTCACGGCGTTTTCCCACGCCCTTGATCTCGGGGTGGACACCCTCGAGCTGGACATCGTGATGAGCGCCGATGGGGTGCCCATGGTGTGGCACGATCCCCGCATCGAGGACACGAAATGCGCAGATACCGAGCCCGCTACCGAGGGCGATGAGCAGTACCCCTATGTGGGCGCGCTCGTCCACGAGCTCAGCTATGCCCAGCTGGAGACGCTGCGCTGCGATAAGACGCTGGAGGATTTCCCGGACGCCACCCCGGCCACGGACAATAGGATCGCCCAGCTCTCCGAGGTATTCGCGCTAGCCAAGGAGAAGAACCCCGAGGTCAGCTACAATATCGAGACCAAGATCGAGGCCGAGAACCCCGCCGAGTCCGCCCCGCCGCGGGAGTTCGTGGACGCCATTCTCGCCGCCGCCGATGAGGCGGGGCTGCGGGAGAAGATCACCATTCAAAGTTTCGACTGGTCCAGCCTCGAGATCGTGCAGGACATCGCCCCCGAGGTGCCCACAGTGGCGCTCTACGATGAGACCACCTGGACCGAGAACTCCCCCTGGCTGGGATCGGTGAACTACGAGGACACGGACGGCGATGTGCTGGCCGCGGTGCAGCAGCTCGGCGCCGATGTGGTGAGCCCGGGCTATGCGGTGCCCTATGGGACCACGGCGGGGGAGGGGGACTATCACCCCGTGGCCACCGCCGAGTATGTGGATCGCGCCCATGACCTGGGGCTGAAGGTGATCCCGTGGACGGTCAATGATGAGCCCACGATGCGCGATCAGATCGAGGCCGGGGTAGATGGGATCATCACCGACTATCCCACGCTATTGGTGCAGGTGGCTCAAGGTTATGGCTGGAAGCCGCAGCGAGGCTAAGAGCCCTGCATCTTTTCCCTACACCCCTGTTGCCGCTGGTGCGCAGGGGTTTTCTCATTGCTACCCCCACATGTGCGGATGCTCCGTTGTGTCTTTGTCCACATTCCGTACTCATCTGACGTTATAACCAGATACACTTTGGGGTGTATCACAGCCCTCGGGTGTCACTGATTCGATCAGGCATCACCGCGCACTGGATACTCCCATAGTGACGATCCCCGCCGACCAGCCACTGCTGCTGGATCGGTGAGATTCACGACGTGGGAGTTGATCCCCTTGACACACCGGAGGTGAGCAGGCATGACAGAGCTTCGTATAGCTCGTGTGCTGAGCAATAACGCCGTGGTGGTGCGCGATTCCGAGGGCCCAGCCCCCCAGTCCAAAGTGATTGTGGGCAAAGGACTTGGCTTCGGCGCATCCATCGGAGACATCATGTCTCGCGCTGAGGTCACTGCCGCAGAAAATCGGCAAGAATATGTGGAACTCACCGCGGAGCAGGAAGAAATCCTCACCAGCCTCGGCCGTATCAACGCCGCCCAGCTGGCCGTAATTAGCGCCGCCATAGACTTAGCCGTGGATGTGCTGGGGGAATTGCATCCCTCAATCTATGTGATTCTCACCGAGCATCTCTCGGCAGCAGTTGAGCGCGTCGATCGCGGCGAGCTCATCGAAAACACCCTCGTCAACGAGATCAAAGCGGTATTCCCCGAGGCCTTTTCCGCCGCGGAAGTGGTGGTGCACTACCTCAACGCCAACCTCGACACCCGCGATCTGCCGCTTGATGAGGCCGCGTTTATCACCCTCCACCTCACCGCCGCCCGCACAGGCGACACCGTGAAAAAGCCCTTGGCCACGGCCAATGCTATTTCCCGGGCGGAGCAGCTCATTCACCGGCGGCTCCGCATTACCGCTCCGGGCATGGGCGATGAGGTGAGCGTCGATAAGCGCGACGCAGCAGATGATTCCTTGCCTATTCGGCTCCGTTATCTCCTCACGCGGCTGCGGGAGCAGAACTATCGCAGCAATGCCCTCGCCAGCACTATTTCCCGGCAATTGCCGGAGGAATGGGAGTTGGCCGAGGACGTGATACGCGACCTTGCGGGCACGGACACCTTAGATAAAAAACTTCGCGGAGAGACCGCTTTTCTCGCGGTGTATCTGCACGGATACGCACAATAAAACACATCTATTTCCATACAAGAAGGGGTGAGTGCAGGTCATGAATAAAGTAATGACTTCACTACAGCGTCTGGGCAAGGCCCTCATGGGCGCTGTGGCCGTCCTGCCAGTGGCGGCAATTCTCATGGGTATCGGTTATTGGATCGATCCCACCGGATGGGGCGCTGATAACGCCTTCGCCTCCATCCTCATCTCCTCCGGTAGTGCCATTCTGGACAACCTGGGCCTGATCTTCGCCATCGCCATTGCTTTTGGCTTGACCAAGGACTCCAATGGTGCTGCGGCGCTCTCCGGTTTCATCGGCTTCGCCACGCTTACGAAGCTGCTGGGTGAAAGCGCCGTGGCCGGCTACCGTGGCATCGGCGATCCCGAGGAACTCACCGGCCAGGCCGCCCGCGACTGGGCTGCTGAGGGCTGGTCCGCCGTGGGCAACAATAACGTGCTCTTCGGCATCGTCATCGGTGTGCTCGCCGCCTGGGTGTACAACCGATTCAGCGGGGTCAAGCTGCCCGACTTCCTGGCCTTCTTCTCTGGCCGTCGCCTGGTGCCGATCCTCACCTCCTTCTTCTCGATCATTCTCTCCGGCATCTTCTACTTCGTGTGGCCGGTGATCTACGGAGTGCTCTTCAACTTCGGTACCTGGATTCAGGGCCTCGGCGCCGGCGGCGCGGGTGTGTACGGCTTCTTCAACCGTCTGCTCATCCCCACCGGTCTGCACCACGCACTGAACTCCATCTTCTGGTTCGATGTGATCGGCATTAATGACATCGGCAAGTTCCAGGGTGGCGCATCCACCATCGCGGACGCTTCTGCAGCCACCGACGCCGCCACCTGCCCCGGTATCTGGGACGGCAGCACCTGTGAGGTCGTGGGCGTGATCGGTCAATACCAGGCCGGCTTCTTCCCGATCATGATGTTCGGTCTGCCCGGTGCCGCACTGGCCATCTACCTGCGCGCCGAGAGCAAGCGCCGCAAGGTTGTCGGCTCGCTGATGCTGGCCGGCGCTCTGGCCGCCTTCTTCACCGGTGTGACCGAGCCGCTCGAGTTCTCCTTCATGTTCGTCGCCCCGGTGCTCTACGTGGTGCACGCCCTGCTCACCGGTATCTCCCTGGCGATTGCCGCTACCTTCCACTGGACCGCAGGCTTCGGCTTCTCCGCCGGTTTCGTGGACATGGTGCTCTCTGCCCGCAACCCGCTGGCCAACCAGTGGTGGATGCTGCTGCTACTCGGCGTGGTCTACTTCGCCCTGTACTTCGTGATCTTCTACTTCCTCATCGGCGCCTTCAACATGTCCACCCCGGGCCGCGGTAAGGACGCCGAGGTAGACAACGACGACGATGAGGACGCCGGCGATGATGACACCCGCGCCACCGCCGCGAAGATCATCACCGCCCTCGGCGGCGCCGAGAACATCGACTCCCTCGATTACTGCGCCACCCGCCTGCGCGTGGTGGTCAAGGACGGCAGCAAGTTCGATGAGCCCAAGCTGCCGCAGAACAAGGTGCTCGGTGTGATCAAGCCCTCCAAGAACTCGGTGCAGATCATCATCGGCCCCCAGGTGCAATTCGTCTACGACGAAGTGGTGCGCCAAACCCCGAGCAGCGTCAGCGCCACCGGGGAAGCTGAGGAATAACCTATCCATGCCACCTGCCCAGCAGGTCATGGAATGAGTGAGGCCGCGGTGTGTGCCGCGGCCTCACCACGGGATTAGACTCGCTCGTGGCGTGCGGGGCCTCGTTCCCGCACAAGACGAGTAGAAGATTATAAGGAGAAACAATGTTCGGATTCGGCAAGAAAACCAAGGTCCACGCTCCCTGCGAGGGTGAGGTATGCGCCATGTCCGAGGTCGATGACCCCGTATTCGCTGATGGCATGATGGGCCAAGGTTTCGCGCTCAAGCCTGCCGGCGGCGTGCTCGAGGTGACCGCGCCTATCGACGGCACCCTCGTGACGGTCTTTCCCACCGGCCACGCCTTCGCCCTCAAAAGCGATAAGGGCCTCGAAGTGCTCGTGCACGTGGGCATTGACACCGTGAGTATGAAAGGCCGTGGCTTCGAGCGCCTCGTGGAAAAGGGGCAGAGCGTAAGCCAAGGAACCCCGATCGTGCGGGTGGACTTCAGCGAGATCGAGAAGGAAGGCTTCTCCACGATCATTCCCGTGGTGTTCACCAATAAGAAGCAAGTCAAGGACGCAGAGATTCACACGGCACAGGCCGTCACCCCGGCCGATGTGGCCTGCGAGGTGTCCATGAACTAGGGCATGGTCCCCGCGCACTTGCGCCACCTCCAGTGGAGGATGGGGCCGGACGTCGCCTGCGCACTGCAGCAGCGGCGCCCGGCCCCTTTTCTTTAATGAACCGTCTGACATTGACAGCGCGGCGACATACGGACAGCCCCATCCATTTAGGGGTAATCCTCTCAGGTTCTGTGGGCAATTCGGGCGAAATGGCTCATAACAACCGTCTTGAGAACTACTCTAAGTAGGGTAAGCATTTCCTTTCGCAGAAAATGCTTCACGGAAGCTGCCTTGCGTCGCCCCCGACCCCATTGACATGGGGAAATGCGGGGTCGGACATCACCGCACAGAGCCCATGAGGTGTTGGCGAGCGGCTTCACACCCGTTTTTCTTCACTCACACATGGAAAGCTGGTACCGCTGTGTCTACCCCAGTTACTCACGAGTCGAGCGCCCACGCACCGGCAGCCGACGCTGAGGCTCCCCCCGCCTCAGCATGGCGCCGCCAGGCCTTCGGCCTCATTTTGGGCGTCGTGCTTGCGCTGATCGTTTATTATCTCTTCCCGGAATCCGCGGCCGACACCGTGAACAAGGCCTATCCGGATGCCGAGCAGCCCTATACCTACCAAGCGCTGCGCACCACCGCCGCTGGTGCCGTACTCATGGGCGCATGGTGGATGACGGAAGCCATCCCGCTGGCCGCCACCGCCTTGGTTCCTCTCGCGCTATTCCCCTTGGCGCAGCTGGTGGACTTTGGTGATGTCTCCGGCCAGTACGGCAACCCCACCATCTTCCTGTTTATGGGTGGATTTATCCTGGCGCTCGGCATGCAGCGCTGGAACCTGCACCGGCGTCTGGCACTCAGCGTCGTGCTTATGGTGGGCACCAAGCCCAAGCAGCTCATCGCCGGCTTCATGATCGCCACCGGCTTCCTCTCCATGTGGGTGTCCAATACCGCCACCGCCGTGGTGATGTTGCCCATCGGCGTGTCCGTGCTGGCGCTCACCGCTGACCAAGTCGGCGGCCAAGACAAGCAGAAGAAGTTCGCCACGGCGCTGATGCTCGCCATCGCCTACTCGGCCTCGATTGGTTCCTTGGGCACCATCATCGGCACCCCGCCGAATGCCCTGCTGGTCGGCTACATGTCCGATAACCACGACGTGCACATCGGCTTCGGGCAGTGGATGATGGTCGGCGTGCCGCTGGCCGCCGTGTTCCTGGCCATCGCCTGGTTCGTGCTCATCAGCGTGTTCAAGCCGGAGATTAAGGAGATCCCCGGCGGGCGTGAGCTGATCCGTAATGAGATCAAAGCCATGGGCCCGATGTGCCGCGGCGAAAAGTATGTGGGCCTGATCTTCCTCATCACCGCCCTGTCCTGGATCTTCATCCCCATCATCATCCGTATCAGCGGCTCCGCGCTTAATATTGCCGACGCCGCCATCGGCATGACCGCAGCGCTTCTGCTGTTCATCGTTCCCGCCAATGCCAAAACCGGCGTGCGCCTCATCGACTGGGAGACCGCCAAGGAACTCCCCTGGGATGTGCTGCTGCTCTTCGGTGGTGGCCTCGCGCTGTCCAAGATGTTCTCCGTCTCCGGACTCTCGCTGTGGATTGGTGAGCTCGCCCGCGGCCTTGATGTGCTGCCCACCGTCCTGTTCATCTTCGTCATTGCCGCTGTGGTGCTCGTCCTCACCGAGTTCACCTCGAACACCGCTACCGCTGCGGCCTTCCTGCCCATCCTGGGCGGTGTGGCCGTGGGTATCGGCCTCACCAGCCTCGGCGGCGAAGAGAACGTCCTGCTGCTCACCATCCCGGTGGCACTGGCCGCCACCTGTGCCTTCATGCTGCCGGTGGCGACCCCACCGAACGCTATCGCCTTCGGTTCCGGCTATGTGCGCATCGGCGAGATGGTCAAGGGCGGTATCGGGCTGAACATTATTGGTCTCTTCCTCATCACCGCCACCGTGTATCTCCTCGCGGTGCCCGTGTTCAACCTTGTGCTGCCCTAGCTAGCTGCTTCGGGCAACGCGCCTAGCAGCCAGAAAGAAACCGGCAAAAAGCCTCATGAGCAGGCAACTTGCCGGTTTCTTTGCTGGGGGTGTAATGTATTTTCTCGTTGCACAGCACCGAGAGAAATCTCAGTGACGTGGACTGCGCCCGTAGCTCAACGGATAGAGCATCTGACTACGGATCAGAAGGTTAGGGGTTCGAATCCCTTCGGGCGCACCAACGGAAACCCAGTTCATCCACCTGATGGACTGGGTTTTCTGGCGTTTCAGGGCGAGGGGCGTGCGGGCCCACAGCGCGCTGCGGGCCCGCCGTGGCCGCTAATCCTCGCTCGGCAGTGGTGCGGGGGCCTCGAGCAGCTCGATGCGGGCACCGAGGTTTTCGGCATGAATGAGCTGCTGCACCCAGGCGGCGCTACCCGGCTGGACGCGCAGCACCGGGCGGGAACTAATCTGCGTGGAGTTATTCGGGGTGGAATTACTCCGCGCCTCAAAGCGGACGCGGGAGCGATACCCGAAATCCACCAGCTCGCCAATATTCGGCGCGGAGGTTGTGAGATGCGTGCGGGCGTCGTTAAGCAACTCCAGCGCCTCATCCAAGGCGGTGAGTACTGCCTTGTGGTTGGTCTCGCACATGGCGCGCACTAGCGAGGGCGCCGAGCTGGCCACACGGGTGCCATCGCGGAAGGAACCAGCGGCCAACGATAGGGCGAGCGGGCCGCCATTATCGCCGACCACGGCGAGGGCCTCGGCGAGCAGGTGGGGCACATGCGAGATGCGTGCCACCGCGGAATCGTGGTGATCGCTGCGGGCCGGGATGACCTCCGCCCCCACCTTGCTGGCCATGCGCACGCAATCCACCCACAGCCGCAGCCAATCCTCATCCACAGCCTCGGGATGCTCTGCTGCGTAGTCGAAGGTAATCACCCACGCTGCCCCCTTGAAGAGGTCATCGAGGGCGGCCGACCAGCCGGAATCGGCGGTCCCAGCCATGGGGTGCCCGCCCACATAGCGGCCCTCCATGCCGCGGGCGCGCACCTCGGCGAGCACCGCCGATTTCACACTCACCACATCGGTGATGCCGCAGGACGGGGCGTAGCTAGCGATGGCATCGAGCATGGTGCCGATCGCCGGCATCGGCACTGCCAACACAATCAAGGCGCCTTCCTGTTCCGCGCGCTCAAGAGTGGGCTCGAGCTGCGAGGAGACGTCATAACCCTCATCTTGGGCCGTAGACACGGCGGAGGGAGAGCGGTTAAAGCCAAAGCAGGCGTGGCCGGCGCGGTGCAGATCGCGCAGCAAGGAGCCGCCGATCAGCCCGAGCCCGAGGATACAGACGGGGCGAGAAATGTTATGGGGGATCATCCGACAAGTGTGGCACAAAACGACTACGGTTACGTGGTATGAGTGCCGATCGCGTCGACTTTTCTGTGGTGGTTACCCTCAACAACGGCCAATGGCAGGTGCAGCGCTACAAAGATGACTTTGAAAGCCTAGACACCTCCATCGCCGCCGTGCGCAGCCTCCGCGCGGAAGGCCCAGCCTTCGCCCTGCTGTGCAGCGAGGACGATTATTTCATTATCGTCCGGCCCACTCCTTCGCGAGTATTCGCCCTGCTCTCCGATGCCACCTACGCCCTCGACGATGACCTCGCCGAGGATGTGCTCAATGAGCTCGGCATCGACCTGCCGGATCTGGATGAGGACGAGCTCGATGACGTCGACCCGTGGGCTGAAGGCGATTTCACCATTTTGGAGGATGTCGGCCTGTCCGAGCAGGTGATGGACGTGATCCTCGACGATGATGAGCTCTGGCCCTCCGAGGCAGTGATGAAGATCGCCGAAGAGCTCGGTTTCGAGGAACAACTCGCCGATGCCACCGGCCTCGAGCTCTCCTAAGGGCGCGCTGCCCGAGCCGCAGTACCTTGAGCAGGCTCGCGCGCTCATGCGCCGCGCTCTTGAGGTGGCAGCGGATACACCTGCCGGGGATGTCCCCGTGGGTGCGGTGATTGTGGACCCGCTGGGCCGCGAGGTGGCGCGGGCAACGAATCGTCGAGAAGCCGATGCCGATCCCACCGCCCACGCCGAGGTGCTCGCTATCCGCGCCGCCGTCCAGCAGCTCGGCGATGGCTGGCGGCTCGAGGACTGCACCCTCGTCGTCACTCTCGAGCCCTGCGCCATGTGCGCCGGCGCGGCCATCGGCGCCAGGGTGGGGCGCATTATCTTCGGGGCCTATGAACCCAAAACCGGGGCCTGCGGATCCGTCTATGACATCCCTTTAGATCCGCTCACCGTGCACCATCCGGAGCTTATTGGCGGCGTCTTGCGAGAAGAATGCGAGGGGCTTATGCAGGGATTTTTCCGTAACCTACGCAATGGTGGGTAACAATTGGGTCTCAAAAGCAACCCGACGTGGCGCGAGAGGGATTTCACACCTATTGTCGGTGATTGATAAACGTTCACCAACGGAAGGAGACTCTATGTCTGATTTTGAAAACGCAAAGGACGACCTCGTAGGAAAGGCCAAGGAAGGCTTCGGCGAGGCTACCGGTAACGACGACGTCAAGAACGAGGGCAAGGCCGATCAGGTCAAGTCCGAGGTCAAGGACAAGGTTGAGGAAGCCGGCGAGGCCATCAAGGACAAGGCCAACGAGGTTTTCGGTAAGTTCAAGAACTAAAAAGATCGCACCGGCGCCACTGTTTCAGTAGCGCCATGATGATCAGCTAGATCCGCTGCGCGCGGCCACTGCACAACGGTGCTGCGCCAGCGGATTTGGTGTATCTACGCACCCGCCCGTAACCTATTACGCGGTGGCGTGTCCGAGCGGCCGAAGGTGCTCGCCTCGAAAGCGAGTGTAGGGTAATCCCCTACCGAGGGTTCAAATCCCTCCGCCACCGCGCGATGAAGCTCCCGAGAGATCCTGTGCAGGATAGCTCGGGAGCTTTTCTCTATCTCCACCCATTCTCTGGCAGTGGGCTCAGATCGGGGTGGAGAGTGGGGTTATGCCAGCTCATATGGGGTAGGGCCGCTCGGCTGCTGGAGGTGATCGGCGGCAGCTGGGAGGGCAGCGTGGATCGCTACATGCCCGTGTGTGGGTGATATTGGCCCCACCCGGCTCTAACTGGTTATAAACACTATCCCCACGGGCTATATCCAGGTAGGCTAAAAGGTGACATTAAGCCACGTGATTGGGAAGGCGATACACGATGAGCAAAGAGCAAATTATTGTTGCTGCCGTAGATGGCTCGGAGGCCTCCAAGACCGCCGTGCGCTGGGCTGCTAACACCGCTATGAAGCGCGGCGAGCCTCTTCGTTTGGCCGCAAGCTATGCCATGCCCCAGTTCCTCTATGCAGAGGGCATGGTGCCGCCGCAGGAGCTTTTCGACGACCTGCAAAAGGAAACCCTCGAAAAGATTGAAGAAGCCCGCGCGATCGCGCACGAGGTAGCACCCGATATCAAGATCGGGCACACCATCGCTGAGGGATCGCCCATTGACATGCTGCTGGAGATGTCCAAGGACGTCACCATGATCGTCATGGGTTCCCGCGGCCTGGGTGGGCTGTCCGGCATGGTCATGGGTTCGGTCTCTGCCGCAGTGGTCAGTCACTCCTATAACCCAGTCGTGGTGGTCCGCGAGGACAGCCAGGTGCTGGATTCCACCAAGTACGGCCCCGTGGTCGTCGGTGTGGATGGCTCGGGAGTCTCGGAAAAGGCCACCGCCTACGCTTTCGCCGAGGCGGATGCCCGCGGCGCTGAGCTGAACGCAGTGCACACCTGGATGGATATGCAGGTGCAAACCTCCCTCGCTGGACTCGCCGCTGCCCAGCAGCAGTGGGCGAGCGTGGAGCGGGAGCAGGCAGAAATGCTGGATGAGCGTCTGGCTCCCTTCATTGAGCGCTACCCGAACGTGAAGGTGAACAAGATCGTCACCCGCGATCGTCCGGTACGCGCCCTGGTGGATGCCGCCGAAGGCGCCCAGCTGCTCGTGGTGGGCTCTCACGGTCGCGGTGGCTTCAAGGGCATGCTGCTCGGCTCCACCTCGCGGGCCCTGCTGCAGTCCGCCCCGTGCCCGATGATGGTGGTCCGCCCAGACTCCGATCCTGATTAAAGCCAAACCTAATATTAAGGTTTGGACACGATTTGAGTGCGGAATGTCCTGTGGCTAGCTTTTAGAGTTTTTGCTCTGTAAAACAGGTAGGAGCACCATACAGCTAATGTATGACTAAAAGTTATTGATGCCCGCACACGGCGGGCATCACAAAGAAAGGACATAACATGCTCGGACTTGGATTCTTTGGTTGGATCATTATCGGCGGCCTCGCAGGCTGGATTGCCTCTAAGATCATGGGCACCGATGCTCAGATGGGCATTGGCATGAACATCCTCGTCGGCGTGGCCGGCGGCCTCATCGGTGGCCTGATCCTCGGCCTCGCCCTGGACGTTGAGTCCGGCGGCTGGTGGTTCAGCTTCTTCACCTGCTTGCTGGGCGCTGTGCTCCTCCTGTGGGTTGTGGGCAAGATCAAGAAGAACTAGTTGATCCCGCTCACAGCCTCCCTCCAGAGGATGTGACAGCGAGATCATACTCAAAGCCGTCGGGGCGAACTCGGCGGCTTTTCTCATGCGCCAAGCGCTGAAGATACACCCCAGCACATGTGCCCATAGCTGGGCAGATTCGCGCTCTCGTCGATTCGCTACCACGGCCCGCCGCAAACACGATATGCTGCTAGGAGAGACATAAAACAGACCGGTGCGTCTATATCGCGCAGGGGTGGCGCTCAGCGCACTAGAACCTCTCGTGTGGCACACAGTAAGGAAGGGTGAGCGGAAAAAGCGATGGCAGCAGCAAAGGGTGCAGGAACCAAGAAGCCTGGTCGGGCGCGGCGCAAGAATCGCCCGAGCCCACGGGAGCGGCTCCTCGCCAGCGCCACCGCGCTGTTCACTACCGAGGGTATCCGCGTCATCGGTATTGATCGCGTGCTCCGCGAAGCCGATGTGGCCAAGGCAAGTCTTTATTCCCTATTCGGCTCTAAAGACGCCCTCGTGATCGCTTATCTCGAGGCCCTGGACCAGGACTGGCGGAATGATTGGGAAGAGCGCGTCGCCGATTACGAGGACCCCGAGAAGAAAATCCTCGCCTTCTTCACCAAAGCCATCGAGGATGAGCCAGAAAAAGACTTCCGCGGCTCCCACTTTCAAAATGCCGCCAGCGAGTATCCCCGCCCCGAAAACGAATCCGAGCAGGGCATCATCAACGCCGCTTTAACCCATCGGGCATGGATGCATGAAACCATGACTGCGCTATTGACCGAGAAAAACGGCTACCCCAGCGAGTCCTTGGCTAATCAATTGCTCATCTTCCTCGACGGCGGCCTCGCCGGGGCGAAGCTCACCCACGATATTGCGCCGCTGCTCACCGCCCGCGACCTAGCGAAGCAATTGCTCGGCGCACCGCCCGCCGACTACGCCATTTAGCGCTTATCGACGCCTAGCTCTGCCGCGGTCGCCGCGGCTTATTCACATCAGCCATACGGTGCCGTCCGTGATGGGGCTTCAGGTGCCGCATCACGCGCTGCTTGGGGCCGGTGGCCGTATCCTTCCGTCGTAGCACATGCGAGGAGGGCTCTGTGCGCCGCGTGGGGCGCTGCGCCGGCTGCGGCGCCGGGGTGCTGGTGTTCCGCTTCTGCTGCGCCTGCTGCTGTTCCTGCGGCAGCGACTGCCGTGGTGGCTGCGCCGGCCGCGCCGGCTGCGGTGCTGCGGACTCTGTAGACGTGCCCGCTGCGCGGGTGATCTCCGCCATGGCGGGTACCGTGCGCGGGGCGTGCCGGCGCGTGCTGGCAGTGGGCGCGCCCATTGTCTCCTCGTCGAGCCGCAGCGTGATCATCCGGGGCTTCGGCTTCTGGGTGTCCGCCGGCTTCTGCTCCTGCTGCTCCTGCTTCTGCTGTTCGGCATCTGGGGCGGGTGCCGGCTGCGGTAGCGGCTCGCCGCGCTTGAGGGCCCGCTTATGTTCTTTTTTCGCGGTGCGCAGCGCCTTGGAGGCCTGCTTGGCTTGGGCCTTGGCTTTGGCTACCGCCTCGTCATAGGCTTTGCCCCGCTCTTCGATCATGGCGATCTCTTTGCGCAGCTGCTCCCGCTTGGATTGGCCGGCGGTGATGCACTGCAGGCGGCGTCGTCGCACGCCCCATTTCCGCTGCCGGAAAAAGGCTTTCTTCTTGCGATAGTTCTCGCGCCCCTGGTCGCGGTGGGCGATGAACTCCTCGCTCAGCGGGTAGCGGTAGTGCATGATCGCCATGGTGGTCATGGACTGGGTGAGCGTCCACAGGTTGTTGCCAAACCAGTAGATGGCGATGGCCACGGGGAAGGGGCCGAGCAGGCCGAAGTAGATGGGGAAGATGGCCGCCATAAACATGAAGGGCAGCATGAACTTCTGCATCTTCACCGCGCTCGGGGAGTTGAAGTCCAAGGTGAAGTAGTTGCGGATCGAGGCGGTGACCATGTTGATCGTGGTGAACACGGAGGCGCAGATCACCAGCGGCAGCACGAAGCGAAACACCTGGTCGTGGCTGGTGTTGAGCAGGTCAAACTGCTCATCAGACATAGCTACGTAGGAGGCGATGGGCACATCGCGGATGCGCACCTGCAAAAAGCTCGCCATCTCCTCGGAGCTGAGCATGCCGATAGGCGGGTGGTGGGCGGATTCGATGCCATCGGAGGGCCGTGCCATGCGCAGCATGAGCCGGTAGAGGCCAATGAATACGGGGATCTGGATGAGCGCCGGCACGCAACCGGCCGTAGCCGAGTACTGATTCTCCTTGTAGAGCTGCTTGCGTTTGCGCTTCTGCTCTTTGAGTTTGACGGGATCGGTCACCAGCCCGTATTCCTTGCGCAGCGCCGCGAGCTGGGGGCGCAGCTTATAGGACATGCGGCTGTTCTTCTGCTGTTTCCAGAAGAAGGGGAAGATGGAGAGTCGGACGGTGATAATCAGGCCGAAGATGGTGAATAGCCAGGCGCGGGATTCGTTCAACCCGAGCCCATCATGAAGCAGGATATGCCAGAGCTTCATTACCCCAGAGACGGGGAATACGAGAGCATCAACCATCGAATTCTCCTACTGATAATAAGTATAAAATCTCCCTCATAACTCTATAGGTTTCGTGGCCTGTTCCCACCCCTGGGCTGCAGCTGCGGCCGGTGAGTTGTCTGAAAACACATCCCATGTCTGCTGCTCAGCCGGCCTCGAGCGGGCAGGGCGCGCGGTGTGAATAGTGCTCTCCTTGACACACTGTCTTAAAATGTTCATCTATGAGCGCCCCTGTCCCTGAATCTGGAAGGCCGGTGCAGGCTCCCCGCCGGCCCCGCCCTGGTTGTCACCGTGCCCCGAGGTCTCATGGCCCCGGTGTCGTACAGATCCTTGGTGAGCTGCTACTGACCATCGGTGTCCTCATCCTGCTCTTCGCCTACTACGAGGCCTATTGGACGAATCTCGAGGCGGGCAAGAAGCAGGCTGCCGCTAATGAAGAGCTGGATCACCAGTGGTCGAATCCGCGGCAGAAGAAAGTGCCCGAGCTGGGCGATGCCTTCGCACGCATGTATGTGCCGAGTTTCGGCTCGGACTATCACTTCGCCATTCTGGAGGGCACCGACGATCACACGCTGCTCTCGGGGCCTGGCCGCTATACCGAGACCGAGATGCCCGGTGAGGCCGGTAACTTCGCCATCGCGGGCCACCGCGTGGGCAAGGGCGCGCCCTTTAATGATCTCGGCAAGCTCAATACCTGTGATGCCGTGGTGGTGGAGACCCAGGACACCTGGGAGGTCTATCGGGTGCTGCCGATGGGTGACGGTGATCAGCGCACCGACTGTTTCACCCCGGAGCAGCGCCAGCGCATCGTCTCGGGCGACTATCACTCGGTCTATGGCCGCACTATCACCACCCCGACGAACGTCTCCGTTCTGGAGACCATCCCCGGGGTGACGGATGATGATCCGGACGCCCTCAACGCCGAGGCGCTGATGACCATGACCACCTGCCACCCGCAATTTTCTAATGCGGAGCGCATGATTATTCACGCCATGCAGGTGGCCCACTACGATAAACAGGGCGGATTCACCCCGCCGGAGCTGGAGGAACGCTAAATGTATGGATGGATCTGGCGCTTGCTACCCGGCCCATGGCCGGTGAAGCTCATTTTGCTCATCGCGCTTCTCGTCGGCGTGTTCTTCCTTTTGATGGACCTGGTGTTCCCGATGATCTCGCCGCTGCTGCCCTATAACGACGTAGCCGTCTAGGCCCTAGAGCCCGAGGTTGGAGATAACACTCTCCGCGATCGACTCGGGCTTGATGGTTTGTTCCTGATCGCTGAACACCACCACGCTGGTCGTGCCCTTCGCTACCGCGTACACCGAGTAGCCCTCTATCCCCGACGCGCCGAGGCTGCCGCGCCCGCCCTGAAAACCGGCGGGCTGCTCGGCTGGCTCGGTGACATCCACTGGCGCCGCCCAATCCACCACCTGGCGCGCGATGGCCTCATTTTCGTTATGGCGCACACTCACTAGCACCTGCGGCTTATCCCCATAGGACCAAAAAACGCAGGCAGGGGGATCAAAACGAGTATCCACGCCCTGATCAAGCACGCGCTGGCCATTGGTATTGGCCACAAATTGCGTATCCAGATAGGGGCATTGCTCACCTGTGCCCCGAGCCACCTCGGGGAGGGTGTCCACTGCTAGCGCGGGCTGCACATCGCTTGTCGACGCCTCCTCGCTGCTGGCTTCCGCCCCGTCGCTTGCTGGGTCTGGGGAGGGGGAGGAATCGGTACATCCTGCCAGACCAAGGGCCACAACGGTGCCGAAAATAAAGGGGAGCTGGCGGAGGTGGCGAATAGTCACGAGGTCCATCCTTCGACTAGGGAGTGCGAATAAAAAAACTCAGCCCTCCACATTACTGGGATCAGTACGGTGAGGGGGCTGAGTTGGGCTCAGAGAGGGCGATCTACCTAAAACTCTACTTGGCGTGGGCCTCATAGTAGGCGTCGTAGACCTCTTGGGGGATTTTTCCACGAGCGGCGACCTTATAACCATTGTCTTGTGCCCACTTGCGGATCTCGCGGGACTGGTTATTCCGCCCTGTCGCAGCGGCGGCCTTGCGGCGGCCACGACCTGCGGTGCTCACGGCGCGGCCGGCAGTCATGTACGGCTGCAGGTCCTGGCGGAACTTGGCGGCGTTTTCTGCCGACAAATCCAGCACATACTCGCGACCCTCGACGGCGAAGTGGACGATATGGACGGCGTCCTCTTCCAGCGGGGTCTGATCGAGATCATCAAAATACTGGGTGACTTCTCTACGGGCCATGATGTTTCTACCTCTCCTCAAACGATTCTTCGTTTGCTGTGTTTGTTGTAGCTGTGTGCGGCGAGCTATGTATAGGGCATATCTGACGCCGCGTGCTACCTATTGACAATAATACAAGAAGAATTATCTTTTGCAATTAATTTTAGACTAGAAAGCACTTCACGTATATATTTTATATGAGAACGCTATCCATAATTACTGAGCGAAACCTAAAGGCCCTAGAATTGTCCTAGCGAAAAAAATCGCCCACGCTGGCAAATCCCCAGTAAGAGGGGCCCAGCGTGGGCTATGTACGGTGGCGGCGAGTGCCGCGAGACGGGCTTAAGACTTCAGCTTGGAATTGACCTCGTGCATGATCTGGTCGAGATCGCGATTAATGGAGGCATGGGAGCGACGGCGCTGCTCGACGGTCATAAATTCCGCGTTATCCACGGCGGCGTCCAGCTCCTTCAGGCGATCCTCGACATCCATCACAAAACCATGGGGCAACGAGGACTTCTCCACGTTGGCGCTGATTCCTGCGATACGGGCCTTAACGGCTGCGCCGTGGCCATTGAATTGGGCCAGCTGCTCCGGCGCGACTCCGAGCTTGCGGGAGCGCTGCTGAATACGCTGCTCCTTCGCCCAAGTGATACCGCGATAGACGAGCGGCAAGAGAAGCGGCGCCAAGGTGCGGGCGAAACCGGCATAACGCTGCGCGTTCTTTTTATTGAACTTGCCGGCCTTGAGCTTATCCAGCTCCTGCTGGGCGCGCTTACGCTCGTGCTTGCGCTTGTTCTTCATGCCCTTACGATCCGCCTTGAGCAGGTTCTTTTCCTGCTTAGCGAGGAGCTTATCGCGCTTGTACTCCAGCTTCGCGGCCTCCTTGGCTTCCTTCTTGGCGCGCGCCTTAGCAGCCTTGATTTCGGCCTTGGACTTTAAGCGTGCCTTTCGGATTGTGCGGAACAAACCCATGCTGCACTCCTTGTTGCATTGAGCCCCACAGGTGTGGGGCGTTGTCTTCTGCCGGTTGAGAATACCGTGTCTCTTTATTCTGCGCCCAAGTCTACAGTGTGGTTTCTCAGATTCCTCGAACGGTGCGGGCGGCAGGTGGGCGCGGATACACCCTCCGCTACGGATCGCTGACAATACTGCGACTCTAGGCGCCACGCTCTGCGTCGATGAACTGGCGATTCACAAAAGTAGGGGTTCCGGCCTTGGGGAAGCGGGCCTCTATACAACCACCGTGGGCGGCTAGGAGCCCACGCGCTTGGCCCCGCTACTGCCTGCGGCGCTACAGCGCATAACGTTCTGCCTCCACTCTGAGCTCGGTGGTGTCCATGCTGGATGCCGGTGTGGGTGTTGCGGCAGCGGTGAGCGCGAAGAGGCCGCACAAGAGCGCCAGCACGGCGATTCCCGCCGTGATCTGGTGTACCGGGGTGTGGGTGCGTGGGGCGGGGCCCTCGCGGGTGCCGGCCAGCACGGCCCGTTGGGCGCGCCGGGAGCTCAACAGCAGCGGCAAAAAGGCCGCGAGCGAGCCGGTGGCCACGATCGAAACCGCCAGCTTCAACCAGCTAGAGCCCAGCGGCAGCAGCCAGATCAGCAGGCCGCCATTGAGCAGGGTCCAGCGCAAGAGCCCTGCGGTCTGGAGGCGATATAGACCAGCGCGGACCGCGCCCGGGCCGCCGCCCAGCATGCTGGGGAGCAGGAAGGAAAGGGTGCCGATCAGCAACTGGGCGGCGAAGCCCACGAGGAGCGCTAGGACGGGCAGCTCGGGGGCCTGGCCGCGCAGCAAGGTGGCGCTGAGAAGAGCAGTGGAGCCGATGAGCCAGAGGGGAGCGGTGGCCAATGCCAGAGAGGAGAAGGTGATGCGATCGCGCGGGGTGGCAAGCACTGCGCGCATCACGGGAATCCAGCTGAGCCAGCGCCCCAGCCAGCCGAGGGTGTAGAGGGCTAGGCCGACGCCGACGAGCGGCAGTAGCTGCAGGCGCAGCCCGCAGAGGGCAACGAGGATGCCACCGCCGAGAACACCAGCGATAGGTCCATCGAAACGAAAAGAGCCCTGGGCGCGCCAGATGGTGGGGAAAAGCAGCGCGGCCGCGCCGGCCGCGGTCAGCCCGACGAAGCCAAAGATATTGGTGATCACGTGCCCGAGGATCGCGGTGGAGTCCGTTTTGGCGCTGAGCGTGCTGAACTGCGCGAGCGCGGTATCGAGCACGTCATAGGCAAAGACGCCCTGGGCCGCCACAAAGAGCCAGAGGGAAGGGCCAAAGCGCTGCGGGCGGCGGGTGCTGCGGCGCAGCAGGATGAGGTGGAGGGCATTAGCCAGCACGCTGAGGGCGACGATCAGGGCCCCAAGGCTTAAGACGGGGGCGTCCCAGTCCAGCGCTGGGGTGAGCAGCTGGCCGAGTAGCACGCCCACGATGCCGAGGTTCAGGCCGCCGATAATCCACAACCGAGTACGGAAGGTGGCCGGTGTGGGGCGCAGGTGCAGCAGCTGGTCGCTGAGCTGGCAGGACCAGATGAGAATGGAGTTGCTCAGCACCCCCAGGGTGAAGGTGTGGGTGAGCACCCACTGGTGATGCGGGATGATGGGGTGCGCCACGGAGATCAAGACAAGCGCGATCAGCCACACCGTGGCGGGCAGTGCCCGCTGCCGGCCGCGGCGGCTGCGGGTATCGGCGCGGGTCGACGGAGTGGGCAGGGGGAGCGCACCAGCATTCATAGCCACGAGTGTATCCGTGGAAAATGGGGCCTCCAATTGGGGAGGGGCGGCTGGCTAGGAGCGTCGTGAAGCGACAAAGAGCGCCGCGCCAATGCCGAGGGTGAGTGTGCTCATCGCGGCCAAGCCGAGGATCAGCCCGGTCCAGTTGGTGGCGTCGAAAAGCAACCCTGATAGCCAGCCGAACACGGAGGATCCCAAGTAGTAGCAGGCCACGTAGGTGCTCGAGGCCTCCGCGCGGTTCTCGACGGCGGTGTGGCCTACCCACGCCGAGGCCGTGGAGTGGACGACGAAGAAGGCGGCGGTAAATACCAGGATCGCCGCGATGAGCACGCCCAATTGCGGGGCGAGGCAGACGAGCAGCGCGATCAGAGACGCGCCAGCACCGCACACCAGGGTGATGCCGGAGCCATATTTACTGCTCCACACCCCGGCGCGGGCCGAGGACCAGGTGCCCGCCAAGTAGAGGAGGAAGACCACGCCGACCAGTGCCTCGCTGAGGCCGAAATCGTTGATGAGGACGAAGCCCACATAGTTATAGAGCGAGACAAATACGCCCATGGCCAGCCCGGCGATGAGAAAGAGCCCGGCAAGCCGCGGGTTTTTCCAATGTCCGACCATGGCCTGCAGCTCGCCGCGGAAGCGCAGCTTCTTTGGTTGGAAACGCCGCTGCGGCGGCAGGGCGATGATCGCAATAATCGCGCAGATACCGGCGAAGAGCAGATTGGCCCCGAGCGCCCAGCGCCACGTGGACAGTTCCAGGACTCCGGCGGGAATGAGGCGGCCCGAGAGTCCGCCGAGAGAGGTGCCGGCGATATAGACGCCAATCGCCTTCGCGAGCGCGTCGGGGGCGAGTTCCTCCGAGAGCAGCGCCATGGCCACTGCGGGCACGCCGGCGATCATCGCCCCTTGGATGCCGCGGCCGATAATCAGCCAGGTGGCCGTCGGGGAGAAGGGGAGGAGCAGTCCGATGAGGATGCTGGCGATCAGCGAGATCGTCATGATCCGCCCGCGCCCAAAGCGCTCCGAGAGGATCGAGGCTGGGACGACGCATAGCGCCAGCGCGCCGGTGGTCGCGGAGACGGTGAGCGCGCTGATCGTCGGAGTGATCTCGAAGGCGGTGGTCAGTCGCGGCAGCATCGCCTGTGTGCAGTAGAGCGTGTTGAAGGCCGCGAGACCCGCCGCGAGGGTCGCGCCCAAGACGCGGCGATAGTCGGGGTCGGTGCGCTCGAGGCCAGGCGGCAGCGTGGCGGCGGGGCGGCTCGGGGGTGTGACGGACATGCACACCATGGTGCGCTCACAGCGATGATTAGTAAAATGTAGAAAAAAGAGAAGTTCCATGCATTTTCGGTATATAGCCGCGGGGAGGGCATATGAGCTCTGTGAGCATCGAGGACTTGCGGGTATTTGTGGCTATCGCCCGCAATCAACACATCACCGCCACCGCCGATGAACTCGGCATGGCCCAGCCCACCGTGACGCGCGTGCTCCAGCGCGTCGAACGCGAGGTGGGCGCCGAACTCTTCGAGCGCCGCGGCCGCACCCTCGTGATCAATACCCGCGGCGAGACGCTGCGCCGCGCCGCAGAGAGCATCATTGCCCGCTTCGACGCCACCCAGCTGGATATTTCACGGCTGCTCGATCCCGAACATGGCACCATCCGCCTCGACTTCATGCATTCGCTGGGTACGTGGATGGTGCCGGATCTCATCCGCGATTATCGCCGCGCCCACCCAGGGGTGCACTTCGCCCTGCACCAGGGGCCCGCCTCGGGGCTGATCGAGCGGGTGCACGCAGATGAGGCCGATCTGGCCTTGGTGGGGCCGCAGCCCCGCGGTGTCGCCGCCGACGCCCTGCACTGGCGTCAGCTCTACCGGCAGCCCCTAGCGGTGGCCTGCCCCATCGGCCATCGCTTGGCCGCGCCTGGTTCGGCGCCGATCAGCATGGAGGAAGTGGACGGTCAGCCCTTTATCGCCACCAAGGTGGGCTATGGCACCCGGCAATTGCTCGATGATCTCGTGGCCGCCTCCGGTATCACCGCGCCGGTGGCCTTCGACTCCATGGAGCTGTCCACCGTCGCTGGGCTGGTGAGCGCGGGACTGGGGGTGGCGCTGCTGCCGATGAACGATCCTTATCTGACCGGCGGGACAGCCCAACAGGGATTCGTGCTGCGCCCGCTGCGCCCTGCCTGCTACCGCGAGCTCGGCCTCGTGTGGCGCGCCACGGGGGATCTCACCCCCGCGGCGGAGCAGTTTCGACGCTGGGTGCTGGAGAAGATTCCGCCCGCTGGCCAGCCCGAGGAGGCCACCGCCGCGGCGGGATGTGAGATTTCACCCGAATAACGGGCCCTTCATTGGCCCTTAGACAGGGCGGGCGTAGCATAAGTAGCCACTGTATGTCCTCTACCGTCTTCAGAAAGGGCGGCTGATTCCCCATGACGACTGTTGCAGTAGTTGGCGCCACCGGCCAGGTCGGTCGCGTGATGCGCACCCTGCTCGAAGAGCGCAACTTCCCGCTCGACGCTATCCGCTTCTTCGCCTCCAAGCGCTCCGCCGGCACCACCCTCACCTACGACGGTAAGGACGTGGAGGTCGAGGACCTCGCCGAGGCCACCGTGGAATCGCTGCAGGGTATCGACATCGCCTTGTTCTCTGCGGGCGGCTCCACCTCCAAGCAGTACGCCCCGCTCTTCGCCGAGGCCGGTGCCACCGTGGTGGATAACTCCTCCGCATGGCGCAAGGACGAGGAGGTGCCGCTGATCGTCTCCGAGGTGAACCCGGAGGCCAAGAACGAGGTGCCCAAGGGCATCATCGCCAACCCGAACTGCACCACCATGGCCGCGATGCCGGTGCTCAAGCCGCTGCACGACAAGGCCGGGCTGAAGGTGCTGCACGTCTCCTCCTACCAGGCTGTGTCCGGCTCCGGCTTGGCCGGGGTGCAGGCACTGGCCGAGCAAACTCGAGCAGTGGAGGCCTCCGCCGAGCAGCTCGCCCTCGACGGCTCCGTGCTCAACCCCACCGATCTCGGCCCCTATGTGGCCCCGATCGCCTTCAACGCCGTGCCGCTGGCCGGCAACATGGTCGACGATGGCTCCCTCGAAACCGATGAGGAGCAGAAGCTACGCAACGAGTCCCGCAAGATCCTCGGTATCCCCGAGCTGCGCGTCTCCGGCACCTGCGTGCGCATCCCCGTCTTTACCGGCCACACCCTGACCATCCACGCCCAGTTTGAGAACTCTCTCAGCGTGGAGGAGGCCAAGCAGCTGCTGGCCGATGCCCCCGGTGTGGAGCTGGTAGACGTGCCCACCCCGCTGGCCGCCGCCGGCACCGACCCCTCGCTGGTGGGTCGCATCCGCCAGGACCAGACCGTGGACGATAACAAGGGCCTGATCCTCGTGGTCTCCGGCGATAACCTGCGCAAGGGCGCGGCACTGAATACCATCCAGATCGCCGAACTGTTGGTCTAAACACCCACAGAGCCGCGCATAGCTCAGCCACCGACTCGCCACTAGGGCAGTCGGTGGCTGTGGTGTATCAGCGGGTAGGAAAGCTGGGCTAGCTCACCTTCACCGTCATGCCGATGGCGGCCCAATCCTCCGGCCCCACCGAATGCCCCGCCGAGTCCGGCCCCAGCAGCGCCGGCTCCACGCACACAAAGCGCTTCCAATCGCCCTGTTGCAGATCCCCGATATTCTCATCGGCGGCCGCGCCCGGATTCCACACCACCACGTGATCAGTGCCCTGGGAGGTGATGGTCAGCGTGCGCGCACCATCGCTGATGGTGAAGGGGGAATACTGCTCGGTGGCGACGCGCTCGTCCGTGGCGGTGCCGTCGAAAAGCCAGCGGCGCTCCGCGCCTGCGACCTCCGTTCCGGTGACATCATCGACCAAAAAATAGGGGTGAAATGCCAGCTGGATGAGGCGGCGATACTCCGTGAGATTATGCGCTCGCAGCATCAGTGCGAAACCCTGCTCGGTGTGCTGCGCGGAAAAACGTAGATCCCAGCCATCGTGGGTACAGCGGGCATCGATGCCGCCGGTGGTGTCCTGCACCTCCCACGGAATGCGCCGCGCCCAGCCGTGCTGCAGCTCATCGTGGCCCAGATCCTTCGAAAACCACGGCGCGATCACCGGAACCCCGCCCCGAATCGAACTATTCTCGCTGAAATCCGCCAGCTCGGACATGAACAGCAGTTCCCCGCTGGAGTGACGCGCGGACTCAAGATGGCCGCGCCCGGCCGGCATGGACAGACTCGTCTGAAGGCTCATAACCCCTCAGTTTAGCCCCCATCCCAGCATGGCCGATGCGTATCGACGCCCACTGCCGCTGCGGCGTCAGGGCCGCCCACACCGAGCACTCGGCGACTAGCCACACAGCGGGGGAGAGAAGAAGGTGAACGGGTACACTTCCGTACCGTGGCTCTCTATCGCAAGTACCGTCCCGCGTCCTTCGCAGAAGTTGTCGGCCAAGAGCACGTCACCCAACCGCTATCGGTGGCGCTCGACTCTGGCCGCATTAACCATGCCTATTTGTTCTCGGGGCCGCGGGGCTGCGGTAAAACCTCCTCCGCGCGCATCATGGCGCGCTCCTTAAACTGCGTAAACGGCCCCACCTCCACTCCCTGCGGGGTGTGCCCTTCCTGCGTGTCCCTGGCCCCGGGTGGGCCCGGCAACCTCGACGTCACCGAACTCGACGCCGCCAGCCACCGCGGCGTAGACGATATGCGCGAGCTGCGCGATCGCGCCTACTACGCACCGGCGGAGTCCCGCTATCGGGTGTTCATCATCGATGAGGCGCACATGATCACCACCGAGGGCTCCAATGCGCTGCTGAAAATCGTGGAGGAGCCGCCAGAGCACCTCATTTTCATCTTCGCCACCACCGAGCCGGAAAAGGTGATCAGCACCATCCGCTCGCGTACCCACCACTATCCTTTCCGCCTGCTCACCCCCATGGCGATGCGCGGGCTGCTGGAACGCACCGTGGCGGCCGAGAACGCCCAGGTAGATGACGCCGTGTACCCGCTGGTGATCCGCTCGGGCGGCGGCTCCCCGCGCGACTCGCTGTCCATCCTGGACCAGCTGCTCGCCGGCGCCGGGCCCGAAGGACTGAGCTATGAACAGGCCGTGCTGCTGCTCGGAGTGACCAATGATTCGCTTCTCGACGCCGCCGTGGAGGCCCTCGCCAACGAAGATTATTCCGCCATGTTTGCCACCGTCGACGACGTGATCGAAGGTGGCTTCGAGCCCCGCCAATTCGCCCTCGACCTGCTCAACCGCCTGCGCGATCTCATGGTGGTGCGCACCGTGCACGACGCCATGAACCACGGGCTGGTCGATGTGCCCACCGGGCGCGAAGAAGTGCTGGCCGAGCAGGCCGAACGCTTCAGCCCGGAACAGCTGGCCCGCATGGCCGCGCTGACCAACGAGGGGCTCAGCGATATGCGCGGCGCCACCTCCGCCCGGCTGCTGTTGGAGGTCATGTGCGCCAAGCTCATGCTGCCCGCCGCCACCGCAGGAAGCGCCGGAACTGCCCTCGGCACCGCCGGCGGGGCCACAACTGCGGCCGCGCCGCGGGGCGGCCAGAGCGAGGGCGAGGAGAAAAAGCCATCCCGCCGCTTTGAGCGGAAATCCGTGCGCGAGCAGCGGGAGCAGCGCGAACGCGAACAGCGCGAACAACGGGAACGTGAGCAGCGGGAGCAGCGCGAACGCGAGCAGAAAGAACAACAAGAACATCAAGAGCAGCGCAACGCTGCTCCCGCCGCGGCCCCGCAGCAGCCCGAGTCCACGCCTGCGGCGCCTGCTGCGCCGGAGCCCGCCGCTGAGCCCACTGCCGCGCCGGAGCGGGAGGAGCGCCGCGAGGAGGCGTCGACAAGCGCTGCGGAGACACAGCACAGCATTGCCCAGCAGTGGCCGGAGATTCGCAGCGCGATCTTCAACGCCAATGCGCGTACGGGCGTGATGATCGCTGAGGCGCAGGTACTGGAAGAGACCCCAGAGGCGCTGCAGCTCGGCCACCACACGGGGGCGCTGGCGGCGCGGCTCTCCGCACCCGAGCACGCCGAGGTGATCGCCCGCGCGGTCGAGCAGGTCACAGGCATGAAGGTGACGGTCAGCTGCGTGATCGGAACGCGCGCGCCGGCCCCTGCGGCCACGCCCACCGAGTCCGAGGACAGCGACGCAGAGGACGAGGAGCCGGCCCGCCCCGCCCGACGGGCACCCGGCGGCTGGGTGGCCCCGCAGCTACCTCCCGAACCCGGCACCTCCGCCCCAGTTCGCGAACCGGAACCGGAAAAGAAGAAGGAGGCTCCGCCGCGGCGCCGCTGGCAGGAAAGGGCAGCCCGCGGCAACCCCCATGCCCGGCCTGGGCAGCAACCCCCGCCACCCGAGCCGGAGGAGCCGAGCGACTATAGCGGTCGCGACCCCTACGCGGGCATGGCGGATTCGGTGCCGCTGCCCCCAGAGCCCGAGCCGGAGGATGCGGCCCCCGAAGCGGCCGCCCCGCCGCGCCCGCCTGCGCCCACCCCGCCCCAGCCGGTGGAGGAAAGCCCAGAGGATGTGGAAGAGTCCTTCGCCCGCGAGGCCGCGGAGGGTGAGGGCAGCGCCGATAGGCGTGACCAGCGCACTGTGGCGATCGAGCTATTGCAGGAGCAGCTGGGAGCGAAGCTGGTATAAAACGTCTACACTCGTTGGGGCGATAAAGATACCCCCTAAGAAAGGCAACAACCATGACTCAGCCCGATATGCAGCAGATTCTCGCCCAGGCCCAGCAGATGCAGGAGCAGCTGCAGCAGGCCCAGCAGGAAATTATGGCCACCGAGGTCGTTGGCGAGGCCGGCAATGGTTTGGTCAAGGCCACCATGAACGGTGCCGGCCACATCACCGGCGTCGAGATCGATCCCAAGGTTGTCGATCCGGAGGATGTTGAGACCCTGCAGGATCTCGTGCTCGGTGCCCTCGAGGACGCGCACAAGCGCATCTCCGATGTAGCCGAGGAGAAGATGGGCCCGCTGCAAAACGCTGGCTTCGGTGGCGACCTGGACGGCATGCTCGGCTAAAACCTGACCGAGACGTCTGGTCACATTCAGCGCCCCGCCCCGTGCGGGGTGTTTGTGTGTACACTCCCAGCAGCGATAGCGGCCTGTGGCGGTTACGCCACACCGATGAGCACCCCACCCCACTACCGAGGTCGACCCGCGCACTGGCGGGAATAGACCGGCACACGAAGGACACTCACCCCGCATGTTCGAAGGCCCGCTCCAAGATCTCATCGACGAGCTTTCTCGGCTCCCAGGAGTGGGGCCGAAGTCCGCGCAGCGGATCGCCTTTCACCTGCTCAACACCGATTCCGAGGATGTCGAGCGGCTCCAAAATGCGCTCGGCGCAGTGCGTGGTGGGGTCACCTTCTGCCGTATTTGCTGCAATGTGTCCCGCGATGAGCTGTGCCGCATCTGCGCTGACTCCCAGCGCGACCCCAGCGTCATCTGCGTCGTGGAAGAACCCAAAGATATTCAGGTGATCGAACGCACTGGGGAATACGAGGGCCGCTATCACGTGCTCGGCGGGGCACTGGACCCGCTGAACAATGTGGGCCCAAAGGATCTCACCGTCTCACAGCTACTGCAGCGCATTGGTGGGGTTCTCGAGGATCGCGAGGGCGAGTCCGCCCCCGATATCAGCGAGGTGATCCTCGCTACCGATCCCAATACCGAAGGCGAAGCCACCGCCTCGTATTTGGCGCGGCTTTTGCGTGATTTCCCTGATCTGGTGATCTCGCGGCTGGCCTCCGGCATGCCGTTGGGCGGCGATCTGGAGTTTGTCGATGAACTCACGCTCTCCCGCGCGCTCACCGGCCGCCACCGGCTCTAAGGGTGGTCTAGCCGCGGCCAGCTAGTCTTCGAGGCGCTCCTCGCGCAGCTGCGAGACCTCATCGAGCACCAGCGGCTCGAGATCAGTGAACTCCACCCCCATGGCGCGGGCCAAGAGAAGATCCGCGATATGCGGGTTACGGGCCAAGAAGGGCCCGTGCATATAGGTGGCGATCACGGTGCCCTGGATAGCGCCATCGCAGCCGGCGCCATGCCCGGAATCGGTGTTGCCGACACCGCGAGTAATCGAGCAGAGCGGCTGGGCATCTGGCCCCAGCACGGTCGATCCCATGTGGTTTTCGAAGCCGCTCAGACGCAGGCTCACCGTGCCGCTGATGCGCTGCGCATCGGAGATCTGCTCGGTGAGCACCGTGGAGGGCGTGGCCTCCACTTCACCGATGGCGCGGGTGCGTAGTTGCGCGGTGGTGGCGTCGATAAGCCCCAAGCCCTCGTGTACCCCGCCGGAGGCGTGGAAAGACTCGCCGAGTACCTGAAAACCGGCGCAGATGCTCAGGATCGGGGTCTTCTTCTCTGCAGCACGGATAAGGCCGCCGTGGGCGCGCAGATGCTCCGCCGCCAACACCTGGGCTGCGTCCTCGCCACCGCCCATGCAGTAGAGATCGCAGGAATCCGGGATGGCGTCCTGCAGGGTGATCCGATGGATATCGGCATCGATGCCGCGCAGCCGGGCGCGCTGGCGCAGCACGAGGGCATTGCCATCGTCGCCATAGGTGCCGAGCACATCAGGCAGCAGTAGTCCGATAGTGAGAGTCATTTACTCGTTTCCTTCCTTGGCTGCCTGCAGCGAACGTTCGAGAGCCTTCTTCAGATCACGGAAAGCCGTGTAATTGGCCAGCACCTCCACCCGGCCGGGCGGGCAGGCGCGAATGGCCTCCACGGGATCGTGGATGAGGTCGTGATCAATCGAGGCATACTTCAACCTGACCGCAAGGTCAGTACCGCGCTCGCCGGCGGCGTGCACGTGAAGGTTCTCGAAGTTCTCAAACACCACATCCCACAGCCACGAAAGGTCCTCGCCATCGGCCACCTGGCCGTTGACGGCGATCACATGGCCGTCGGCCTCGCGATCGAGCATGGACAGCGCCTCTTGCCAGCCGGCCGGGTTCTTGGCCAGCAGCATGTGCACCTCACGGCCCTCGAACTGGATAGTGGAGTAGCGGCCGGCCACATTATCCACCTCTTCCACCGCGTCACGGGCGCCATCGAGGCTGATATCAAAGCAGCTCACCGCCGCCGCAATGGCCTGGGCGGCATTGCCGCGATTGGCCGTGCCCGGCAGCTTCAAATCCAGCGGCGTATCGCCCAGCGGGGAGCGCAGCGCCTCATCATCGATCACCCAGCTCGGCTCGGGGCGGCGGAACTCGCGGCCATCGGCCAGCGGCTTGGTGGCGTACCAATCATCGCCGTTGTGCACCACATGGGAGCCGGTGCGCGGGCAGGACACTGAATCGCCGATCCAGCCGGCGCCGGCAGAAACCCACACCACGTTCTCGGCGTCGAAGGCAACCGAGGTGACCAGCACGTCATCGCAATTGGCGATCACGGTCATCTCGGGGTGGGCCTCGACGCAGGCGCGGAGTGCGCGCTCGAGCTTATTGATCTCGCCGACCCGGTCCAGCTGGTCGCGGGTGAGGTTGAGCAGGATGAGTGCGGTGGGGTGAAGCCGGTCGGCCACCTTCGGCACGTGCAGCTCATCGCACTCCAGCACCACGTGGCTGGCATCCTTGCCGGCCATGAGCGCGGAGATAATGCCCGCGTCCATGTTGTCGCCGCCATCGTTGGTGGCCACGGTATAGCGGCTGCGCAGGGCGTTCGCTGTCATGCGGGTCGTGGTGGACTTGCCATTGGTGCCGGTGATCAGCACGGTGGGGCGGTTCTTCGCCACGGTGGTCATGATCGTGGGGTCGATTGCATTGGCCACCAGGCCGCCGATCATGCCGCCGGCACCGCGGCCGGTCGCACGCGAGGCCGCAGTGGCTGCTGAAGCTGCCGTCGTGGCAAGGGTGGCGCGCAGACGGCGGAGAGGCCGAGGAAGGTTGATGCTCATGGTTTAGAAATTGTAGCCTCAACCGCCGCTGGGAGGGGCACGCCTGCTCATAGGCGCGCCTCGGCACCGAGGGCTGAGCTGGCCGCCTAGTTCTCTGCTGCTGTGGCGGCCTGACGGGCCAGCTCCACGAAAGCGGTATCGGCCATGAGTGGAATATTCTTCCGCTGTGCGTGCATCGCCTTGCCCTTGAGATCCTGGGTGTGATTGCAGATCACCAGCGAGGAGCCACGGCCCAGCTTCTCGCTGTAGCTCAACCCGGCATCGATCGCGGCTTGAATGATCTCGGTATCGGGCAGCTCGATCTGCGGGGTGAGCACCACCTCCATGCCGGGTTGCAGCGAGCCTCCGGGCTGATACGCCCCGGGGTTCTCCGCGGCGGCGTCGGCTTGGGCGGCATCCACGCGCAGCACCGTGCGCTGCAGGCCGCAGCGATCCGCCTTCAACTCCTCGGCCTTATAGCTCACGGGATTCTCTATGGCCGCATAGAGATCCCAGGTGAGCTGGGTGGACTCGAAGGAAAACTCCGCCTCGGGGACGCTGGCGCGTTCGCGGCTTGCCTGCGGGGAGCCGTCGAATAGCCCCCACTGGCGCGCCACACCGCGCAGCCGCTCGTCCTCGATCGTGGCGCCGGTGCGGCGCACGGTGGTGAGCATGTCGATGAGGGCCACCGGCTTGGGCACATGGCCGAAATTCGAGCGATTGCGCTTGCCGCCGCGCCGCCGCCGCTGCTTCGGGGCGTGGGCGCGCCGGTTATGGGCGATGGCCCGCTTCGATTCCGAGACAATGAAACCCCAGGTGAGGGCCATGTCGAAGGTGATGAGGGTACGGCCGTCGATCATGCGGCATATACTTTTCGCCACCCCGGCGAAGGTGGGGGCCGCCGCCACCTCCTCTTTGCTCAGCCCGTGCAGATGCGGCGGTCCCGGATCCGCCTTCGGATTGAGCACATGGTGCACGTGCTCATCGAGCTCACCACTCGGAGTGAAGGTGGCCAAATCGATGGCAACCATCCGCGCCGACGCGGGGTGAATACCCGAGGTCTGCACCGTGGCAACCACAAAGGGGGCCCGCTCGAGCTCGGCTTGTCGACGCGCCCTGCGCTCTTCGCGGCTCAGATGATGGTTACCGTTGCTCATAGATTCCTATGCTAAACCACAACCGCGTCGATCCCGCGGACTAGGTGCAGGGCGCGGGGCGGTGGCCTTTAGAAGTAGCCCATGATCTCGTTCACGCAGATAGCCACGAAGGCCAGAGAGATGATGGCCATCATCGTGTTGGCGAACCAGCCATTGCGCCATTGCTTCGGGGTGGCATCGGTATTGAGCAGGATGAGCAAGGTAAAGCCCAAAAAGGGCATGAAGAACGCACCGAGCACACCATAGAGCAGCACCAAGGCCACGGGGCGGCCGAGGAAGAGCAGCAGCATGGGCGGGAAGGTCAGCCACAGGGTGTAGAGCTTGTAGTACTTGCCGCCGGTGGTGGTGGAGGGGTGGTTCTCGGGGAGCTTGCGCAGGTGGCCGATGTAGTCGGCGAACATCAGGGAGACGCCATTCCACACGCCCAGCACCGAGGAGAAGCTGGCCGCCCAGAAGCCGATGAGGAAGATCGTGCCGATGGTCGGGTTATAGCGCTCCGCCAGCACATCGGAGAGCCCAAGCAGCGCCTTGTCGCCGTTGTCGACTGCGATATTGGCGGAGTAGAGCAGGTCGGCGCCGAGGATCAGCATGGCGATCACGAAGATGCCGGTGACCACATAGGCGACGGTGTTATCGATCCGCATCACTTTCATCCAGCCGGGAGTGCGCCAGCCTTTTTCACGGCACCAATAGCCATAGGCGGCCAGGGTGATGGTGCCGCCGACGCCGCCGGCGAGGGAGAGCACGTAGACCCCCGAGCCCTCAGGGATGCGGGGCACGAGCCCAGTGAGGATCTCGGGCAGGTGCTGCAGGGAGAGTGTGGCAATGCCGACCACGGTGAGAAACATGAGCCCCACCAGCACGGCAATAAGTTTTTCGAAGAACTCGTAGCGGCCTATCCAGGTGAGGATGAACCCGAGAATGCCCGTGCCGATCGCCCACCAGGTGAGAGTGGTGCCGGGGAAAAGTGCGGCCAGCGGCAGCGCCGTGGAGCTCATGGCCGCGGCACCATAGACGAACCCCCACACCACGATATAGGGGGCGAAATACCAGCTGGTCCAGCGGCCAATGCGCCGCCAGCCGGTATAGATCGTGTGGCCGGTGGACAGAGAATAACGGCCCACGCCTTCGACGAGCACAATCTTCATGATCGCGCCCACTACGGCCGCCCAGAGGAGGGTGTAGCCGAATTTTTGCCCGGCAATCATGGTGGCGACAAGATCGCCGGCGCCGACACCGGTGGCGGCAGCCACGAGGCCAGGGCCGATCACACGCCACTTGGCGTCGGGGTTGGGGCCATCTGCGGATGGCTGGGTGGTAGGTGGGGAAGCGTCAGCGCGGGACATGTGATCCTCCTTTGCTCGATATCGAGAGTGGTTTGGGTCACAATCCTAGCAAGGGGAGGAGACGTGGTGGGGTGCGTCGCGGCAGGTGAGCGGCCCCCAGTGCAGGTGGCAGGGCGGAATCCGCTGTGGTGCAGAGGATGCTGCTGCCGGGAGGGTGGCGTCGATAAGCGCGCAGCACACACTCCCGAGGCCCACGGGGAGCGCTCGGGAGTGGGAGAGCGAGAGGCTAGGCCATGGCGCGGTTGATCGCGGAGGTCACGGCCTTCAGCGAGGCGTAGGTGATGGAGCCTGCCACGCCGACACCCCACACCTGCTGGCCATTGACGTCGGCGTAGACGAAGGCGGCGGCCTCGGCGTCATCGCCGGCGGTACGGGCGTGCTGGGAGTAATCCAGCACCTCGACGTTGATGTTCAGCTGCTCGAGCGCATTCGCGTAGGCGGACACCGGGCCGTTGCCGTGGCCGGAGACAGTCTTTTCCTCGCCGTTGATCTCCAGCTTCGCGGTCACCTGCGAGAGCTCGCCATCGGACTGGGCGTTATCCACGCGCAGCGAGATCTGCTCGACCGGGCTCACCCGATCCAGGTACTCGCTCGCGAAAATATCCCACATGGACTTCGAGTTCACCTCGCCGCCCTCGGAATCGGTCACGGCCTGCACCACGGAGGAGAACTCCACCTGCATCGGCCGCGGCAGGTTGATGCCGTGGTCGGTCTTCATGATGTAGGCGACGCCACCCTTGCCGGACTGCGAGTTCACGCGGATCACGGCCTCGTAGTTGCGGCCCACATCCTTCGGGTCGATCGGCAGATAGGGCACCTCCCACGTGATATCGCGCAGTTCCTCCCAAGCCACATCGGTGTGGGTCGCGCCGGGGCGGTGCTTGGCGGCCATGGCGTCCAGGCCCTTGTTCACGGCGTCCTGGTGGGAGCCTGAGAAGGCGGTGAACACCAGATCGCCGCCATAGGGGTGACGCTCCGGCACGCGCAGCTGGTTGCAGTACTCCACCGTGCGACGAATGTGGGCGATATCGGAGAAGTCGATCTGCGGGTCGACGCCCTGGGTCATCAGGTTCAGGCCCAGGGTCACCAGGCAGACATTGCCGGTGCGCTCGCCGTTGCCGAAGAGGCAGCCCTCGATGCGGTCGGCGCCCGCCATGAAGCCCAGCTCGGCGGTGGCGACACCGGTGCCGCGGTCATTGTGCGGGTGCAGCGACAGGATGATGGAATCGCGACGGTTCAGGTTGCGGTCCATCCACTCGATCGAGTCGGCGTACACATTGGGGGTGATCATCTCCACCGTGGAAGGCAGGTTGATGATCATGGGGTTCTCGGGGGTGGGCTGCATGACGTCGGTGACGGCGTCGATGACTTCCTTGGCATAGGCCACCTCGGTGCCGGTATAGGACTCCGGCGAGTACTCCCAGCGCCAGTTGGTCTCTGGGTAGTCCTTGGCGATGGTCTGGATCAGCTCAGCGGCGTCGGTGGCCAGCTTCTTGATCTGCTCCTTATCCTTCCGGAACACCACATCGCGCTGCAGGATGGAGGTGGAGTTATAGAAGTGCACGATCACGTTCTTCGCGCCCTCGCAGGCCTCGAAGGTGCGGCGGATCAGGTGCTCGCGGGCCTGCACCAGCACCTGGATGGTCACATCATCGGGAATCTTGTCTTCCTTGATGATCTCCTGCACAAAGTTGAAATCGGTTTGGGAGGCCGAGGGGAAGCCCACCTCGATCTCCTTGTAGCCCATGCGCACCAGCAGGTCGAACATGCGGCGCTTGCGTTCCGGGCTCATCGGATCGATCAGAGCCTGGTTGCCATCGCGCAGGTCCACGGCACACCACTGCGGCGCGACCGTCATCTTCTTGTCCGGCCAGGTGCGATCCGGCAGCGAGAAGTCTTCGACTTCCACGTGATAGGGCTGGTAGCGCGTGCTCGGCATGCTGGAGTTGCGCTGCTTATTCCATGCCGGCTGCCCCTCGCGACGCGGGCCGTTCGGGGTGGTGATTTCAGTGGGGGCGGAGATGAAAGTGTCGTTCATCGACATAACTATGGGTGCTTTCTTAGTTCAGTGTTCGGGGATGTTGGCCGCGCCAGAAACTCCGCGACGGGGCGGCCAACGAACAATGAAGCGCTAACACCCGCCGCGGCGACTAAGGAGGAGGAATCCCTGACTACCGCGAATCATGTGAGGCACATTACCGTATCCGCCGCGGTTTTCGGGCACTGGTGTTCCATTCTTTGGGAAAAACCAGTTCAGCGTTCCCCCTATCGGGGGCCTATGCGCGCTTATCGACGCCCACTCGCCGGTGCCTCAGCCCGCTGGCACGGACGATGCCTTTTAGTCGATTCCCAGCCGCGATAGCTGGAAGGTAGAGCCAATCATGGCCAGCAGTGCTAGGGCCATCCACGCCCATTGCCACCCAGTGGCCTGGAAGGATTCGCTTAGCACCGTATAGCCCAAGATGAAGGCCACGATGGGCTCGGCGACCTTCATGGCCGGCAGGGAGTTTTTGAGCGCGCCGGCATTAAAGGAGACCTGCTGCACCAAGGTGCCGATGGTGGCGCAGGCGATCAGCGCATAAAGCTCCCAGGAGGTGAGGATGCCGTAGAACCCGCCTTTGTGGACGAAGATATCGGCGATGGCCTTGGATAGCACCGCCACATAGCCGAACACGGCGCCGGTGACGATGCCGAGCAGCAGGGCCTTTTCGCGGCGGATTTGGCGTTGCGCCCAGCGGTCGAGGCCGACGAGAACGACCACGCCGATGCCGAGGGCCAGCAGCCAGCGGTGCAGCGATGGATCAGGGGTGCCCGAGGCGGGGCGGCCCAGTAACACCAGCACCGATACGGAGACGGTGAGCACGCCCGCCCACAGCATTTCGGCGAAGGTGAGCCGGTGCTTGTCGTAGTAGGCCGACAGCGGCAGGGTGAACATGAGGGAGAGCACCAAGATGGGCTGCACCACGAGCAGGGTGCCGAAGCCGAGGGCCACAACCTGCAGGCCATAGGCGCCGAGCGCCGAAAAAGAGCCCGCCCACCATAAGGGGCGGCGCATGGCCGTGGCGATGGACCGGCCCTCGGGTGCCTCGAGTGCGATATTGTGCCGCACAACCGTGCCCCACGCGATCGTCAGCGCAGAGGCAGTGGCAAAAAGAATGGCAAGCAGGGTATTAGGCACAGCACTTAGAGTATCGCTAGGGGTGGCGCGCAGCCGTGGCGGCGCGCGGGGTGGCGGTGCTGGCGTGGTGCGATCCTCACCCTGGGGGTGAATGTGAACTCGATAGTGTCCTGCAGTGGGCGCCATGTACGATGAGTGCGGAAAAACCAATACTTCGGCAGAAATTGCCTCGCGGACCCACGGTAGAGACGGTGCGGGGCCTCATGCCAAGGAAAGGACGGCACCTGTGGCACTGATTGTGCAGAAATATGGTGGATCATCTCTCGAGAGTGCGGAGCGTATCCGCAGCGTTGCTGAACGTATTGTGGCCACCAAGAAGCAGGGCCACGATGTGGTGGTGGTGTGCTCCGCCATGGGCGATACCACCGATGAGTTCCTCGATTTGGCGGCGCAGGTCAATCCCGTTCCGCCGGCCCGCGAGATGGACATGCTGCTCACCGCCGGGGAGCGTATCTCCAATGCGCTGGTGGCCATGGCTATTGAGAGCTTCGGTGCGAAGGCCCAGTCCTTCACCGGCTCCCAGGCGGGCGTGCTCACCACGGAGCGGCACGGCAATGCCCGCATCATCGAGGTCACCCCGGGGCGCGTGCAGGAGGCCCTCGACCAGGGCAAGATTTGCCTCGTCGCCGGCTTCCAGGGTGTGAATAAGGAAACCCGCGATGTCACCACCTTGGGTCGCGGCGGTTCCGATACCACCGCGGTGGCGCTGGCTGCGGCGCTCGAGGCCGATGTGTGCGAGATCTACTCGGATGTGGACGGCGTCTACACCGCCGATCCGCGCATCGTGCCCAATGCCCGCAAACTAGACAAGATCTCCTTCGAGGAGATGCTCGAATTGGCTGCTGTGGGATCGAAGATCTTGGTGCTGCGCAGCGTCGAATACGCCCGCGCATTCAACGTGCCCTTGCGTGTGCGTTCGTCCTACAGTAATGACATTGGCACCCTCGTCGACGGATCAATGGAGGATATTCCCGTGGAAGAAGCAATACTCACTGGCGTGGCAACCGATAGCTCGGAAGCCAAGATCACCGTGTTGGGAATCTCGGATCTGCCGGGCGAGTCCGCCCGCATCTTCCGTGCCATCGCGGATGCAGAGATCAACATCGATATGGTGCTGCAGAATGTCTCCTCCCTCGAGGACGGCAAGACCGACATCACCTTCACCTGCCCGCGCGCCGATGGCCCCCGCGCCATGGAGCTGCTGAAGAAGATGCAGGTTGGTGCCGGCTACGAGAACGTGCTCTACGACGACCAGGTGGGCAAGGTCTCGCTGGTGGGCGCAGGCATGAAGTCTCACCCCGGAGTCACCGCCGACTTCTGTGAGGCGCTGCGTGATGTGGGAGTGAACATCGAACTCATCTCCACCTCCGAAATCCGCATCTCGGTGCTCGTCCGCGAGGCCGACCTCCCCGAGGCTGCCCGCGCCCTGCACGAGCGCTTCGAGCTCGGCGGCGAGGAAGAAGCCATCGTTTACGCAGGTACTGGCCGCTAAACAGACTCTACGGCCCGCTCGCTATCTGACCGTCCCTGGCACCCGCTGCTAGGGGCGGTTTTCTGTGAGCTGGGTTAAAGGTTTTTGGGGCCGTCTGGGGCTCAGGTTATTCTCATGCAGAATGCACCTAACCGGGGTGAGCCGCATGAAAGGGAAAAATGACCATGGGATTCACGACAGGTCTGAAGAAAGTTACCGCCGCTATGCTGGGAGTCGCCACCGCCGCGGTGGTGGGCGTGAGCGCTGCCCCAGTGGCGGCCGCCGCCCCGCAGGGCAATATCGCCTACTTTGGTGATTCCTACTCCGCGAACCCGGATCAGATCCTCAACGCCATGCGCGGGATGAACCCGCAGGTGTACAACGGCTATCCCAACCGCGAGGGCTGCCTGCAGGCCCCGAATAATGCGCCGCGCCTGCTCGGCCAGATCGCCAAGGCACCGATCTCTGACTGGTCCTGTGTCGCCGAGACCTCGCGTGTGGCCACCCAGCGCGTCACCCGCGCCATCCAGGCCGGCGATATTCACCCCGGCACCCGCGCCGTGGTGTTGGCCGCGGGCATGAATAACTACGGTGGCTTCGGTGTGCGCGATGGCGTGAATATCCTCGATAACCAGGCCGTGCACAACGCCTACCTGAAGGATATTCATGACGCCGTGAATCAGATCCGTCGCGTTTCCCCGCGCATCCAGATCATCATTCCGGGCATGCTGCAGGTCACCGAGCCCACCTCGGGCATGCTTTGCGCACTGAACGTGGTTCCCAATGCCCCGATGGGCGTGCCGGTGCCGCTGCTGCGCGATGTAGAGAACTGGAACCGCGATAACCAGAAGGTGGCGGCCCGCCAGACCGGCGCCACCTTCGTGGACATCAAGGCCGGTTCCGCCGCCCACCACACCTGCGTGCCCGATATGCAGCGCTGGGTCTCCGGCAGCATCGACACCACCACCCCGAACTACAACATGGGCCTGCACCCCAGCGAGGCAGGTTCCCGCTACGTGGCGCAGCGCATCGCCGCCGCCCTGCGCTAGGTTCTCGGCTTCATAGCCACAGCACTGCACGCCTCGACCGGGCGTGCAGTTTTTTCATGCCCACACAACGCAGAACGTGGCCCCACCCACAGAGGGTGAGGCCACGAATGAGCAGGCGTGATAGGCCTTAGTTGGCTGCCTTGGCGTAGCGCTCGGCAACGTCATCCCAGTTGAAGACGTTCCACACGGCCTCGACGTAGTCAGCCTTAACGTTCTTGTACTGGAGGTAGAAGGCGTGCTCCCACATGTCCAGCATGAGCAGCGGGGTTAGGTTAGCGGAGATATTGCCCTGCTGATCGGTGATCTGCTCGACCACGAGGCGCTGACCGATGTGGTCATAGCCGAGTACTGCCCAGCCGGAGCCCTGCAGGCCCAGAGCGGCTGCGGAGAAGTGAGACTTGAAGTTCTCGAAGGAGCCGAACTCGGCGTTGATGGCCTCAGCCAGCTCGCCGGTGGGCTCGCCGCCACCGTTGGGGGAGAGGTTCTTCCAGAAAATGGAGTGGTTGGTGTGGCCACCCAAGTTGAAAGCGAGGTCCTTGGACAGGGCGGTAACCACGGCAGAGATCTCGCCGTTCTCACGAGCAGCAGCCATCTTCTCGAGGGCAGTATTAGCACCCTTGACGTAGTTGGCGTGGTGCTTAGAGTGGTGCAGCTCCATAATCTCGGCGGCGATGTGCGGCTCGAGAGCGTCGTAGGAGTAATCCAGCTCGGGAAGGGTGTAAGTCATGATAAAAGCCTTTCGTGGTTTTTACGTTCACAGCCACGGCGCGGTGCCGTGGCATTGATACCCATGATAGGTGAGAATGTGAATATCGCAACAAAATGGTTGATAAAACCGGCCCCGGCAGGGGTGCTGCGGCACGAACGTGGCGGCGGGACTAGATTGGGGCGCATCCCCCCCACCTGACCACCGAGTGGACATCGCCCTTACCCCCTAGAGAAAGTGCTAGCACTATGGGATTTCTATTTTCACGCACCCCTGAGATGGTGAGCAAAGAGCAGGCGCTGCACGGCGGTTCTACCCCCGTGCTGGAGCACCCTCAGCCCCACGCGGTTCTCGGCACTCCGATCACCGGACCGTGGAAGCCGGAGCAGCGGCGCCTCATCATTGGCATGGGATGCTTCTGGGGCGCAGAGAAGCTGCTGTGGCAGCTCGACGGAGTGGACTCCACCTCCGTGGGCTATGCCGGAGGGTTCACGCCCAATCCGACCTACCGCGAGGTGTGCACGGGCCGGACGGGCCATACCGAGGTGGTGGAGGTGGTCTACGATCCCGCGCGGATCAGCGCTCGGGAGATTATTAGCGCCACTCTTGAGGCCCACGATCCCACCCAGGGCTATCGCCAGGGCAATGATGTGGGCACCCAGTATCGCTCCGCCTATTTTGTGGATACCGCCGAGGATGAGCAGCTCGTGCGCGAGCTTCTTGCCGCCTATGAGCCGAAGCTGGCCGCGGCCGGGTTTGGCCCCGTCACCACCGAGGTGGCCCAGCTCAGCGATACCCCCGCGGGCGCCTACTATTTGGCCGAGGATTATCACCAGCAATATCTGCACAAAAACCCCGAGGGCTATTGCCCCGTCCACTCCACGGGGGTGGCCTGCGGCTAGCGCGCTGGGTGGGCCGGAGCCAGCGGCAGGGGCAGCCCACCGCGGCGGCGGCTCAGTACCCCCACCAGCAGGATCGCCATACCGGCGATGGTCGCCCCGATGACCCATCCGGCCAGCACATCGGTGCTCCAATGGTGGGCGAGAAATACTCGGGAGATGCCCATGCACAGCGCATATCCCAGCGCGGCCAGCCAGACGAGGATGCGAACACCGCGCCCGCGCACCGCACGGCTGCCAAAGTAGGCGAGCACGAGAGCAAGGACGGTTGCGTTGAGCGTGTGCCCCGAAGGGAAAGAATATGAGGGCTCGAAGGGCGGCACTGCGAAGGCATAATCGGGCCGGGTGCGTCCCACCAGCGTCTTGATGATGGTGGTGGTGCTCGTCGACAGCGCCGCCGCCAAGGCGAGGGTGAGCACGGGAGTCCAGCTGCGCAGCACCGCAGTGAGCAGAAATGCGAGTGCTGTGGCCACGGGCAGGCTCAGGGCGGTGGTGCCGATATTGGTGAAAGCGGTGACCGCCGCGTCGAGCGCCGGGGAGCGGTGATCCAGCCCCCACTGAAGATATGTTGTGTCGATTGAGCTAAGCACCCATAAAGGCTACTACGGGCGCGTTCCGCCGAGAACCTGAGTGCGCAGCAGCTCCAGCAGCTCGGCGGGGTCGGCAATATGCACGGCGTCGAGGCCGGCGGCCCGAGCGGCACGCACATCGTTGGTGTAGTTATCGCCGATCATCACCGCGCGCTCTGCCGGCACCCCAAGCAGCGCCAGCGCCTCCCGATAGGCCTGCGGATCGGGCTTGGCGCAGCTGAGTTCCGCGGTGGGGATGAGGCTTATCGACGCCGACTCGAGGCCGGTGGCAGCGAGCTTGCCCGCCTGCATGTCGCGGGCGCCATTCGTAAAAATGGCCACCGTTGCCCCAGAGTCCACGGCGAGGGACAAGGCTGCAGCCGCATCGGGGAAAGCGCGCCAGTCTTCACGGTAGAAGGAGGCGAATACCTCGAAACGCCGGCGCGACTCCTCTTCGCTGAGCGGGGCCGCAAAGAAGCGGGCCATGCGGTTGAGGCGCTGCTGGGCATGAGTGATCTCGCCTCGTTCGAAGCGGGAGAACTCCTCGTTTTCGATCTGGAACCACCGCTCGATGAAGGCGTGTTCTGGGCCTTCCATGGCGTAGTGCTGGATCAGTCGGGTGGCTGCGTGGCGGGCGGCGGAGTCGTGATCGACGAGCGTGCCGTCGAGGTCAAAGAGGATGGCGTCGTAGCGGGGCATAGTGTCTCAGTATAGAAGCTGTGGGGTTTCCCACTTTCAGCCGAAAAAGGCTGCCAAATACTGGCAAAAACAAAAACAAACGGGCACAATAGGCAGCTGAAAGCGAAAAACCAAACATCGCGAGGGATGAAACAATGAAGGATATTGTTGGCAACAAGGTTGTGCTCATCGGCGCCGGTGACGTGGGAGTGGCCTATGCCTACGCTCTGGTGAACCAGGGCACGGTGGACCACCTGGCCATCATCGACATCGATGAGAAGAAGCTCGCCGGCAACGTCATGGACCTTAACCACGGCGTCGTCTGGGCCAGCTCCCGCACCCGTGTCAGCAAGGGCACCTACGCCGACTGCGAAGACGCCGCCATGGTGGTCATCTGCGCCGGCGCCGCCCAGAAGCCCGGCGAGACCCGGTTGCAGCTGGTGGACAAGAACATGAAGATCATGAAGTCCATCGTGGACGAAGTGATGGCCAACAACTTCGACGGCATTATGTTGGTCGCCTCCAACCCGGTGGATGTGCTCTCCTATGCCGCATGGAAGTACTCCGGCCTGCCGTGGCAGCGCGTGATCGGCTCCGGTACCGTGCTGGATTCCGCCCGCTTCCGCTACATGCTCGGTGAGCTCTACGACTGCTCGCCGACCTCCATCCACGCCTACATTGTGGGCGAGCACGGCGACAGCGAGCTGCCGGTGCTCTCCTCCGCCACCATCGCTGGTGTGTCCATGCGCATGAAGCTGGCCAAGGAGCCAGATCTGGAAGAGCGCCTGGAAAAGATCTTCGAAGACACCCGCGATGCCGCCTATCGCATCATCGACGCCAAGGGCTCCACCTCCTATGGCATCGGCATGGGACTGGCCCGCATCACCCGCGCGGTGCTGCAAAACCAGGATGTGGCCCTCCCAGTCTCCGCTCTGCTCCAAGGCGAGTACGGCCAAGAAGACATCTACATCGGCACCCCTGCGATTGTGAACCGCAACGGCATCAACCGTGTGGTCGAGCTCGAGCTCAACGAGCACGAGATGGAGCGCTTCACCAAGTCCGCTGATGCACTGCGCGAGGTTCAGCAGAACTTCTTCTAAATAGATAGAGCGCTCGCTCGCCTCAGCACCACCGGCCTGTCCCGCACCTGAACTGGGTGCACGGGGCATGGCCGGTGCTTTGCGTCTGCGCCCCGTATCCTAAAGCTGGCGACACGATCCGCCGCCCGAGCACGGGGCGATACTGATACAGGAGGCAGCGAGAAAATGTATGTGATCGCGCACCGCGGCGCATCCGCCGACTATCCGGAGCTCACCGCAACAGCCTTCACCGAGGCGTTTGTGCAGGGCGCGGACGGGGTGGAATGCGATATCCGTCTGGCCCGCTGCGGTGAGCTGGTATGTATCCACGATCCCATCGTGGATCGTGTCTCTGATGGCAGCGGCCGAGTATCCACCCAGACAGTAGAACAGCTACGCCGGTACAACTTCGGCACCGCAGCGGCCCCCTCTGAGCCCTGCACCCTCAACGAACTGCTTGACATCATGGAGGATCACCCCGGAAAGCACCTCTTCATAGAGAGCAAACACCCCATGCGCTATGGCCGGATGCTGGAGGAGGAATTGGTGAAAACACTCCGTTACCGCCGCCTCGAAGCAGATCCCTATATCCACGTGATCTCCTTTTCCGGATCCGCGATCAACCGCATGCAGCAATTAGCCCCCGAGCTCGACCGGATCTACCTGCGCAACGAACCCAACGCCTGGTATCACCGCATTCGCGAGCAGACGATTCACCCCACCTCGGTTGGTCTCGCTATGCGTAAAGCCCGCGAGCACATCACCAATGGCACCCTGCCGCCGGCGAGCTATGTGTGGACCGTGGACAACCCCGAGGAGATGGCGGTGTGCCGCGACAATGGAGTGCAGTGGTTGGCCACCAATGTGCCCGCTCTGGCGCGCGAGGTCGTAGACCATGGGCCGCGGGTCTAACACCTACCGGGGAGCAGACAACTGGCGCGCCGGGGCGAACGGGTATGTTTGTGCCATGGGCAAAAAGAAGAAGAATCGTGAGAATCTGCCTGAGGGCATGAGCCGCAAGCAGGCCAAACTCGCCGCACGTGCCGCTGAGCGCGCCGCGCTGATGGGCGAAACCCGCCCCTTCGAGGGGCTCGCTGCCGAGCCGCAGCTGGTGGCGCTGCAGGAGTTCATCCCCTCCGCATACGCCAAGGTGGACGTTGCTGGAACTGACCGCGAGGTCTACATCTGCACCGTGCTGCCGGGAGCCGTCGCTGCTTTGGTGCGCGACGAGGAGGCTGGCGGCGAGGCTTTTGTGGCGATGCAAACCCAGCACCGCACCAAGACCCAGGGCAAGGATTTGGCCTATGCCCTCAATTGGGTCATCAACGCCGCCCCCGGCGCTACCTTGGCGCCCGGCAACCAAGATGGCTCCCAGCCAGAGCTGAGCGCACTGCTGAGCACAGATGCCGAGCTCGACGTGCAGGCCTTCGATACCTTCAACTGGTGGGTGCCGGAGGGGCAGACCGGCGATGAGCAGACCGCACGCATGCTGCAGATGGCCAATGACACCATCATTCCCTCCCAGGAAGTACACGCAGACGTACCCGGTGCTCTGTGGTGGGTGGATCCCGGCGAGAAGGCCCACATCCGTTGGGTGCGCCAGGATAATGAGGACAAGCTGCTCGCTGCCCTCGCCCGCATCGCGGCGGCCGGCAAGCTGCACCTTGGCGAGGACACCAAGTTCGCTGGTGCCTTCCGCACGCACGGCCTCACCGTTCCGGTCTTCGATCTCGATCCCACGATCACTCCGGAGGAGTGCGTTCCGGCTGTGGAGGAGCTCAATTCCTTGATCTCGGCAGAGCTGAGCAATGATGCGCAGCTGAACGCCGAGGAGCGTAAGGCCCTCAACAACATCAAGTCGCGGCAGCTCACTATCCGCTAATACGCGCGATAGTCATGGCTGCACCGGCCAGCTGGGGGATCACTCCCAGCTGGCCTTTTCTATTGTTCGGGGTCTGGTGGTGAATGCGGCCAGGCTTGGCGGCGTATTTTCGCGCCCGCCGATTGTGCCGCTGCCGTGGATGTATTGGGTATCGGGTTTTCGGGGTCCTCGGCGGTTGCCGAGCCGACCACTCCGGTCTTGGGGTGGCGGGCAGCGTGCTCCTTTATGGGATGCTGCTTGGTGTCATCGTTGTCGCTGTGGTGCTCGGGGCAGCGCAGCGTGAGATTCGCTATGTCGGTGGGGCCACCGTCATTCCACGAGGTGATGTGGTGGATATCGCAGCGACTCACCGGCTCGGAGCATCCCGGGTGGGAGCACACGAGTTCGGAGGCGAATAGCGCGAGGCGCTGGTAGATATTCGCCAATCTGGTGGTTCTTCGCAGATCCAGCACCTGGCCGGTGCGGGGATCGTGGACGCACACGAAGCCGTATTTTGCTTGGGCGAGCGAGAGCACGTCGTTGACGGTGAGCTCATTGCCGGTGTTGGTGGGAAAGAGCATGCCTGCCGCGGCGAGATCGGTGTCATCGAAGTCCTTGGCCGATACCGAGAACACCATGCTGGCCGTGCCGATGCCGCCGCGGTCGAGGGCGGCGTCGAGTGCATCCGCGTAGCGCTGCTGGGTGGTGCGCGGGTCATCTTTATCGACGGTGCGCTCGACGCAAGGCTCCAGCCATGCCCGCAGCTTGGCGGTGATGCGCTCGGGCAGATAACCGAAGACGCGGCTGCCGCCGTCGTTATCCGCCTCGGTGATGGTGAAAGCGCGGTTGCGTTCGGCGCGGGCTGGTTCGGGGCTGAGCTCGCTATTGGCGTTGCTAACCAAGTGCTTAACATAGGCCCTGGTGTCATCGCAGCTGGCGTTCTGGGCATAGTCCACGGCCTTTTGGCGCAGTGTTTCGCGTAGCAGCGCGCTGCCGGTGCGCAGCCCGAGCAGGGCTTTATCTATCGCGGTGCGGGTATCACCGGAGATCCGGTAGTCGCACAGCTGCCTGCGGGTGCGGCCGCGCAGCATCTCCGCGGCGCCGCGGTTGATGTCGTTTTGCTCCTCAGTCAGCGTCTCATCCGGCTCGTCCTTGAGCTTTCCGTAGAGGCAGCGGGCCTGGCCGATGGTGGAGTTGGCGCGAGAATTAGACCAGCCGAGACGTTCCTTGAGAATACGGCGCGGCTTGGAGGTACCCGCCACGTCCATGAGATCTTCCGTGCTGGCGAGGTGCGCGATCAGCACATCGAGGTGCGCCTTGAGCGCCATATGTTCCTCGAGTTCCGCCAGCTGCGGGAGAGTGGCCCCCAGAGAGGTGAACCCGCCGGTATCGACGTCGTAGAGCGCCACGAGCTGGGCGAGATCTTCGCCGATGCGGTCAACAAGCTGCTGTACTTGGTCGATAGCGGTCATGGGGGCCTCCTTCCTGAATGAGCGTGTGCGGCACACACTAAAACAGGACAGACCATGCCCGCTGCGCGGGCTGTGCATAACTCGCGGCCGGTGAAGGGTTATGCACAGCTGGGCTAGCGAAGGGAGCTAAAGAGTTGCTCCGCCTGGGTTTCGTCCCACAGCACAACCGAGCCGACATCCACATAGTCCATGCCGCCCACGGGGGCGACCTCGGTGTTGAAACCGCCGGCCATGTGCAGTGCCGCCCACAAAAGATCCCAGGTGTGGTCGCTCGAGTCCACCGTGAGTGAGCCGGCTACCCCGTTGACCAGCGGGATAGACCGGAAGGGGTTGAGGAAGGTGGTGGGGGAGGCCACCTTCTTGGCGAGGGCGCCAAGGAACTGCCGCTGGCGGGCCGCGCGGTCAATATCTCCCTGCGCAGTGGATCGGGTGCGCACGAAGCTCAACGCCTGGGCGCCATCGAATTTCTGGCAGCCAGCCTCCATGTGGAAGTTGATCACGTCATCGTGGATGGGCTCATCCACGCAGAGCTCCACCCCGCCCACAGCATCGACCGCGTGGGCGAAGCCGCCGAAGCCGACCTCGGCGTAGTGATCGATCTTCAGCCCCGTGCTCTGCTCGACGGTCTCGATGAGCAGTGGCGGGCCGCCGAAGGAAAAAGCAGCATTGATCTTGTTCATGCCATAGCCAGGAATCTCCACATAGCTATCGCGCGGGAGAGACAGCAGCGTGGGCTTGCCGAAGAGGGGCACGTGCAAGATCATGATCGTGTCGGTGCGGTTACCTCCCACATCCCCGCCGGTCATCAGCTCCTGGTTCTGCTCTGGAGTGAGACCCTCGCGGGAATCGGAGCCCACCAGCAGCCAGTTCGAGCCGCTGGTATTACCGATCTGCTGGGCGGGCATGGCCTCGACCCGCTCGAATTTGGTGTCGGCCCACAACATGCCCACCACCGCGATGGTGACGATGATTGCCAGCGCCCAGCGAAACATGGAGAAACAGCCCATGCGGGGTCGGCGCATGCCCCGCCATGGGGCGCGGCGCCGGGGTGCAGCGGCAGGCTGCGGCTGGAGCGGCTGCTGCGGCGCAGGGTGCACTGGCTCCGGGACGGGGGCGTAGTACTGGCGGGGCCGCTGCTGCGCTGAGCGTGCCGCCTCGGGGTGCTCGCGATAGTAAGCCTGGCGCTGCTCCTCGTAGCTGGGCTGGCGGTGCCGCCCCAAGGATTCTTCGCTGCGCCGGTGGCGCTGCGGCCGGTAGTCCGATGCCCGATGCTCGGGCTGGGGCCGGTTGATTGAGCGATCACGGCGCGGTTCTCGGCGCGGTTCTCGCCGCGGCTCCCGGCGGGGCTCCCGCCGAGGTTCACGCCGCGGCTGCGGGTCGCGAGAAGACTGAGGATTGCGTCGAGAAGCGGGAGAGTCCCCCGCACGGGGCGATTGCGGGCGCCGCCTGACGGGACGACCGTAGTGATCGCGCAGGATACGGCCGTCTTTGTCTCTCGCGAAATCGTCCATGTCTGGATACTTTAATGCCTAAGACAATCCAAGCCTTGATACATCGAGGAATTGGTAGCCCAAAAAAGCCACGGCGTCGATGAAAAAATGGGCGAATACCAGTGGCCACACCCGCCGGAACTTCCAGTAGAAGGCTGCAAAGACCACGCCCATCACAATATTGCCCGCCCCGGCGCTGAGCCCCTGATACAGGTGATAGGAGCCGCGCAGCACTGCGGACGCGCCGATGATCGCCACCGGCGCCCAGCGCAGCTGCGCCAGCCGGGTGCTCAGCCACCACACCACCACGGTTTCTTCGGCGAAGGCATTGGCGAAGCTCCAGAGCAGCAGGATCAGGCCTGCCCACAGCCCCGCGTCATAGGCGGATACCACCACTTCTTTGGTCCAGCCGGCGTGCAAGGCCAGCACGTACAGCCCAAGTCCCGGAATACCGATCAGTGCGGCCAGAACGGCCCCGCTCAGCCCATCGCGCGGGCGCGGGCGCTGCAGAAAGATACGGTCGCGGGCGAGCAGATAGACCACTAACAGGCCCCAGCCGCAGAGCACGGCGGCCGAGATCAGCTGCAACCCCAGATCCAGCCACGGCGCCGAGGACTGTGGGGCGTTGAGCGTGGTGCTTTGTTTATTGAGCGCCTCGGGCGCGAGCAACGCATCGGTCAGCCGCAGGGCGGAGCGTAGCCCCGAGGCACCAAAGGTGATGAGAAGAACCACCAGGATTTCCGCCAGAATCATGCCTCTTCTCCTTTCGGCGCGCCCGCAGCTTCGAGCTGTTCGGCCACCCCGAGCAGCTCGGCGGGGCCGGTGTGGATACAGCCCAGGTGGAGTCCCACGGGCGGGCGCCCAGGCAGGGACCAGGGCACAGAGATGGCGGCGCGGCCAGTGATATTGAAGAGGCTGCCCCACGGGGTCCAGCGGGTCTGTTCGTCGAAATCGTCTTGGGGCTCTAAGGAGCTGAAGGTGCCGATCGGCGGGGGATCATAGGCCAAGGTGGGGGTGAGCAGCAGCTCACAGGGCCAGGCGTAGCGCACATGCCGGTCGAGAGCGGCGAGGGTGCGCAGCGCCTCCTCGAGCGCCCCCGGGGCGAGGTCGCGACCCCGCTCGCGCATGTACTCCACGATCGGGGAGGCGGGGCCAGGAATGCGGCTCGACTTGTGCCACATCAGGGTTTGGAAGGCGGCGAAGGGCTCTGGGCCGTAGGCGGGGTCCACGGGGATGATCTCGTGCCCGTGGGCACGGAGCTGCTTAGTGGCGTCGGCAAGCGCAGAGAGCATGATCGGATCGACCTCCCCGTCACCGTGCAGCGGGGCGCGGAGCACCGCAATGCGCAGGCGGCGGGGGTGGGGGCGAAAGCCGTGGAGAGCAGCGGCGCGGCGCACACTGGTGGTGAGGAAGCCTTGGGCGGTGAGCCGGCCCTCGCCGGGCGTGTGCGGCGGTTTGAAGCCCACCAGCCCGCATGCCGCGGCGGGCACTCGGATGGAGCCGCCGCCATCGGAGGCGTGGGCGACGTCGACGATGCCGCGCGCCACCAGGGCTGCCGCACCGCCGGAGGAACCACCGGGAGTGCGCCCAGGCCACAGCGGGTTGCGGATGGCGGGCTGACCAACGGGCTCGGTATAGGCGGTCATCCCCATCTCCGAGGTGGCGCTTTTGCCGGCGATGGTGGCGCCCTGCTTCAGCAGCCATTCATTGACGTGATCATGGCTGCGCGGAATGTGGCGGCGATGTATCGAACCATAACTCGTGGGCATGCCCGCCACATCGGAGAGATCTTTGACGAAGAGCACCATGCCGTCGAGGTGGCCATGCCCGGTAGGGGCCACGGGCTGGGTGGTGGCATCGTGCACCACCCCGTGCTCGGCGGGGGTGAGCGCCGCCAGCTCGCGGTGAATGCGGGCGAGCTGGGCATCGATTGACGGGGCGGGATGCGGCATGAATGTTGATGGTAGACCGCTACTGGTGGCGGGGGAAAGGGAGCCCGTGTTTGTGTGCCAGTGAGCCGCTACACTCAAAGATCATGAGTACTACGGTGGCTTTTCTCGGTCCGCGCGGCACGTTCACGGAGATGGCGATGCAGGCATTCGCCAAGCGCGGCTGCTTTGACGCAGACGATGTGACGGGGCTGCCGGTGTCCTCGCCGGCGGAGGCCCTCGACGCGGTCGTCCAAGACCGGGCTGACTATGCCTGCGTGGCCATCGAAAACTCGGTGGATGGGGCCGTCACCCCCACCTTCGATGCCCTCGCCGCCGCCGAGGGGGTACAGATTTATCACGAGTTCGCCCTCGATATCTCCTTCGCATTCATGCGGGGCGACGCCGCGCCTACGTCCACCCCGCCGCGATTGAGCACCCACCCCGTGGCGTGGCAGCAGGTGAAACTCTCGGCGCAGCGCCTGCTGGGCGAGGTTGAATTCATTCCCGCCTCCTCCAATGCCGCCGCGGCGGAAGCCGTGGCCCGCGGCGACGCCGATTATGCAGCCGCCCCGGAAGCCGCCGCCGAGCTGTGGGGCTTGCAGGTGGTGGCCAGCGATGTGGCCGATGTGCCGGGGGCGCGCACCCAGTTCGTGGTGGTGGGCCCGGCAGGCATACCGACTCCGCGGACGGGAAATGATCGCACCTCCGTGGTGTTCACCCTGCCGAATGTGCCCGGCAGCCTGGTGGGGGCGCTGACGGAATTCTCGCTTCGCGGCGTGGACCTCACCCGCATCGAGTCCCGCCCCACCCGCACTGGGCTGGGCACCTACCGCTTCCACGCCGACCTGGTGGGGCATATCGACGACGCCATCGTGGCCGAAGCGCTGCGGGCATTGCATATGCGCTGCGAGTCCTTGCACTATCTCGGCTCGTGGCCACATAATTCCGCCCCGCCGGAGCAACCCAGCAACACCCCTGAACGTGACGCCGCCACCGCGTGGGTGGCCCGAATGAAAGAAGGTCAGCGATGAGTGCCACCTCCCGCCAGGGTCGTATTATTTTGGCTCGCCACGGCGAGACCTACGCCAATAAAAACCGTGTGCTCGATACCTTCCCGCCGGGAGCCGAGCTCACCGAGCAGGGCCAGCAGCAGGCCTATGCGCTGGGGGATAAGCTCGTCGAGTTCAGCGGCGAGCACCTCGGGCAGATCTATTGCGGGCTGGCGATCCGCGCCCAGCAAACCGCGATGCGCGCCGCTGAACGCTTCCGCGACAGCAGCGGCCGCGCGCTGGGTCGAGTGCTGGTGCGCGAAGGAGTCCACGAGATCAGTGCCGGCGACCTCGAGGGCAGCACGGATCCCGAGGATGCCGCGCTCTACCTCGACTATTTCTACCGTCGCCTCTGCGGCGAGCAAGCGGCGCTGCCGGGAGGGGAGTCGCTGCGCGCGATCCTCAGCCGCTATCTGCCGGTGCTGGTTGAGATGCTCAACGAGCACGTGGATGCTGGCCGCGATGCGGTGCTGGTCAATCACGGCGCTATCAGCCGCACGGTTGCCAGCCATGCCTGTGGGCTGGAGCCGGAGTTCGCGCGGGATCACCGCCTCGAGAATTGCGGACTGATTGTGCTGGAACCCCGCGGGCAGCTTTTCGGTAGTTGGACCCTGACCCACTGGTCAGATACTCCGGTGGAGGAGCTCGGCAAGGCCTAAAACACTGAGCCCTGGTAGCTCGGGTGGGTTTTAGCCCCAGCCGAGCTCGTGCAGCCGAGCGTCGTCAATGCCGAAATAGTGCGCGATCTCGTGTATCACGGTGATCCGCACCTGTTCGACGAGCTCACTTTCGCTCGCGCAATAATCCTTGAGGGATTCGCGGTAGATGGTGATGGTGTCCGGCAAAAAACCGCTGAATTCATTGGTGCGTTCGGTTAGGGCCACGCCTTCGTAGAGCCCGAGGACGCCGGGGGATCGGGGATGGCGGTCCTCGATCTGGATCACCACATTGGTGAGATGGTTCAAGAGCTTCTCGGGGACGAGGTCCAGGCCTTCGTCTACGAGTTCTTCGAAGCGTTCATCGCTGATGGCAACCATGGTGGCGTCCTTAACGGGGGAGGTCCTCGCGCAGCGGATTGCGCTCCGGCTGCGGCGGCGGGGCCGCGCCATCGATGGTGAAGGGGCCGGTGGCGGTGCCCTTCAACGTGGAGAAACCACCATCCTCGCGGGCCTTGATCAGCGAGCAATTCACAGACTTCGAACCGCCCTGCCATGCATCGGCGGAGAGCGTGGTCCAGAAAGGCTGCAGCGTGGACTGGTAGAGATTCTCCTCGCTGCCCAAGAAATCCTCCGCGGCCTGGGTGCAGACGCGGTTGAGTTCTTGATTTTGCTGCTCCTCGGTGGGCACGGAGTCTGGGAAGAACTCGGTGAGGTTCACCACGCGAGTGACCTCGAGAACGTGGTCGGTATCGCAGCTGACGGTGTGGGGCACATTGGCGGCGTCGATGCTCACGCAGGTGCCGGCCTCATAGACGCGGGCCTGGTCCTGATCGGCCACCTTGCCGGTGGTCTCCAGCGGCACGCCATTGGGGTCGGTGGATTGCAGACCGCACAGCATGGTGCGATCGCCGGCCTCCCAGGCGCTGGGCGGGGGAAGCACCGGCGCGATGGAATAACGGCCGCGCGGATCATAGGTGCCGTTGAGATAGCTGATAGTGGGCTGCTGGCAGAGCTCCTCGCGCAGCTGCGCCTGCCGGGTGAGGTCCGGGGCGGGGGCGTCGGGGCCGAACTCGGAGGAGGGGTAGGCGGCCAGGTCTTCGCGGGCGGTGACCTCGAAGCGGTGCGGGCTAGCGCAGTCGGTTTGTTCGAAGTCAGCGACCTCACCTGCGGAGGTAAAGGACCATGTCACGCAGGAGCCGGCGTCGGCGGTGGTAAACGGCGCCACCTCTTTAACCGTGGAGGTCGTGGGGGAGGCGTCCGGGGTTTCCGCGGGTGTTTGGGATTCTCTGACCATGTCGAAGCTGCCAATCGCCACACCGCCGGCGAGGGCGGCGATTGCGCAGATCCGCAGCGCGGTGGCGCTGCGCCAGGTGGGTGTAGTCGTCGAATTCACGTCCCCCATGCTAGCGGCTTCCCTTTTCTCCGGCTGTAAGTGGCGTGGCATAAAGCCCCGTGCACAGCAGCAGCCGCAGCGTGACCCGCTCGCGCTGGGCGTCTGGGCGTAGTGGAGCGCTAGGCCCGCTGCACGTGGGTCTTGAGGCTAAAACGATCCGGGTGGTAGAGCGAGCGGCACCACTCCACGGGCTTATCGTTCGAGCTGGAGACCCGCGTCACGGCGAGGAGCGCGTCGAGGGGGCGAAGCCCCAGCAGCTCGGCATCATCGGGGCTGGCGTTGATGGCGGTGGCTGTTTGTTCCGCATCGGTGATGGCCACCCCATAGTCGCGATCCAAGATGGCGTAGACCGACTTATATACGTCGGTTTCTAACAGCGTGGGGGCGTAGCGGGAGTTATACCAGCCATCGTCGATGGCATAAGGCTCGCCATTGCCCAGCCGCAGCCGCACCAAGTGGGTGTGCGGGGTGCTGGGATCGGTGCCGAAGAACTTCGCCACCTCCGGCGGGGCGGGCGCCCAGGCAGAGGCCAGGATTTTCGAGCTGGCGGTGAGCTGCTGGGCTTCCATTTCGGAGGAGAAGGACGCCAAATGCAGGCGATTGATCAGCGGGTTGGGGGCGACGAAGGTGCCTTTGCCCCGAGCGCGTTTGAGCTTGCCGCTAGCCACGAGGTCACCAATAGCGCGGCGCACGGTGATGCGAGAAACACCAAAGGTATCTTCAAGGATGCGCTCGCCGGGCAGCATATCTCCGGGCTTGAGCTCGTGGGTGCAGATGTCCTCGAGAACTTCCCGCAGCTGGGCATGCTTGGGCTTGCCGGTGTCGGCGAGCGGGCGCGCGGGAAAAGACGGGGACGGGGACATACCTCCATACTAGCGAACTGGTGATAACCGGAGCGGGCCAATGGATGTATCCTCTGCCACGCGCTGGGGTGGAGACAGTCCCATTTTTGGCCCGCTGCGCGGTAGGCTGATGAATGTGATTGATCTAAAGTTCTTGCGTGAAAACCCAGATGTCGTTCGCCAGTCCCAGCTGAACCGCGGGGACGATCCTGCGCTTGTCGACGCCCTCCTCGCGGCCGATGAGCGCCGCCGTTCCGCCATTGTCGACGCGGATGCTCTGCGCAGTGAGCAGAAGGCCTTCGCGAAGAAGATTGGCCAAGCCGCCCCCGAGGCCCGCCCGGCCCTGCTCGAGGGGTCTAATGAGCTCAAGGCCAAGGTTAAGGCAGCCGATGCGGAGCAAAAGGCGGCCGAATCTGAGGTGCACGAACTACAGATGAAGCTCTCCAACGTGGTGGAGGGCGCCCCCGCCGGCGGCGAAGAGGACTTCGTCGAGGTGGACTATGTGGGTACCCCGTCCGAGCTGGATTTCGAGCCCAAGGATCACGCCGAGCTCGGCGAGAGCCTCGGCCTGCTCGATATGGAGCGCGGCGTGAAGGTCTCGGGCGCCCGCTTCTATTACCTCACCGGCTACGGCGCCCTGCTGGAGCTCGGCCTGATGAACCTTGCCGCCAAGAAGGCGATGGAGCACGGCTTTAAGCTCATGGTGCCGCCGGTGCTGGTGCGCCCCGACGTGATGGCCGGCACCGGCTTCCTCGGCGAGCACTCCGATGAAATCTACTATCTCCCCGCCGATGACCTCTATCTCGTGGGCACCTCGGAGGTGGCCTTGGCTGGCTACCACAAGGACGAGATCATCGACCTCAGCGATGGGCCCAAGAAATACGCGGGCTGGTCCAGCTGTTTCCGTCGTGAAGCTGGCTCCTATGGCAAGGACACCCGCGGCATTATCCGCGTCCACCAGTTCAACAAGCTGGAGATGTTCGTCTACGCCAAGCCCGAGGATGCGGAGCAGGAGCACCAGAACCTGCTGAATATGGAACGCGATATGCTCTCCGCCATCGAGGTTCCCTATCGCGTGATCGACATCGCCGGCGGCGATTTGGGTCAGTCTGCGGCCCGCAAGTTCGACACCGAGGCCTGGATTCCCACCCAAAATACCTACCGCGAGCTCACCTCCACCTCCAACTGCACCACCTTCCAAGCCCGTCGCCTGCAGACCCGCTACCGTGATGAGCAGGGCCGCGCCCAGGTGTGCGCCACCCTCAATGGCACCCTCGCCACCACCCGCTGGCTGGCGGCCCTGTTGGAGAATCACCAGCGCAAGGACGGCTCCGTGGTGGTGCCGGAGCAGCTGCGCCCCTATGTGGGCGTGGATGTGCTGGAGCCCCAAAGCTAGCCCCGACCGCCAACTCTCGGCTGCCCCCTAGGCCGATCAGGACCCCATAAGAGGACACCGTCAATGTGGAGAAAAAACAACCAGCGTTTCCGGAAGACCTCTGGATTCCTCGTGCCCACTTCCGAGCCGGTCATCAGCGCATCACACCACGCTGAGCTGAAGGAGCCGGTGTATCGCATCGGTATCGCCGTGGCACGGCTGGTGATGAAATTCCAAGGGATCCGCGCCGTGGTGGAGGGCACCGAGAATATTCCTGCCGATGGCGCGGCGGTGATCGCGGTGAATCACACCGGCTACATGGACTTCATCTTTGCCGGCGTCCCCGCCTACCTGCGGGGCCGGCGGCTGGTGCGGTTTATGACCAAAAAGGAGATTTTCTCCGCCCCCTTCCCGGTGGGCTGGGTGATGCGCGCGATGAAGCACGTGCCCGTGGACCGCGAGGCCGGCCACGACGCCTTCGAGGCCGCAGTACAGCACTGCAGCGACGGCCACTTGGTGGGCATTTTCCCGGAGGGCACGATCTCTCGCTCCTTCGATCTCAAGGAGTTCAAAACGGGGGCGGCCCGCATCGCGCAGCGTTCCGAGGTGCCCCTCATTCCGCTGGTCGTATGGGGTTCCCAGCGCTTCTGGACCAAGGATTTGCCGAAGAATCTTGGCCGCAAGCACCTGCCGCTGTGGGTGCGCGTCGGCGAGCCGATTTCCACTGAGGGCAGCCCCGAGGAGGTCACCGCTCGGCTGCGCGATCGCATGAGCGAGATGCTGGCCGAGGTGCGCCGCGACTATGCCGAGGAGTTTGGCCCCTTCGCCGGGGATGAGCCGTGGCTGCCCGCGAGCATCGGGGGCTCTGCACCAACCCAGGAGCGGGCTGACCTATTGGATCAGGCGGAGAAAGAGCGTCGACAAGCGAAACAAGCTCGCAAGGCCGAGCAGGCACAGGCGAAAGCCGCTAAGAAAATGAAAGAGAAAAAACGATGACCTCGTCACCTTCGCCCACGGATGGCATGTTTGCGCGACCGCTGCTCATCGCCACCGACGTGGACGGTACCCTCATCGACGACGCCGAGCGCATCCCACCCCGCGTGGTGAGTGTGCTTCAGCAGGCCGTGCACGAAGGAACGAAGGTGGTGCTCGCCACCGGCCGGCCGCCGCGCTGGATCTTCCCCATCCTCGAGCAGCTAGGAATTAATCCGCTGTGCGTATGCGCCAATGGCGCCATCGTCTATGACTCCGCACAAGACAGGATCATTCATAGCGCCACGCTAAAACCGGAGACTCAGCGGACAGTCGCCCGCATCGCCACCGAGGTGCTGGAACCGCTGGGCGGGGTACATTTCGCCGTCGAGCGCGCCGGGCGCTCCGCCTTCGACCCCACCCATGAGCTCTTTGCGGTGGCACCGGATTATTCCCACGCCTGGGAGTCGCAGGAGTACGGGGTGGAAGAGCATAAGGAGCTCTTCGGCAGCTCCGCAGTGAAACTGCTGGTGCGCAGCGAGCATCTTAGCTCCGAGAAGATCGCCGACCTGCTGCGTGACCGCATTCCCGCAGAGATGGCGCACGTGACCTTTTCCATGTCCGGCGGCTTGGTGGAAGTGTGCGCCCCGGACGTGAACAAGGCGGTCGGATTGGCGCAGGTGGCCAACTACTACGGCGTCGACGCCGCCGACGTGATGAGCTTTGGCGATATGCCTAATGACTGCGAGATGCTCCGCTGGTCGGGCCGCTCCTATGCCATGGGCAACGCCGCCCAGGCTGTCCGCGACGCCGCCGATGAGACCATTGGCGATAACAACGAAGGCGCGATCGCCGACGTGCTGGAGCCGCTCTTCCCCGAATCCTAACGCGCCACCGCGTAGCCCCCACCGCCAATACCGGCAGGTGGGGGCTGTGCTGTGTCTGGGGCGGCTGTTCTAGGGCTGCGCTGCGTCGGGCGGCGACGGCCGGGCTGCAGCGCAGAAACCGCCCCATCCGACGGTGCGGAGGGGGCGGTCAGAGTACTGGCCGAGGCCAGCGCTTCGCGGTGAGCTGGGCGCCTAGCGGGCGATAATCTCGAGGCTGCCATCCGTGGGGTTATAGCTGATGTGGCCGCCGATGAAGTCCACTCGGTAGCCGTCCTCGGTGGCATATTGATCGCTGGTCGGCAAACCCAGGATGCCGGCGTCGAGTCCGGTCGAGGCCCACGCATCCGCGATCTCGCCCCACAGCGCGTGCGTGCCACCCTCGGGGGAGGAGATGATCACACCATCGGTGAAGGGCACATAGCGCAGCTCGCCCACGGCCTCCGAGGGCGATGCGTAGTGCACGCCACCGCGCGGGCTGCCCAATACAGGACCGAAGCGGTTATCAATCTCGTTGTATTTCTGCGCTTCGACGCTATCTCCAGTGGTGGTGATCTTCTTCGGCACAAACACCGGCAGATCGGCGATGCTCAAATCATCGATCATCGGGATATTGCCCACCTCATCCAGCGCACCATTCTGCATGCTCGAAGCGTTCTCGGAATTGAGCACGAGGGCCAAGATGGAGCCGACGATATCGAGAATCTCGGAGACATCGACACTGCGGCCTTGGACATGATCGATGATGGCACCGAGGGCGCGGGAGAAGAGCGCGGATGCCTCTTGATCGGCCTCGCCGGTGAGATCCACCTCAGAATCCGGGGTGGGTTCCGTCGCAGAGTCCTCCTCCGGTTCCGGGGTGGGTTCCTTCTCCGCAGGCGTGGTGGTGGAGGTCGCTGGGGTGGGCTCCTTCTCGCTGGTGGTCTCCGTGGTGGTCTCCGTGGTGGTTTCCGCCGCGGTCTCGGAGGTGTTCTCCGCCGTGCTCGGTGTAGTGCTTACAGAAGACGTGGTCGTCGTTGCTGCAGGAGTGGTGCTCGAGGTCGCCGGGGTGGGCTCCTTCTCGCTCGTGGTCTCCGCAGCGGGCTCCGTGGTGGTTTCCGTGGTGCTGGTCTCGGCAGTGCTGCTCTCGCTCGTGGATTCCGTGGTGGTCTCAGCAGCCGCCGTCGACGTGCTGCTCTCCGCGGTAGAGGTCTCGGTATCGCTGCTTGTGCCCACCGCGCCAGCGTTGATGGCGTCGTAGGTCTTCTTGGCGATGGTGCGGATCTTCAGCATCTGCGCGTAGCCGGCGTCGCCGGGGCAGGTGGTATTGCCCACGTCGCGGTGCGCGAAAATATTCGGCAGTTTCACCGCGGTACCGGCAGGGTACTTGGTGTAGTGGCTGCCTTCGGAGTAGTGGATGCTGGAGCCGGTGGGGTCGAGGCCCTCGACGGCGGTGCGCCAGCCGATGGTCTTACCCATGGACTCGATGGTGGCGGTGGTGGGGTTCTGGGTGGAGTAGTCGCCGATCATGGAGATACCCCAGGTGTTCTGATTGAAGCCACCGGCGTGCGCACCTTGCACGGCCTTGTTGAGGCCGCCAGCGCGGCCTTCGTAGATATTGCCGAACTTGTCTACCAGTGCGTTGTACCCGATATCGCACCAGCCGAGGGTGGCGGCGTGGTAGTGATAGATGCCGCGCACCTGGGCGGCCGCTTGGGCGGCGGTGTAGTTATTGCTGCCGGCGGTGTGGTGCACGGTGATTCCGGAAACGTGGTCATCGTAGGTGGGGTTCATGCAGCGCTTGGACTCGTCCGCGCCCCAGCCGGCGCGGGAGATCATGCTGGGCATGCCATCGGAATCGGCGGCCAGCTCGATGCCGGCACGCGGGTCGGTGGAGGCGTTGCCGTCGATGAACACGGCATCGAGATTGGTGGGCCCACCGGAGATCAGGTCCACGTTGGTCACGGAGACCTGCACGGAGTGGGTGGGGGCGAGGTAGATCAGCTCGGTGCCGTCTTTTTCGCCGCCGCTGCTCTCGTTGAGGGGCTCGGCCTCATACCAGGGGCCCCAGTTGCCGGCGTCGTCCTTGGCGCGGAAGTGGGCCACAAAGTCCTTGGTGCCGTCCCAGGTGAGCGCGAACATGGAGAATTCCTCGTCGCGGGTGAATTGTTTGACGGTGCGTTCACCCTCGCCCTCGCCTTGGCTGTCTACTGCGGGGTCAGTAACCACCACGTTGTCGCCGCTGTCGAAGGAGATGGAGGATTCGCTGACGCTAATCGGGTCGGCCGCGACGGAGTCGGTGGGCCGGATGGTCTCGGAGTTCATGGCTACTACGGAGCCGAGGATCACGCTTGCCGCCGCCACGATGGCAGTGAGCGGCCGCCCCGTTCGGCCGAGGAACCGTCGTCGTTGCTGCACTATGGATTGCCCCCTGAGGGTTGTTGCTGGAGAAACGTAAATTAACCTTTGTAAATCTTAGTATAAAGCTGGGAAAATTGGTACGAATGTGGTCAGCGTGCAGGGCGTGGGGCTGATCTGGTGGCTGACATGTCCACATACGCTGGGCATTGTGCCCTCCGGTTCTTCTTCTGCGTCGCGGCCCCGCCATCACCCTTTGCTGGGGCCACTTGGTTAAGCTTCGGAGATATGACTGACTATGACCTCATTGTTGTGGGCTCAGGCCTCTTTGGGCTCACGGTTGCGGAGCGTGCTGCCTCGCAACTGGGTAAGCGGGTATTGATCGTCGAAAAGCGTGGGCATCTCGGTGGCAACGCCTATTCCGAGAAGGAGCCGGAGACCGGCATTGAGGTGCACCGCTATGGCGCGCACCTCTTCCACACCTCCAATAAGCGGGTCTGGGAGTATGTGAATCAGTTCACCTCCTTCACGGGCTACCAGCACCGTGTGTTCGCGATGCATGATGGCCAGGCCTATCAGTTCCCGATGGGACTGGGGCTGATCGCGCAGTTCTTCGGCAAGTACTACAGCCCCGAGGAGGCCAAGGCTCTTATCGAGGAGCAGGCCGCCGAGGTGGACACCGATGACGCCCAGAATCTCGAAGAAAAGGCGATTTCGCTGGTCGGGCGCCCCCTCTATGAGGCGTTTATTCGGGATTACACCGCCAAGCAATGGCAGACCGACCCGAAGGAGCTGCCGGCATCGAATATCACCCGCCTGCCGGTGCGCTACACCTTCGATAACCGCTACTTCAATGACACCTACGAGGGCCTGCCGGTAGACGGCTACGCCGCGTGGCTGGAGAAGATGGCCGAGCATGAGCTCATCGAGGTGCAGCTGAATACCGACTGGTTCGAGGTGCGCGAGCGCTATAGCGGCGTGCCCGTGGTCTATACCGGCCCCATGGATCGCTACTTCGACTACTCCGAGGGGCGTCTCGGTTGGCGCACCCTTGATTTCGAGCTCGAGGTGCTGCCGGTGGGCGATTTCCAGGGCACCTCGGTGATGAACTACAACGATGCGGACGTGCCCTATACCCGCATCCACGAGTTCCGCCACTTCCACCCGGAGCGCGATAGCTATCCGAATGACAAGACCGTGATCATGAAGGAGTATTCCCGCTTCGCCGAGGGCGATGATGAGGTGTACTACCCGATCAACACCCCGGAGGATCGCGATATTCTCGGCCGCTACCGTGCCCTCGCCAAGGACGAGGAGGAGCGCAATCAGGTGTTCTTCGGCGGCCGCCTGGGCACCTATCAATACCTGGATATGCACATGGCTATTGCCTCCGCGCTGAGCATGTTCGATAACAAGCTGCGCGATATCCTCTAGCCTTCTTTCGCTTATCGACGCCATCTCGCGCAGGCGTCACCCCCGAACACAGGGTCGAGGCCGGTTAAGCCGCCTCGGCCCTGTTTTCTTTATGTCTAAAGAGGTATCACTATTGCCCTAGCTACCCCCGCTCGGGTGGTTCCGTGCGTCTATGGCACAGATTCGGGTGGAGACAATCATCACAAGGCGAGGGGTGGCATGGGGGAAGGGGGTGGGGTTGAGCTGCACTGATCCTCTCGCTTAACTGACTCTTACGTAGGCGGAGCAAATGGTGCTCAGAGTGTTCTTCTTAGGCGGCGTTAATCTGAGAACTAGTGTTGCTTGCGCGCCGCGCCCGAAGGAGGAATGTGGAGCCCGCAGAACACTGGCCCTATTCAGATTGTTAAGAGAAAAGGAGCTCGGAAGAGATCATGGGTATGTCATGGCTCGCTGCCCCGCCGGCGGCACCCCGAAAGAGTTCTGAAGAAATCGACCGCCTCTACCCGCGCCTGCGTCTGCAGGTGTTCATGGGTATCTTCATCGGCTACGCCGGTTTCTATTTGGTGCGCAACAACATCTCGGCGGTGGCACCGCTGCTGGTGAAAGAAGGCCACATCGATGTGGTCGGCGTCGGCGTGATCGCCAATGCCGTGCTGTTCGCCTATGGGCTGTCGAAATTCTTCTCGGCTATGGTCTCTGACCGCTCCAATGCCCGCTACTTCATGCCGTTGGGCCTGGCGCTCTCGGCGATTGTGAACCTCTTCATCGCTTTCGTGCCGTGGGTCTCCGCCTCGGTCACGGTGTTTGCCACCGTCATGTTCATCAACGGCTGGGTGCAGGGCATGGGCTGGCCGCCCTGCGGTCGCGTCCTGGTGTACTGGTTCTCCACGAATGAGCGCGGTTTTAAAACCTCGCTGTGGAATACCGCCCACAATGTGGGCGGCGCGGCGCTGCCCGCCCTCATCGCCCTCGGCCTGTGGATGTTCCCCGATACCTGGGAGGTCGCCTTCTGGGTGCCGGCCGTGGTCGCCCTCGTGGTGGCCGCCATCGGCTTCCTCTTGGTGCGTGACCGGCCCGAGGCCGAAGGCTTGCCGCCGATCGAGGAATACCGCCACGACCCCGCCAAGGTGGATGTCGACGAGGACGATGACACCAGCACTCTGGATCGAGTGTTGAAGCACGTGCTCACCAACCGCACCATCGTGATGCTGGCCATCGCCAATGTCTTCGTCTACGCCCTGCGCTATGGCGTGCTCAACTGGATCACCGTGTTCTTGCACGATAAGCACAACGCAGAGATCGGCAGCGGCCTGGTGGGCTTCGCCACCTTCGAGCTCGCGGGCATTGTTGGCACCATCCTCTGCGGCGTGGTCTCCGACAAGGTGTTCCGCGGCTGGCGTTCCGGCGCCGGCATGCTCTTCAGTGTCGGTGTGGTGGTGTGCATCCTCTTCTACTGGCTGCTTCCCGTGGGCACCCCGATGTGGCTGCTCATCCTGCTCGTGGGCATGATCGGTGGCCTCATCTACGGCCCCGTGATGCTCATCGGGCTGCAGGCCATTGACCTCTCTCCGCACAATGTCGCCGGCACCGCCGCAGGCTTCACCGGCCTCTTCGGCTACCTGCTGGGTGCGACGCTCGCCTCTACCGGCGTGGGCGTCGTGGTGAAGAACTACGGCTGGGATATGGCCTTTACTATCTTCATTATCTTCGGCGTGATCACCGTGCTGCTATTCGCACTGGTGGGCCGCGATGAGCGGCGGCTCATGCAGGCCCACGCGGAAAAGGTGAAGAACTCCTAGTTCTCCTCCATCTCCACCACGGTGGTCGGGCCAATCGCGACGCCCTGCGCCGCGAGGGCCTTGATCACCGCCACGATCGCCGCGTCCATGGACGTGACGGTCTCCATCTGCCGGGATCCGGACCAGAAGCGGATCTCCATGGTGGCCAGTCCTCCCACCACATCGCGGAGCACGGCCACCGGCTCCGGCTCATTGAGCACAGCGGGCTCGGCGTTGAGCGCCTCTATGGCGATCACCCGGGCCCGCTCATAGTCTTTGGGATTGCGGATCTCCACGTCGAAGGAGGTCCGCACCCATTCATTGTGGGTCTGCACCGTCATCATCGAGGTGTGCACCGTGCCATTGGGAATGAGCACTTGGCGGCCATTAAAGGTGCGCACCGTGGTGGTGGAGAGGTTAATGTCTGTCACGGTGCCGGAAATATCCTCGATGGCGATCTGATCGCCCACCACCGGCTTTTCCCGCATGAGAATCACCAGCCCGGCAAACATGTTGCCCAGCACCGTTTGGAAGGCAATACCGGCGGCGATGGACACCACGCCCAAGCCGCCAATGATATTGACCGGCTTAATCGAGGGGAAGGTGTAGGTAATGGCCACGCCAAAGGCGATAATGATGACCGCCCACGCTGCGATCTGCGCGAAGGCCCGCGCCGAGACCGGGGCGCGCCCCACGGTGACGAGCAGCGGCTTCGTCAGCTTGAGCACCACCCAGGCGAGCATGCAGCCGACGAGGAAAATCAGGGCGCCAATGCCCACCTTCTCCCATGTGAGCATGCGCACCGCTTGTTGAACTTGATCGGCGGTGACTCCGCCCTCGGCGGCGCTGGACTGCTGCGCCAGAATAGTCGCCAGCATCTCTGTTTATTTCTTTCTCTCGTCGGCAGAAGAATCAGTGTGGTCAGCGGTACTCGCCGGGCAGGTGTGGATCTCCATTCCGGCTGCCCGGAGACGGCGCAGCGCGGCCGCACCGCCGCCGGTGGCTGGGGTGAGCACGCCGGCGGTGGCAGGGGAGTCCGCGTCGAGAAGCGACAGCGCAATCTCGCTGATCATCAGCGCGGTGCTGTCATATCCGGGGTCGCGGTCGTGGTGGATGCGTACGCTGTGGCCGCTGGCCAGCTCGGTGGTGGTCACCGTGAAACGCCCTGTGGCGCGCTGCTGCTCGCTGGGGCCTTCTCCTGGGGCGGGGAATAGCCGCTGCAGCACCCGCTGCCCCCAGTCCCGTTGCGCGAGATAGCTGATCGCGCCCAGCACAGCGGTGAAGGCGAGCGCCCGCGGCCGTGAGCCGAGATCATGCACCTCGCTGTAGCGGAAGGACTCGCCATAGTCGAGCAGCCAGGCCGAACGCCGCACCAGGCGCACGTTATAGCCGGCCATAAAGAACGGCGCGAGACTCTCCCCGCGTCCCAAACGGGGGCGTGACGACGCCTCCTCGCTGGGCGCCGGACCATAGAGCTCATTATTTAATGCATAGGGGTGGCGGGCCGCGGGGCGCCCAGTGCGCAGCGAGTTGAGCATGGAGGCGATGGTCCCGCCCGAGACCCCGCCGACCAGATCGGAAACCACCATCTGCACCGTGCCGAGCTGCCCGCCACAGTGCTCGGCGAGCAGCCAGCAGGCCAGATCGGAGGGCACAGAGTCGAAACCGCAGGAGTGAATGATTTTCGCTCCGCGTGCTGCGGCGAGATCGTCGAGCTCGCGGACACTATCTTGGACGAATTCGGCCTCGCCGGAGAGATCCACATAGTGGGTGCCGGCCTCGGCGCAGGCGCGCACCAGCGCCCGGCCATAGCGGGCATAGGGGCCGACGGTGGTGATGATCACCCGGGCGCTGCGGGCGAGCTCGGCCATAGCCGCCGCATCGCTGGCATCGGCCACGCGCACGGGCACCTGTGTCTCGCCATAGAGTTCAGTGAGGGTGTGCTCGGAGCGGCCGGCGAAGCAGAGCCGGCGCTCGCCGCCGTGCTCCAGCAGATAGCGGGCGATTATTCGGCCCACAAAGCTCGTGGCGCCAAAGAGCACAATGTCGTAGTCACGGGATGGGTTAGCGCTGCTCATAGTGTCCATAGACTAACAGCCTCCACCTCCGCTAAGGCGCTGGAGCATCCGGGCGCTGCTAAACTGTGCAGTCATGAGCCGACACCGGCGCCGCCATCCCCGCCGCACCCCGCTGGCGCTGTCTACTGCAGCGTCCGCCCTGCTTGTTGCCGTTTTCGCCTTCGTGGGCGGCTGGATGCGCCGCTGGATGAGTGACGATGGCCTCATCGTCTTGCGTACGGTGCGCAATCTTCAGGCCGGCCACGGCCCAGTGTTCAATATCGGCGAACGGGTGGAGGCCAATACCTCCACGCTGTGGCAATACCTTATTTATGTGGGCGGAGTGCTCACCCATGCTCGTCTGGAGATGGTGGCCTTGGCGCTGGCGTTGCTGTTCACCACGGGCGCGGCAGTGATCGGGGTGCTGGCCTCGGCACGGTTTTATCGCGGGGCCACAGTGATCCTGCTGCCTGCGGGCATGCTGGTGTATTTCGCCCTGCCCCCCGCACGCGATTTCGCCACCTCTGGGCTGGAGTGGGGGCTGTCTATTTTTTATCTCGCCGCGCTGTGGTGGGTATTCCTGCGCTGGGGCTTCGATGATATCGCCGCCCCACTCGTCGGTTTTGTTGCCGGAATGAGCTGGCTGGTGCGCCCCGAACTGGCGCTCTATGGCGGGGTGGTGATCATCGTGCTCGTGGTGGGGGAGCAGAGTTGGCGCTCCCGCGGCTTCGTCCTCGCGGCGGCGCTGCCGGTGCCCCTGGCTTATGAGATCTTCCGCATGGGCTACTACGGAGTGCTGGTCCCGCAGACCGCGGTGGCGAAATCCGCCAGCGGGGCGGAATGGGCCTCGGGTCTGAACTATCTTCGCGACTTCAGCCACCCCTATGTGCTGCCGGTGGCCTTGGCTGTCATCTCGCTTATGGCCGGCACGGCCGCTTTGGGCAGTTCCGCCCAGCGCCGGCCGGTGCTCGTCACCGCGGTGTTTGTGGCCTGTGCCTTAGTACATGTGCTCTATGTGCTGCGGGTCGGCGGTGACTTCATGCATGGCCGCATGCTGCTGCTGCCGCTCTTCGCCCTCCTGCTGCCCGCGGCGGTGCTGCCGCTGCGGCTGGAACGCAGCCCCATCGCCCTGGCGCTGGCGGTGCAGGCGGTGTTGATCGCCGGCTGGTCGGGCACGGTCGCCTATCGCGGCCATCCTTGGGAGATCCCGGAGAAGGACTCGGATCTGAACATCGTGGATGAGCGTGGCTTCTACTATGAAACCACCGGCCGAGACCCACAGACCGAGCCGCTGCTGCTGGCCGAGAACTTCCTCACCTTCCCCAATATGCAGGGCTTTCCCGAAGCATTGCAGCTGGCCGAGCACGGGCAGGCGGCCGTGCTCGGTTTGGCCATTAACCCCGAGACCGATGAGCGGCACTGGGTGGCGTATCCCCGCACCGTGGGGCAGGGGGATTTTGATCGTTTCGCGCCCACGATTAACTACATCAACCTCGGCATGACCAGCATGAACTCCCCGCTGGACGTGCGCGTATTGGAGCCGGTGGGGCTCGCCACCCCCTTGGCGGCCCGCTCCCCCCGCTTGGAGAGCGAGCGTATTGGCCACGACAAGCTGCTCTCCCTGCCCTGGGTGCTGGCCGAATCCTCCACAGATATCAACCGCCTGCCACTAGGAGTGGATCGCGAGGCCGTCGAGGCCGCGCGGCACGCCCTATACACCCCTGAGTTTCAGGAGCTGGCCGCCAGCTATCGCGAGCCGATGAGCATGCACCGTTTCTTGGCCAATATTCGCTATGCGTTGAGCGGCAAGGGCATCTTCACGGTGGAGTTCGACCCCCATACCTACAGCGATGTGCCGTCGAGCGGGAAGCCCATCACCTGGAATTAGGACTTGCCTGTCGCGTCGTGGTGGCGGCGGGATGGCGTCGATAAGCGCAGGAGAGAGGGTTGATGCCTCTCACATTTTTCTCCCCGCCACGAGTGTGTGGCGGCGTATAGGCGGGGCGGCGACTATCGTTGATGCAGATAAAACGTGCCCGAAGAATCGGAAGGCCTAAAAACTTTTTATGAGTGCTGATACTAAGTTCCTCGCAGTGGAACAGCTGCAGCGTGTGCTGCTGCCGAAGCGCGGCGAGCCCCGCGATGTGCGGATGCTCTATCTGATCGAGTCGGAGCAAAACCCTGCCCGTGCCCGATGGGATAGCCGCACCGCAGTGACGATTCCCGAGGGCTGTGAGGTCTCCTTCCAGACCTATTTCAATGCCTTCCCCGCCAGCTACTGGCGCCGCTGGTCCCAGCTGGACTCCGTTGTGCTGCGCCTGGAGATGGACGGCGACGCGCGTATCGACGTCTACCGATCCAAGATTGATGGCGCCCGGATCGCCGTCAATGGCGGTCTCAGCGAGGGCGGCGTGATCGAGTTCGAATGCTCCCTCGCCCCCTTCGAGGACGGTGGCTGGCTCTGGTTCGATGTCACCAGCGATAGCGAGGTGACCATCACCAAGGCCGGCTGGTACGCCCCCTGCGCCCCACAACCGCAGGTGATGCCCGATGGCAGCACCGTTGGCCCCTTCGAGCCGCGCGTCACCGTGGGTATTCCCACCTTCAACCGCCCCGCCGATGCCGTGGCCGCCCTTGAGGCCCTGGCCTCTGATCCGGATGTGGATGCGGTGATTGATACCGTCATCATGCCCGATCAGGGGAATAAGCATCCCGCCGATGAGCCCGGCTATGCCGATGCCGTGGCCGCCTTTGGCGATCGTTTCTTCGAGTTCCGCCAGGGCAATCTCGGCGGCTCCGGCGGCTATTCCCGCATCATGTACGAGGCCCTCGGCGGGGCCGATGGCACGGGCGCGGCCGGCGAGAAGCAGTCGCCCTACATCCTCTACATGGATGATGACATCGCCATCGAACCCGACTCGGTGCTGCGCGCCCTGCAGGTGGCCCGCTACGCCACCTCCCCGATCCTCGTCGGCGGGCAGATGCTCAACCTGCAGGAACGCTCCCACCTGCACTCCATGGGCGAGGTGATCGACCGCTCCATCTTCATGTGGACCTCCGCTCCCTTTGTGCACTATGACCACGATTTCGCCAAGAACCCGCTGAGCGATCGCGGCGACTTCGGCGATAAGCCCGGCACCCCCCACTCCCGCGACCTGCACCGCCGCATCGATGTGGATTACAACGGCTGGTGGATGTGCATGATCCCGCGCGTGGTGGCCGAGGAGATCGGGCAGCCGCTGCCGCTGTTCATCAAGTGGGACGACGCCGAGTTCGGCCTGCGCGCCGGGGCCCATGGCTATCCCACCGCCACCTGGCCGGGCGTGGCCATCTGGCATATGGCCTGGTCCGATAAGGACGATGCCATCGACTGGCAGGCCTATTTCCACCTGCGTAATCGCCTGATCGTGGCCGCGTTGAATCATGAGGGGCCGGTGGACGGCATCATCAAGTCCATGCGCAAGGCCACCCTCAAGCACCTCATGTGCTTGGAGTATTCCACCGTGGCGATCCAGAACGAGGCCATGAAGGACTTCTTGGCCGGCCCGGAGCGGCTCTTCGATATCCTCGAGTCCTCGCTGCCGCGCATTCAGCAGATCCGCAAGGACTATCCCGATGCCGTGGTGCTGCCCACCGCCGCAGAGCTGCCCAAGGCCACCGGCATTCCGGGCGTGCCCACCCACGACATTGGCGGTCGTCTTGCACCGTTGAAGAAGGCCGTGTGGCTCGCCAAGGGCATTAAGCACTCGCTGTCCAAGGAAAACGACGACCACCACGAGGTGCCGCAGGCCAATCTCTCGCCGCTCGAGGCCCGCTGGTTCTCGCTGTCCCGCGTGGACGGCGCCACCGTGACCACCGCCGATGGTAGGGGAGTGGTGTATCGCAAGCGCGATCGCGCCAAGGCGAAGGCGCTATGGGAGGAATCCCGCAGCCTGCAGAAGGAAGTGGCCGAGCGCTTCGAGGAGCTGCGCACCCTCTACCGGGCGCACCACGAGGTGTTGACCTCGCGCGAGGCCTGGGGGAAGATTTTTGATGAGTAAGGCTGAAGCCGACATTTTGGTGGCCATCCAGCAGCGGCTTTTCGACGCCCCCTTGGTGCTTCCTTTCGCCCGCGGCATGTCCTTTTTCGGCGAGCATGCCGCCGGCTGGATGGGCTCGGGGCTGGTACTTGCCGCTGTCGATCGGCCCCGCCGCGCCCAATGGCTCGGGCTGAGCGCCGCCGCGTTCAGCTCCCATGCCGCGAGCGTCATTATTAAGCGCATCGTCCGGCGGCGACGACCACATGATGAGCGAATCCTAATTGGCGTGGGTACGCCCTCGCGCTTAAGCTTCCCTTCGTCGCATTCGACCTCCACCACCGCCGCGCTGGCCTATGCCGCCCATGTCACGGGCTCGCCCGCGCCGCTGGTCGGGGTGCCGCTCATGATGGCCTCGCGACTCGTTCTGGGGGTGCACTATCCCACGGATGTGGCCGCTGGTGCCGCCCTGGGCTGGCTCAGTGCAGAGCTGGTGGACACGCTGCTAGAGGACAAGCTGAAGGAGATAGTATGACGAGCACTGAGGCCCACGATGCTGGTCCCGCGGACCAGGACACCGGCCTGATTGGCTCAGAACCGCACACCCGCGGCTTGGACGTGGGCTCCCAGCATCAGCCGCCCCGCAACCTGCTGGATGGCATGATCAAGGCCTTGCGCCCGAAGCAGTGGGTGAAAAACGTGCTCGTGGTGGCCGCCCCCTTGGCTGCCGGTGTGGAGGCGTTCACCGTCACCACCTTCCGCGATATCGTGATCGCCTTCGCCGTGTTCTGCATGGCGGCCTCGTCGATCTATCTGGTCAATGACGCCCGCGATGTAGAGGCCGACCGCGAACACCCCATCAAGCGTTTCCGGCCCATCGCCGCCGGGGTACTGCCCGTGGGCGTGGCCTATGGCATGGCGCTCGTGCTCATCGCGGGCGCCGTGGGCGTCTCGCTGCTGGCGACCTCGGGGACGAACCTCGCCGTGGTGGTGTCTGTGTACATCGTGCTGCAGCTTGGCTACTGCTTTGGCTGGAAGCACCAGCCGGTGATCGATATTGCCTTGGTCTCCTCCGGATTCATGCTGCGCGCCATGGCCGGTGGCGTGGCCGCCAGTATCGCGCTCTCCCAGTGGTTCCTGCTGGTGGCTGCCTTCGGTTCGCTCTTCATGGCCGGCGGCAAGCGCTATGCCGAGTATCTGCTGGCGCAGGAGACCGGCGCAAAGATCCGCAAGTCCCTCCAGGGCTATACCCCCACCTATCTGCGTTTCGTCTGGCAGATGGCGGCCACTGCCGTGATCATCTTCTACGCCCTCTGGGGCTTCCAGATGGCGCAGGCCGCCGATGGCGATGGGGCGGTGTGGTACCAGATCTCTATGGTGCCCTTCACTGTGGCGATCATGCGCTATGCCTCGGATATCGACCGCGGCGAGGGCGGCGCCCCCGATGAGGTGGCCCTGCGGGATCGGCCGCTGCAAACCCTGGCCGTGCTGTGGATCCTGTGCATTGTTTTGGCCGTCTACTTAGCTCCAGGAACCCTCTAATAGGTGGGGTGCGAGACAGGGTCCTATCCTTAGCGTGAATTAGGGAAAATATCAGGGAGGCGCAGTATATCCCCGATATCTGCGCCCATGCGCGCGAGTGTCGCCTAGCTTAGGCGACACTTTTTTCTTGGGTATTCCCCTTTTTTATGGTGTAGCGTTTAGCTGTGTAACAAATGAGTCACGGTGATCGATTCACACTGTGGACGCGCTACCCCTATGCCCTCAGCAGGGGCGGGGACGTAGAGCGCCTGGCCGTCACGGGATGTGCTGGGTGTACGAATGACAGAGAGTTAAGACTTTTCTAGGAGAACCATGAATTATGCAGCCTCGCTGCGACGCAGTGGACGCACCATCGCCGCTGTGTTGCTGGCCCTCTGCACCGCGCTCGGCGTCATGGTGGCGACCAGCTCGAACGCCCAGGCCGGCAACCGCGACTGGCTGCGGCCGGACGCCACTGGAAAGTGCGAGTCGGAGGCGCACTCGATTCAACGGTGTGATGTCTACTCCCACGCTATGGGCCGCAACGTTCCAGTCCAGATTCAGCCTGCTGGCCGTGGCGGCAATGCAGGCCTGTACATGCTCGATGGCATGCGCGCTCTCGACACCGCCAATGCGTGGACCTTTGAGACTGAGGCACCGAGGCTGTTCCTGAATGACAACATCACCCTCGTGATGCCGGTGGGCGGCGCTGGTTCCTTCTATACCGACTGGCACGGCGATGCCACCGTTGATCCCCGAAACTACGTGAACTACAAGTGGGACACCTTCCTCTCGAAGGAGCTGCCGGACTACCTGGCTACTCATTTCGGTGTGGCGCGCCACAACAACGCTGTGATCGGCCTGTCCATGGGTGGAACCGCTGCCATGAACCTGGCCGCCAATCACCCAGATCGCTTCCGCCAGGTCGCGTCCTTCTCCGGTTATCTCACCCAGACCCTGCCGGGCATGGAGATTCTCCTTGGCCTCGCCCTGCTTGATGTGGGCGGTTACAACATCATGAACATGTATTCCTCCATGGCGGATCCGCGCCGGGTGGCGGAAGACCCCTTCATGAATATGGATAAGCTGCGCGCCAATGGCGCGAATGTCTACATCTCTGCTGCCTCCGGTATCCCGAATATCACCCGCAACTTGCCGCCGAACGTGATCGCTGCTGGCGGCCTGCTGGAGGCCAGCGCCCTTGCCTCCACCCGCATGTGGGAGGCTAAGGCCCGCACGGCCGGCCTGAACTTCACCACGAACTTCCCGCCCATCGGTATCCACGATTGGGCACAGTGGAACTTCCAGCTGCACCAGTCCGAGGGCTGGATCTTGGATGGCATGCGCGCCCGCTAAGCCCGCATAGCCACTGCGACAGCACCCGCCTCCCCGCACGAGTCACGCTCGGCAGGGAGGCGGTTTTTATATTCCCGGCGTGCGGTTTTTCGCTGCTGGTGGCGTGTCGCTGAACCTAAAGTCTAAAGTTATACTTAAACTTACATTCCAATGCGCACTCCGCGCGCGCCGGAGGAGGGGAACTTCCGGCTCCGCAGTGTGATGAATCCGAGCAGTTCGGCTCTCCGTTGGCTCCTCGCAGTCACGTGTGCCGCATTGCATGCTCGCGCTGTCGTTCGCGAGCTATCCACTCACTAGCACTAGGTTCCACCACGCCGCTTAAAGGAAAGCACATGTTCAACTCGACTTCTGCTCCTCGCACAGGTTCGTCGCGACGTTCCCTCAAGATTGCGCTCGCAGCCATCCCGACGTCGATCGCTCTTGCCGTCACCGTGCTGCCTCTGCCGCAAGCCCAGGCGCAGACGCCTGGCTCGAGCCTGAGCTCCTCTGGTTTCACCGACTCGCTGCGTCCAGAGGGCACCCCGTCGCGCACCCCGGTGCGCACCGAATTTCCCGAGATCAACGGGCTGCCCGAGGGTGTGAGCGTGGCGAAGGTGGAATACCTCAGCGATCGCCACATCAAGATCTATATCAACTCCGCGGCGATGCCGGGCGAGCCGATTCCGGTGCAGGTGCTGCTGGCCCGCGACTGGTACGCCAATCCCGACGCCACCTTCCCCTCGCTCTGGGCGCTCGATGGCATGCGCGCCCGCGATGACGAGTCCGGCTGGACGATCGAAACCGATATCGAGCAGTTCTATGCCGACAAGAACATCAACGTAGTGATGCCGGTAGGCGGCGAGTCCTCCTTCTACTCCGACTGGCTCGAGCCGGACAAGGGCAAGCACTACATGTGGGAGACCTTCCTCACCCAGGAGATGGCCGCGGTGCTCAAGGAGGGCTTCCGGACCAATGATCAGCGCGCCGTGGTGGGTCTGTCGATGGGCGGCACCGGTGCCTTCAACCTGGCACAGCACCGCCCGGATCTCTTCCGCTTCGCCGGATCCTTCTCCGGATACCTGGACACCACCACGACCGGCATGCCGGAGGCTATTACCGCCGCCATGACGGATGCCGGCGGCTATAACGCCGCCAAGATGTGGGGCCCCTTCTATAGCCAGGCGTGGATCGACCACGATCCCAAGCTGGGGATCGAGGCCATGAAGGACATGAAGGTCTATGTCTCCGCTGGGTCGGGACGCGCCAGCAACCCCGCCGATCAGCAGAACTACGCCGGTCAGGGGCTTGAGGTGCTCTCGCGCTTGAGCTCCCAGACCTTCGTGAACAAGGCCAAGCAGGCCGATGTGGGCGTGATCGTCCGCTTCCGTGACTCCGGGGTGCACGCATGGCCCTACTGGCAGTTCGAGATGAAAAACGCCTGGCCGCACATCGCCGATGCACTCGGCATGAAAAAGGAGGATCGCGGCATCGAGTGCATCACCCAGGGCGCCATTGGCGAGGTGACCAAGTCCGGCCGCTGGGGCGACTGCGTCACCAACGAATACCCGGTGGCCGGCGGTGTGGCCCAGGACTTCCGTGATGGCCGCGCCTACTGGTCCGAAAAGACCGGTGCTTGGGTGCTCAACGGCCGCATTAGCGCCCGCTACTCCGAGATCGGTGGCCCCAGCTCCTGGCTGGGCTTCCCGAAGACGCACGAGCGCACCACCCCAGACAAGGTCGGCTGCTATAACCACTTCGAGAATGGCTCGATCTACTGGACCCCGGACACCGGGGCGGTGGCCGTGCCCGCCGATATTGTGCGCGAATGGGGCGAGAGCGACTACGAGAGGGGTCGCCTCGGCTACCCGACCGCAGCGCCGGTGGCCGTGGGCGAGGGCCTGATGCAGCAATTCCAGGGCGGCGTTATTGCCCGCACCCCGGATAATCGCACCGTCACCGTGATCGGCGCGATTGCGCAGAAGCTCAAGGATTCCGGACTGGGCGATGCCGGCATCGGCACCCCGATTGCGGCCGAGCGCCTCATCCCCGGCGGCGCCCTGCAGGAGTTCGAGGGCGGCGTGATCTACTGGAGCCCCAAGACCGGCGCCAAGATCATCAAGAATGGCCCGATCCGCGACTACTGGACCCAGCAGAAGTGGGAGACCGGCCCGCTCGGCTGGCCCACCAGCGACACCGAGGACATCCCGGCCGGTGGGCAGCGTCAGCAGTTCGAGGGTGGCACCCTTGAGGCTGTCAACGGCACCATTGTGAAGAAATAAGCGATGAAGGAAGGGCGGACCCCCATGCTGAAGCGTGCGGTTCTATGCGTGGCGGCTCTCAGTGTGCTCTCTGGCTGTGGCTCCTCAACCTCGGAGGCACCCGAGGAGCCCAAGGTAGAGTCTCTGCACCGCGAGCAGTCCACACAGGACAAGGACAAGAAGTCCAGTGAGCCGAGCTCGCCCACCGAGGAGGCTCCGGCGGATCAGAGTGCGCGGGAGATCGAGTCGATCCCGGGCGCTGAGCCGGGAGACCCCAAGGAGGTCGAGTTCTTCGAAGAACTCAAGGGCGTCGATGTCAATGGGGTGGAGGACCAACTGGTGGCCACTGCCCAAGAGGTGTGCGAAGAGGGGCGCGATTCCGTGCTGCTCAACGCGGTCGCGGGGCAGCTGGATCAGCAGGGTCGCAGCGAGCTCAACGTTGAGCAGCTGGCGGACCGCATTGCGGATGCCGCCGAGAAGGCGTACTGCTAGAGCTCATGAAAAAGCTCCTCACAATCCTTGCCGTCGTGGTCATGCTCGGCGTCATTCTGGTGGGTGTGGGCGATTGGCTCACGAGCAATCCCCAGAACTCCGGGCAGCAGGCAGCGTCGGATGGCGATGCCGCAGATCCCGATGGTTGCCCCCGTGTGGAGTTCATCTCCGCCCCGGGCACATGGGAGTCGAGCGCGGATGATGACCCCGCGAATCCCACCGCCAATGAGCGCTCCTTCATGCTCACCATCTCGCGGCCTCTCGCCGAGGCCTATAGCGAGCAGGAGGTGAAGGTCTGGACCCTGCCCTATACGGCCCAGTTCCGCAATATCAATGCGCTGACGGAGATGAGCTATGACGATTCCCGTACCGAGGGCATCGACCGGCTCAACGCCGAACTGGTGGCCACTCATCAGCAGTGCCCGAATACCGAGTTCATCCTCGCCGGATTTTCCCAGGGTGCGGTGATCGTGGGCGATATCGTCTCCGATATCGGCAATGGTCGCGGCGTCATCCCCGCCGATCGCATCAAGGGCGCGGCGCTGATCGCCGATGGCCGCCGCGAGCCGGGGGTGGGCGTGGTGCCCGGTACTCAGGTCGGCGGCGTGGGCGCGGAGATCGCCCTGCATCCGCTCAACGCCGTGGTGCAGCCTATTGTGCCGGGAGCCACCATGCGGGGCAGCCGAGCCGGGGGCTTCGGCGAGCTCAACGATCGCGTCATGGATGTCTGTGCCCCCGATGATCCGATCTGCGACGCGCCACGCGATGTGCGCAATGCTCTCGAGCGGGCGCAAGCCATGCTGGAGGTCAATGGGGTGCACGCATGGTACGCCCAGAACGAATATGTGGTGCCTGGTACCACCGCCGATAAGTGGACGGTGCAGTGGGCCAAGGAGCTCATCGGATAGAACAGCCGCGGTGGCTCGCGCAGCGGCGACAGGGACGGTTCATCCGCCCGTGTCGCCGCTTTTTGAATTTTTGCGCCACAAAGTAATAGTCTGGTAGCCGTACTTGACAATAGTCACATAAGCACCACGCGGACACAGCGCGTGCATCATCGACAGGGGTAATGCCAATGGATCTCAACGCAGTGTTGGGCAAGTTTTTTGATAGCGAAGGCAATATCGTTCTGCCTCCCATGCTGAGCTTGGCGGGGCTGGCCGAGATGTCCTATCAAGCTGGGGCTGCCCAGGGCGATGGCGACCGCGTGTGCCTGAGCTATTGGGACTTTAGCGCCAGCCGCGAGGGCGAGCTGGTTACCTACACGCGTTCCCAGATCAACACCCGCATCAAGGCCGTGGCCGCGCGGCTGCAGCAGGTGAGCGAGCGCGGTGATCGGGTGGCCATCATGGCCAATAACAGCCCCGAGTACATCTTTGGCTTCCTCGGAGCGCTCTATGCGGGCACGGTGCCCGTGCCGCTCTACGATCCCAATGAGCCGGGCCACTCCGAGCACCTGCAGGCCGTCTTCGCTGATTGCGAGCCGCGCATCGTGCTCAGCAATAAGCGCACCGCCGCCGCCGTCCGCGGTTTCTTTGCCGAGCTGCCCGGCAGCGAGCGCCCGCGCGTGCTCACCGTGGACGCGCTGCCGGATTCCACGGCCGCCAAATACGTCAACCCCATGTCCGATCCGCAGGCCATGGCCGCCCGGGCGATGCTGCCGCTGGATATGCCCGCGTTTCTGCAGTACACCTCCGGCTCCACCCGCACCCCGGCGGGTGTGGTGCTGAGCAACCGCTCCATTCTCACCAATGTGCTGCAAATCTTCCGCGCCGTGGACATCAAGTTCCCGCTGCGCCTGTCCACCTGGCTGCCGCTGCACCACGACATGGGCATCATCTTGGCTATCTTCGTCACCATTCTGGGCCTGCCCCAAGAGCTGATGTCTCCCCGCGACTTCGTGCAGCGCCCCTCCCGCTGGCTCAACCAGCTCAGCCGCCGCGAGGGCGATCAGCACGTCTACACGGTGGCCCCCAACTTCGCCCTGGAACTGGCCGCCCGCTACACCGAGGGGGCAGAGGATCTGGATCTCTCCGCCGTGGAGGGCCTGATCTGCGGCTCCGAGCCGGTCACCGAGGCCGCCGTGGAGTCCTTCCTCAGCGCCTTCGAGCCGCAGGGCTTCCGCCGTTCGGCGCTGCGCCCCTCCTATGGCCTGGCCGAGGCATCGCTCATGGTCACCACACCGCAGCGCGGGAATTGCCCGGTCATCAGCCACTTCGATCGCCAGGCCCTGTCCGAGGGACGGGCGGAGATCCGCGAGAAGTCGGAGACCACCGTGGCCTTCGCCTCCAATGGCGAGGCCGTGCCGACGCAGCTCTGCACCATCGTCGACCCCGAGACCCGCACCGAGCTGCCTGATGGTCAGATCGGCGAGATCTGGGCGCATGGTGACAATATGGCCCAAGGCTATTTGGATCGCCCCGATGATACTGTGGCCACCTTCCGCAATAAGCTGGCCGCGAAGCTCGAGGAGTCCCGCGTGCCCACCGCTCCAGAGGACGGCTATTGGATGGCCACCGGCGACTTGGGCGTGATGTTCGACGGCGAGCTCTATATCACCGGCCGGCTCAAGGACCTCATCGTGATTGCGGGCCGTAACCACTACCCGCAGGACATTGAATACACGGTGGCGTCGGCAAGCGAGCATGTGCGCCCCAACTGCGTGGCTGCCTTCGCCATCGAGGGCGATGACGTGGAGAAGCTCGTGATTCTCGCGGAGCGCGATCTCTCGGCCGAGGAAGACGGCGATGAGCAGGCTATTCAGGATATCCGCGCCGCCGTGGTGCAGGGCCATGGCGTGCAACCGCACGAGGTACGCATCCTGCCGCCGGAGGGCATCGCCCGTTCTTCGAGCGGAAAGATCGCGCGCAAGGTGAGCCAGCGCCAGTATCTAGCAACTATTTAGTAACATAACGGTAACGGCCGCATTCTGGCGGCTTCTCTCCGCGGGTATCGCGGCGAACGCTGTTACTGTGGCCCTCCACCGGGATTCAGTGTGTTCCACCGGATCATGGGTGTGAGGGCCGTTTTCTGTCGTAGTTAGGTGAGTTGTGAACGAGAACCAGGGTCAAGGTCCTACCTCCGTGAACGAGCTGTCGGCGTGGCTGACACGCTGGGTAGCCGAGAACACTGAGCTATCCGTGGACGACGTGGACGTGGATACGCCCATGCAATCGTTCGGGCTCTCCTCCCGCGATGTGGTGATTCTCTCCGGCGAGCTGGAGAGCCTCACCGGGGTGCAGCTCGACGCCACGGTCGCGTATCAGCACCCAACTATTCGGGCGCTGGCGGAGTTCGTCTCCGGCGGTGGGGCACACGCCCCGGCCCCGAGCTCCGCCCCGGCCGCGTCGCGCCTGCAGGGTGGCATGCTCACCCCGGGCACGCACGATATCGCCATCGTCGGTGTGGCCGCTCGTATGCCGGGCGCGTCCTCCGCGGCGGAAATGTGGGAGCGGGTAGTCGACGGCGAGGTCATGACCGGCGATCTGCCGCTGGGCCGCTGGTCCGAATACGCCGCCGATGAGGTCACCCAGGCCCGCTTGAGCAAGGTGCCTACCACGGGCGGCTATCTCGATGACATTCAGAGCTTCGACGCCGAGTTCTTTGGCCTGTCTCCCGTGGAGGCCGCCAATATGGACCCGCAGCAGCGCCTCACCCTCGAACTCACCTGGGAGGCGCTGGAGCACGCCGGCATTCCCGCAAACACGCTGCGCGGCACCCGCACCGGCGTGTACATGGGCTCGTCTAATAATGACTACGGCATGCTGGTCTCCGCCGACCCCAATGAGATGCACCCCTATGCGCTCACCGGCACGGCCAGCTCCATCGTGCCGAACCGCGTCTCCTATGCCTTCGACTTCCACGGCCCCTCGGTGAGCGTGGACACTGCGTGTTCCTCCTCGCTGGTCGCCGTGCACCAAGCGGTGCGCGATTTGCGCGCCGGGGAAGCCGATACCGCCATCGCTGGCGGCGTGAACGTGCTGGCTGCGCCCTTTGTCTCTATCGCCTTCGGCGAGCTGGGCGTGATCTCGGAAGAGGGGATCAAGGCCTTCTCCGATGATGCCAAGGGCATCGTGCGCTCCGATGGGGCGGGGGTGCTGGTGCTCAAGCGTGTCGACGACGCGCTCGCGGCCGGCGATTCCATCTTGGCCGTGATTAAGGGCTCGGCGGTGAACTCTGATGGCCGCTCGAATGGGCTGACCGCCCCGAACCCGGAAGCCCAGGTGGATGTGCTGCGTCGCGCCTATGCCGATGCCCAGGTGGATCCGGCCGCAGTGGATTATGTGGAGGCCCACGGCACCGGCACCATCCTCGGTGATCCCATCGAGGCCCAGGCCCTCGGCGCGGTCTTGGGAGCGCAGCGCGGCAACGCCGAACCGCTGCTGCTGGGCTCCGCAAAGACCAACTTTGGCCATACCGAGTCCGCGGCGGGTGCTGCGGGCATGATCAAAGTGGTGCTGAGCATGATGCACGATACGGTGCCGCCGCTGGCGGGCTTTAGCTCGCCCAACCGCTATATCAACTTTGACGCCGATCATCTCGAAGCCGTGGAGGATCCGCGGGAGTGGCCCGAGTACTCCGGCCATAAACTGGCCGGTGTGTCCGGTTTTGGCTTCGGCGGCACCAATGCCCATGTGGTGGTCTCTGAGTTCCTCGCCGCAGATTATGAGCAGCCGCGCCCCGTGCAGCAGCCGCAGCTCGGCGGCGAGGGCGCGCTGGTGACCGTCTCTGGGCTGGTGCCCTCGCGCCGCAAGGCGGCCGCCGCCGCTCTAGTGGAGTGGATGGAGGCCCACCCCGAGGCCACGCCGGTGGAGATCTCTCGTGCCACCGCCAAGCGCAATCATGGCCGCTCCCGGGCCGCCGTGGTGGCGCAGGATCGCGAGGAATTGCAGAAGCGACTGAGCTTGGTCGCGGAAGGCAAGAAGTCGCACGGTATCGCCGTGGCGGATGCCCCCGCCCAGAACGGCCCGGTATTCGTCTACTCCGGTTTTGGTTCGCAGCATCGCAAGATGGCCAAGGATCTCTTCACCTCCTCCTCGATATTCGCGGCGCGTATTCGCGAGCTGGATGAGATCATTCGTTTCGAGTCCGGCTGGTCGCTGGAGGAGCTCATCCTCAGCGACGAGCTGAACTATGACACCGAGACCGCGCAGGTGGGCATCACCGCCATCCAGATCGCGCTCACCGACTACATGGCTGAGCTGGGGGTGAAACCAGCGGCCGTGATGGGCATGTCCATGGGCGAGATCGCCGCCGCCTATGCGGCCGGTGGCCTCAGCGCCGCCGATGCCATGCTGATCGCCTGCCACCGCTCCCGCCTCATGGGTGAGGGCGAGCGCTCCCTGCCCGAGGACGAGCTCGGCGCCATGGCCTTGGTGGAGACCGCCTCCGATGATCTCCCCGAGGGGATCGAGCCGGCCGTCTATGCCGGCCCCGGCATGACCACCGTCGGCGGGCCGCGCGAGGCCGTCACCGCCTTCGTGGAGCAGCTGGAATCCGAGGGTAAGTTCGCCCGCCTGCTCAACGTCAAGGGCGCCGGTCACACCAGTGCGCTGGATCCGATCTTGGGCGAGCTCTATGCAGAGATCGCCCCCATCGAGCCGCAGCCGATATCCATTCCGCTATTCAGCTCGGTGGAGCGCGGCCGCGTCTACACCCCGGGCGAGGTGGTGCACGGTGCTGACTACTGGGTCACCTGCACCCGCCACTCGGTGTGGTTCCAGGACGCCACCGAGCAGGCTTTTGCGCATGGCTATGAGACCCTGGTGGAGATCTCTCCGAACCCGGTGGCGCTCATGCCGATGATGAATACTGCCTTCTCGGTCGCTAAACCGGATGCGCAGCTCTTGTTCCTGCTCAAGCGCAAGGTTCCGGCGGCGGATTCGCTGCGAGAGACCCTCGCCAAGCTCTATGTCCAGGGCCAGCCGGTGAATGCTTCTGTGCTCTTCGGCGATGGCCCCTGCTCGGAGCTTCCCACCATGCGCTGGAAGAAGCAGCGTTATTGGACGGCTGCCCGCCCGGCCGGCGGTTCGCCGCAGCTGCCCGGCTCCAAGGTGGTTCTTCCCGACGGGACGGTCGCTTTTTCCACTCAGGCGGATCTGGTCCCCAGCTCCCATGCGCTTATCGACGCCGCCGCCCAGGCCCTCCTGCCCGGTGCCCAGGTCGTGCTCGTCGAGGATCGCAACCCGCTGGCGCCCACCGGTGAGATCACCACCACGGCCTCCACCTCTCTTGGCGGCGTGGATGTGCGCGTCTACTCCATCTCCGGCAGGGAGAGCACGCTGGTAGCGGAGGGCTTCGCCGCTGCCCCGAGCATCGCCGAGGCCACCACCGCCAACCCCGGCCCGGCGGCTCCGGCTGCCGGCGCGGCTGCAGCCACCCCGCCCCCTGGGGTGGAGGATGCGGAATTCGGTGTGCAGGTCTGGGATCCCGCCTCTGGGGAAACCGTGGAGGAGCGACTGCGCATGATCGTCTCGGAGTCGATGGGCTATGACTTGGAAGACCTGCCCGCCGAGCTGCCCCTGATTGATCTCGGCCTCGATTCCCTCATGGGTATGCGCATCAAGAATCGCATCGAGCACGATTTCCAGATTCCGCCGCTGCAGGTGCAGGCGCTGCGCGATGCCTCCGTGGCCGATGTGGTGCAGATCGTCACCGAGAAGGTGCACAGCCGCGACACCGCCGCAGAGGCCACATCAGAGAGCACTGCGGCACCCGCGGCCGAGCAGCAGCCCGCGGCCGCACCGGAGACCGCCGAGCAGGATGCTGCCGCGCCAGAGGACGACGTCGATAAGCGACTCAGCGAGGAGAGTAACGGCGTGGGTGTCGCCCCGCGTGACGCCTCGGAGCGCCTCGTCTTTGCTACCTGGGCCACCATTACGGGCCGGGCGGCGCGGGGTGTGACGAGCGCGCTGCCGGAAATCAGCGAGGAACAGGCAGAACAAATGGCGGCCCGGCTCACTGAGCGGTGCGGCGTGGACGTCTCCGCGGATGCGGTGCGCGCGGCCGAGAGCCTGGAAACGCTGGCCAACCTGGTGCGCGAGGGGCTCGAAACCGAGGTGGAGGGCACTATTCGGGTGCTGCGGGAACGCCCCGAGGGCTCCACATCCCCGGCGCTGTTCATGTTCCACCCGGCGGGTGGCTCCTCGGTGGTGTACCAGCCGCTGATGCGTCGCCTGCCGGAGGAGGTTCCGGTCTATGGCGTGGAGCGGCTCGAGGGAAGTTTCGCGGAGCGTGCCGCGGAATATGTGGACGATATCGTTGCTCGGGCGGATGGTCACCCGATTGTGCTGGGCGGCTGGAGCTTCGGCGGGGCGCTGGCCATGGAGGTCGCCCGCCAGCTGCAGGGCACGGCGAATGAGCCCAAGCTGGTGGCGCTATTGGATACGGTGCAGCCCTCGGAGAAGGTGCCGGACACCCTGGAGGAGACCAAGGCGCGCTGGGGTCGTTATGCGGCCTTCGCCAAGAAAACCTATGGCATCGACTTCCCCGTGCCCTATGACTTGCTGGAGTCCGCCGGCGAGGAGGCGCTGCTGGGAATGCTCACGGAATTCCTCGCCACCACCGATGCCAGCGAGCACGGTTTGAGTGCCGGGGTGCTGGAGCATCAGCGGGCCAGCTTTGTGGATAACCGCATCCTCGATCAGGTGGATTTCCACACCTGGGCGGAGGTGCAGTGCCCGGTAGTGCTCTTCCGCGCGGAGCGGATGCACGATGGCGCAATCGAGTTAGAGCCACGCTACGCGTCGATTGACGAAGATGGCGGATGGTCGAGTATCGTTGATGAGTTAGAAATTGTGCACCTCAAGGGCGATCACCTCGCAGTGGTGGATGAGCCCGAGATTGCAAAGGTGGGCTCATATCTGAGCCGCCGCATAGTTGAACTCGAGTAGCAAGAGGATAAACGATAGTGAATCCGATGACCACGGCTGAGAAGCTCGCTGATCTGCGCCAACGCCTGGAAAAGGCGCAGGATCCCGGCAGTGAGCGTTCTCGCCGTAAGCGCGACGAGGCAGGTTTGACCACGCCGCGCCAGCGCATCGCTCGGCTGCTGGACGCCGGCTCCTTCGTGGAGGTCGGCGCCTTGGGCCGGACCCCAGACGAGGCGGATGCTCCCTACTCGGACGGCGTGGTCACCGGCTATGGCCGCATTGATGGCCGCACCGTGGCGATTTACGCCCACGATAAGACCGTCTATGGCGGTTCGGTGGGCGTGACCTTCGGCCGCAAGGTGTGCGAGATCATGGACATGGCCATCAAGATTGGCTGCCCAGTGATTGGTATTCAGGATTCCGGCGGCGCCCGCATTCAGGACGCCGTGACCTCGCTGGCCATGTACTCCGAGATTGCCCGCCGCCAAATGCCGCTCTCGGGCCGTTCCCCGCAGATCTCCATCATGATGGGCAAGTGCGCCGGCGGCGCCGTCTACGCCCCGGTCACCACCGACTTCGTGGTGGCGGTGGAGGATCGTGCCGAAATGTATGTCACCGGCCCCGCAGTGATCAAGGAGGTCACCGGCGAGGAGATCACCTCCGCCGAGCTGGGCGGTGCCCGCGAGCAGGAGCTCAACGGCAATGTCTCCTATGTGGCGTCCTCGGAAGACGAGGCCTTCGCCTATGTGCAGGACCTCATGGCGCATCTGCCCATGACCTGCTTCGATGAGGCGCCGGAGTTCTGGGCGCCCGCCGATGAGGACGTGGCCCAGGCCAGCGAGCTCGATCTGTTTATGCCGGATGATACGAACGCCGGCTACAACATGCAGGAGCTGCTGCCGAAGCTGCTCGATAGCGATGATGTGCTGGAGATTCAGGAGAATTTCGCGCCCAATATCATCACCGCCTTCGGCCGCATCGATGGCAAGTCGGTGGGCATTGTGGCCAATAATCCGCTGCACTATGCGGGCTGTATTGATGCCGATGCCTCCGATAAGGCCACCCGCTTCATCCGCATTTGCGATGCCTACAATATTCCGCTGCTCTTCGTGGTGGATACCCCCGGCTACCTGCCCGGGGTGCAGCAGGAGAAGGTGGGCTTGATCCACCGTGGCGCCAAGCTGCCCTTCGCATTGGTGGAGGCCAGCGTGCCCAAGGTCTCGTTGATTGTGCGCAAGGCCTATGGCGGCGCCTATGCGGCGATGGGGTCGAAGAACCTTTCCGGCGATATCAACCTTGCCTGGCCCACCGCCCAGATCGCGGTGATGGGTGCGGCCGCCGCGGCGGTGATGATTCAGGGCAAGAAGCTGGCGCAGATGCCGGAGGAGCAGCGCGCCTATATGAAGAAGCTGTTCATGGACTTCTATGACGAGAACATGACTAGCCCCTATGTGGCGGCTGAGCGTGGCTATGTGGATGCCATGATTGAACCCAATACCACCCGCGTGGCGCTGCGCCAGGCGTTCCGCCAGCTCGCCACGAAGCAGGTGGAGGATCTGCCGAAGAAGCACACCATTATTCCGATGTAGCAGGGCGCTTATCGACGCCCACTCGCACCCCATCTCCCGCCACGTCAGGGAGGTGGGGTGCCGGCGTTGTTGTGCCGCTGGGTGCTAGATGGCGGCGTTGCCTTTGTTCATGCGGGCCGCCACCAGGCGCCAGCCGAGCAGCAGCACCAGCGACATCACCGAGGCGACGATGATGAAGGACCAGTGCGGTAGCGCGCCGTGGCGCAGTCCCCAGATTCCCAGCCCGGCGATGACGCTGCACAGCCAGACGCTGATGCCGGCGGGGGCGATGCGCCATGGCTCGAGGGCTGCGAGGTAGATGACGCCCCATGCTAGGAGGGTGCCGATGAGGAAGGGCCAGGCGGTATCAGCCACCCCGGCGGCACTGAGCGGCATCGTGTCGCTCTGGTGGGCGATACGGGCAAGGAGAGCAAAGAGAACGATGGCGAGGACATCGCCGAGAAAATATCGAGCCATAGGCTCTAATCTACTGACCCACCCGCAGGATCGGCATTTCTCCCGCGGGCCACGGGGTCTTGGTGTTCTTTGACCTCGGGGCGCGGGTGGAGCCCACGGCTGGAGAAGCCGAAGAAGTAGATGATCCAGCCGAGGATGGTGATGAGTCCGAGGCTGATGAGTCGGTAAATAAACACCGCGGAGAAGGCCTGGGCGGCGGTCATGCCGGTGGCCACGAGCGTGCCCATCATGGCCGCCTCCACCGGCCCGAGGCCGCCGGGGGTGACCTGCACGGTGCCGGCGATCTTGGCGGTCACAAAAGCGAGCGCTATGCCAGCAATGGTGGTTTTGTTCTCGCCGCCATAGATATCGGGCAGCTGATAGGTCACCGCCCATACCGCCCCGACGAGCGTGACAATATCGAAGACCCAGTTGAGGAAAGACATGCTGGCCGCGTAAAGGAAAGTACCGAACCCCATGTGGGCGGCCTTGAGCTGATCGATGTGATGGTTAATCGATAGCGATGTGCGGGAGCTCAGCGGCCGGAGGAGACGTTTGAGCGTATCCGGGTTAGAGGAGGCCCAATAGGTGAGCGCGGATAGCGCCAAGAGCACCGCCAGCGTGAGCAGCAACGAGCCCAAGGACAGCGAGGCGCCGAGGAAGATAATGGCGATCACGCCGAGCGCCACCAGCCACAGCGTAGACAGGGTAGAGGAGAGCACCAAGAACCACGTGCTGATGGCGGGGCCGGCGCCCCAGCTGTTCATGATTTGATACTGCAGCACCGTGGCAAAAGCTGGTCCACCGGGAAAGGAGGTGGACCAGGCATTGGAGCCGAAGGTGAGGGCATTGGCTTGGAGCCGGGACGCGTGTACCTTCCCGGCCCGCATAAACACATACATCACCTCGGCCATGGCCACGAGGGCCAGAATGGAGCTGATAATGGCCAGGGCCATGCCGCGGCCGGCCATATCGTCGAGCTCCATGAAGCCTTCCGCGATAAAGGGCAGCTTATCGCGGAAGATAATGAGCACAATCCCGAGCACCACCAGCGGGAACAGCCAACGAACCCAAGGGTTGCGCAGGATCTGCAGCATTAGTCTCCCTTCGTCGCGGGCCCGCGACCATGCTCGCCCTGTTGTTCTCTCTCGAGGCGGGCCATGAGGTCATGGAAGGGGATGAGTTGATTAGTGTCCTCGGCGGGGGTGCCACTACGCACCGTGAGATCCTCTGGATAGACCTCGACGTTGCTAGGCTCCTCTGCCTCAGCGTAGTCGCTCTGCTGCGCAGTGGTCGGTGCCACGGCGGCGAGCGGCTCCTTACCGTGGCCGACGAATTCGGAGGCCCGCTGCACCCAGCGCGGCGCCCACCAGCAGTCCTCGCGCAGCAGGTGCATGACAGCGGGCACGAGGAACATGCGCACGATGGTGGCGTCGAGAAGCAATGCAGCGATCATGCCGAAGGCGATGTACTTCATCATCACAATGTCCGAGAAGCCGAAGGCGCCGCAGACCACGATCATGATGAGCGCCGCGGCCGTGATGATGGAGCCGGTGTGCGCGGTGCCATAGCGAATCGCCTGGTCGGTGGTGGCGCCGCGTTTGCGGGATTCCACCATGCGGGAGACCAAGAAGACCTCATAGTCGGTGGATAGGCCGTAGACGATGGCGGAGATGAGCACCAGGATCGGGCTCATCAGCGGGCCGGGGGTGAAGTTGAAGAGATCGGCGCCGAGGCCATCGACGAACATCCAGGTGAGCACACCCAAGGTGGTGCCGAGGGTGAGGATGGTCATGATGACGGCCTTGGCCGGCAGGATGATCGAACCGAAGACGATGCTCATGAGGATGAAGGTGGCGGCGATGATATACACCGCCATCCACGGCAGCCGGTCAAAGAGCGCCTCGATGGACTCGATCTCAAGTGCTGGGGTGCCGCCGATGTAGACCTCCACGCCGTCGGGGGTGTCAATATCGCGGAGCTGATCCACCACGGCTTTGTTCTGCGAACGGTTCTCAATACCGGCCGAGAGGACAGTGGTGCCATTCTCGGTGGGGGAGGAGGGGGTAAAGCGCCCCGTGAGCCCCTGTACCTGGTTGGCCTGCTGGTAGATATTCACCAGCGCGGCATTATCAGCGCCGGTCACCACCAGCTTGATGGGCTCGGTGCGGTACTGCGGGAAGTTCTGATCAAAGCTGGCCTGGGTTTGGCGCACATCATTGGTCGGCGGCAGATAGGTTTCATTGATGCCACCGAAGCTCACCCCGCCCAAGGGGATGGTCAAGGCGATGAGCAGCGCGGTGATGCCGAAGGTCACCATCTTGGCGCGCTTCATGGACCAGCCGGCGATACGCGCCCACACCGAGGTTTCGATGTCCTCTTTCCGCTTGGATACCGAGCGCACCCGCAGCTTATTGATATTGGGGCCGAGCATGCCGAAGATCGAGGGCAGCACCGTGATGGAGAGCAGCGCCGCCAGACCCACCGCGGAGATAGCGCCATAGGCGATGGACTTGAGGAAGGCCTGGGGAAAGACCAGCAGCCCCGATAGGGCCACCGCCACCATGGCCGCGGAGAACACCACGGTCTGCCCCGCCGTGGCGGTGGTGATGGCCACCGCGGAGCGCACATCGCGCCCAGCATCCAATTCTTCGCGGAAACGGGAGACCATGAACAGCCCATAGTCGATAGCCAGCCCCAGCCCGAGCAGGGTCACCACGGACATGGCAAATACGTTCACTTGGGTGAACTCGGCGAGCACGCTGAGCACGCCCAGCGAGCCGAAGATGGAGAGAATACCCACGATCAGCGGCATGACCGCGGCGATCAGCGAGCCGAAGACGATGAGCAGCAACAAGCCCACCAGGGGCAGTGCCACCAGCTCGGCGCGTTTGATATCGCCGGCCATGCCCTTATCGAGGGCATCGGCGATGGCCGTGGCGCCGGCCACGTCCACGCGGACATCGTCGTTGAGCATATGCGCCGGCGGGGTGAAGTCCTCGCCCACGGCGCGGAAATCCTTCAGGGTTTGTTCCCCATCGCCCTGTAATCCGATGGCCGCGAAGGCCAGCCGTTTATCGGCCGTGGCCAGCTGGTCATTGCGGTTATCGAAGTAGCTCGTGACATGCGATATCTGCCCCGAATGCTGCTCCTGCAGGCGGGCGAGGAAGTCGCGGGCCTGCTCCACCGTGGCGGGATCGTCCAGGGGGCGATCGCCGATGGATTCGAAGAGCAGGATCACATCGCCGTTGTTATCGCGGCCGAAGGTGTCCAGCTCGATCTGGGCAGCCTGGGTTGAGCTGGAGCCGGGATCATCCCAGCCCTCCTGGCTCATCCGGTCCTCCAGCTTGGTGCCGGCCAGCGCGTAGAGCGCAAGGATCACCAGCACGATCACCGCTGGGACGATGCGCCGGAAACGATAGGACAGCAGTCCCCACTTGTAGAACATGGTGTAGCTCCTCGTCTATCCCCGCGGCCTAGTGCGGCTTGGAATTCAGCAGCGCACGCAGCGGACGGAAGGGCAGCAGCCACGCGCCATCCTCGGGAAGGTTGTCCAAGGTGATGCGCGGCAGGGGCTCGAGGAAGACGCCGTCAATATCCTCGAGATCAACAAAACGCAGTGACTCCGAGGCGGTCGCCCACGAGCAGTGCTCGTGGAAGCCCAGTACGGTCACCGGCACCCCGGTGGCGGCGATCCGCTCGAGAGTGTCTTGGAAATTGCGGCCATCGGCGCTGGCCACCACGAGTCCCTTGAGTACGCCCTCTGCTTCTCGACGCTCAATATGGCGGATCATATCGGGATCCACATCGGAATCCTCCGCCGTTTTAGGCTTCGCGAATACCGCGAAACCCATATTGCGCATCGCATCCACCCAGGGACGCACGGCCTCGGCGGCGTCGGGGGAGACATTGGTGAAGACGGTGGCCTCAGGATCGATGGCGGGATCGATGGTGGCGGCCTCGTTGATCAGCCAGCGGCCCACCGCATCGAAGCGGGGGCGCTGGGCGCCGGAAGGACGGCCACCGAGCAGCGCGCCGAGCCCCATATCGAGGTTCGGTCCGTCCCACACCAGCAGCATATTGGCCGGGCCGACGCGCCCCGAATCGTCATAGCGGTGGTGCAGTTCCACGAAATCACTCATGGCCTAGATCTCCTTCGGGGTAGCGTCGTCACGCTTGCGCCACAGATATTCACGAATCACGTGGCTTTTATCGAGGCCCTTGCCCTCGAACTTGGTAATAACTTGCCGGTCAGTGAGCTGAGGGCATTCAGCCCATGGCCACCCCATGTACTCTAGTGCGGGCTCGACCTCGACCAGCTCATCGATCCACTCGGCGTAGTCGGCGTGGTCGGTGGCCACGTGCAGTACTCCGCCCGGCTTGAGGCGGGAGGCGATGAGGTGCAGCGGCCCGGATTGGATGATGCGGCGCTTGTGGTGCCGCGCCTTGGGCCACGGATCCGGAAAGTAGATGCGTACCCCGTCGAGGGAGGCAGGCGCGATCATGCGGTTGAGTACCTCGATGCCGTCGCCGCGCACCATGCGGATATTGTCGATGCCCTCGCGGACGACGCTGCCGAGCAGCTTCGCCAGCCCGGGCTTATAGAGCTCCACGGCGATGATATTGGTGTCCGCCTCGAGCGGGGCCATCGCTGCGGTGGAGGTGCCGGTGCCGGAGCCGATCTCCACGATGGTGCGTGCCTCGCGGCCGAACCAGGTGGTGGGATCGATGCGCTCATCAGAGAGCACAGTGCCCAAGCGGGGCCAGTGCTCCTCCATGAGGGCCTGTTGATTATCGGTGAGAGTGCCGCGGCGGAAGCTCACCGAGCCGAGCCGCGGATAGTCCAAGCCATCGTCGAAATCGGATTGGAGCGGGCGACCGCCCGGCAGGTCGCCGACGGCACGGTCGCGGCCAGCATCATTGCGCGGTGCGGGGGAAGACGGAGTCGCTGCGGAGGTGGTGTGACCACCTACAGCGCGAGAATCAGAATTATCACTAGTAGACACTTGAGACATTCTTCCAAGTGGATGGGTAAAAGTTCAATAATAGCTAGTGTCCGTCCGGTCATGGTCTGGGGTAGTTATATCGAGTAAATACCCCCAAAGTGGGGCGAGGCCCCTCCGCATAAGGTGTGACTTATGCCCAAAAGCTCACTGAAAGAGGTGTTCGTTCCAGCGAATATTCGTAGCTTTTCTCAAAAGCGATCCAAAACACGGGTTCAGCATGCAGGCACTTCATTAATCTTGGTAGTGAAAGTCTGTCGAGTGATGCACATGTCTGGAGAAGCGATGACCGCTATCAAAGGCCTTGAAGGCCCCGCCCCTACCAAGAATGAAGAACTGCTCACCTGGATCGCTGAGGCTGTCGATCTCTTCCAGCCCGATCGTGTGGTGTTCGCTGATGGTTCTCAGGACGAGTGGGACCGACTCGCCGCCGAGCTCGTGGAAGCGGGTACCCTGATCAAGCTGAACGAGGAGAAGCGCCCCAATAGCTACCTCGCTCGCTCGAACCCCGATGACGTTGCTCGCGTGGAATCCCGCACCTTCATCTGCTCGCACAGCGAGGAGGGTGCCGGCCCCACCAATAACTGGGCCGACCCGGTGAAGATGCGCGAGGAAATGCTGGAGCAGTACAAGGGCTCCATGAAGGGCCGCACCATGTACGTGGTGCCGTTCTGCATGGGTCCGATCGATGATCCCAGCCCGAAGCTGGGCGTGCAGCTGACCGACTCCGCCTATGTGGTCATGTCCATGCGCATCATGACCCGCATGGGTCAGGAAGCCCTAGACAAGATCGGCGAGAATGGCGATTTCGTCCACTGCTTCCACTCCGTGGGTGCGCCGCTGGAGGAGGGCCAGGAGGACGTGCCGTGGCCCTGCAATGACACCAAGTACATCACCCAGTTCCCGGAGACTAAGGAGATTTGGTCCTACGGCTCCGGCTATGGCGGCAACGCCATCCTGGCCAAGAAGTGCTACGCCCTGCGCATCGCTTCGGTGATGGCCCAGGAAGAGGGCTGGATGGCCGAGCACATGCTCATCCTCAAGCTCAACTCCCCGGAGGGCAAGTCCTACTACGTGGCTGCCGCCTTCCCCTCCGCCTGCGGTAAGACCAACCTGGCCATGATCGAGCCCACCCTTGAGGGCTGGAGCGCCGAGGTGGTCGGCGATGACATCGCGTGGCTGCACTTCGGTGAGGATGGTCGCCTCTACGCCGTGAACCCGGAGAATGGTTTCTTCGGCGTGGCCCCGGGCACCAACTACTCCTCCAACCCCAACGCCATGCGCACCATGGAGCCGGGCAACACCCTGTTCACCAACGTTGCGCTCACCGACGACGGCGATGTGTGGTGGGAAGGCTTGGAGAACAAGCCCGATCACGCCATCGACTGGTTGGGTAATGAGTGGACCCCGGATTCCGAGCAGCCCTCCTCCCACCCGAACTCCCGCTACTGCGTGCCGATCTCGCAGTGCCCGGTGGCCGCCAAGGAGTTCAACGACTGGCAGGGTGTGCCGATCGACGCCATCCTCTTCGGTGGCCGTCGCCCCGACACCGTGCCGCTGGTAACCCAGGCACACAACTGGGATCACGCCACCATGATTGGTGCGCTCCTCTCCTCCGGTCAGACCGCCGCCTCCGCCGAGGCAAAGGTCGGCTCCCTGCGCCACGACCCGATGGCCATGCTGCCCTTCATCGGCTACAACGCCGGTGACTACCTGCAGCACTGGATTGACATGGGCACCAAGGGCGGCGACAAGATGCCGTCTGTGTTCCTGGTCAACTGGTTCCGTCGCGGCGACGATGGCCGCTTCCTCTGGCCCGGCTTCGGCGAGAACTCTCGTGTGCTCAAGTGGATCATCGATCGCATCGAGGGACGCGTGGGCGCCACCGAGACCGTGGTGGGCCACACCGCCAAGGTGGAGGACATCGACCTCACCGGCCTGGACACCCCGGTCGCCGATGTGGAAGAGGCACTGAGCGCCCCCGCCGAGCAGTGGGAGGGCGATCTGGCCGATAACGAGGCATGGCTGGAGAAGCTCGGCCCCAAGGTTCCGGCCGAGGTGCATGAGCAGTTCGCCGCTCTGAAGAAGCGTATTGCCGACGCCAAGTAGTCTCCTCCTCTGAGACAGACCTGTTCTGCCCGGTCCCGATCGAGCACCGTTGTTTCCCCTCGCGTCTGAGGGGAAGACGGGCTGCGGGGTCGGGCAGTCGGCGTATCTGCGTCCGCCGCGGCCGCGCGCGGCGCCGGTGCACTGTCGTTGCGCGCCCGCCTGCCGCGGGGTGTATTCCTTCGCTAAACTATCCGAGAGAATATAACTTCGCCTGGATAAAACGGAATGGACGTGCAACGTATATGCCAAGCGCTCAGCGACGGGATGCCCCGCGACGGGGTCGGCAGTTAGCGTCCTCGCGCGGCGTACGGGGCACAGCTAGTACACGTGACGCAGCTGGTGCACGTGGCGCCGGCGTTAGTGCTGGCGATACGACGGGCGAGTGGGAGCGGACCCTCAAGGGCCCACCGCTCGGTCGGCATTCCCGCGCCCAGCACAGCGAAGGGTTGTTTCCGCCGCGAGTATGGGTGGTGGCTGCGGTATTCGCGGTACTGACCCTGTGGCTCTTCCGCCGCTCCGGCTATCCGGACGATTTGGCCTCGTGGTGGATTGCGGCCTCGCTCGTGGCAGACGGGCAGGCCCATGCGATTTACGCGGTCGATACCACTGACTTTGCGTCATATACCGGCGAGGCGTGGGCGCAGCAGGCGGAACTCATCCGCGATGTCTCGCCCTATCCGCACCCCTATGTGCATATTCCTTTAGTGGCCTATGTGCTCTCGCCGCTCACCCACATCATGTCCTTTTCCACCTTCGCCACCCTGGGCTCGGCAATCAGCGGCGCCTGCATTGTGGTGATCGTGGCGGCCAGTATCAGCCTTTTTACCCGTTCGGCGCCGTCGACCTCCGCCCTGTGGCTCGGCAGCGTGGCGCTGTGGCTGTGCGCGGCAAGCCAGATGAGTATCACGCTCGGGCAGTCCTCACCTTTTATCTATGCCACCATCGCGATGGCGTTGGCGCTCTCGGAACGCCGCCCCGTGATCGCGGGAGTGCTCATTGGTATCGCGGCGCTCATCAAGATCACCCCAGTCGCGTTGATCGTGGTGCTCGTGGGTTTCGCATCGCGGCGCCGCGCGGGGCTGGTGGGCCTGGCCGTGGTGTCTGCGGGCGCGGTGCTGACCCTGCTGCTGGTGGACAATGCCGTCATCACGGCGTGGCGAGACACGATCGCGTGGATGAACTCCCACACCTTGGCGGTGCCCATCAATGCCTCCCTCGATTCGCTCTTTGCCGAGCGCACCACCCTAGAGGTGCAGGTGGAGGCCGTTCCCGGCACCCCGGCCGCGGCGACCGTGCTCAATGGCCTCTATGTGCTGCTCGTGGGCCTTGGCCTCGTGCTGCTCATGGGCACCCAGTCGCGCTATAAGTGTGAAATCTCGGCAGTGGCGATTCTGCTGGTGGCCACCTCGGTATCCGGTGTGGTGTGGTTGCACTATGGTCTGGTGGCATTTCTGCCGATTGCCGGAGTGCTCATTCTGCACCGCCGCTACTGGGTACTCGGTGTCTTGCTGCTGGCCTATCAGCCACTCGGCGGGCATTTCGTAGATATGGACACCACCCCGGGGGCGCTGCAATGGGCGCCGTTGGCGCTGCTGGTGATTCCCACGGTGCTGCTGGTAGTGGGCGAGATCATGCGTAGCGAGGGGGTATCCTTCCGCTCGGTGTGGCGCGGGATGCTCGCCGAGATCGGCGGCCGCCCCGCACCCGCTCCTGCATCCGCGGCCACGCCCGTGCCTGCAGCCGCACCGACGCCGAGACCCAGCGCCGCGCGCCCTAGTGCTAGCCGCCCGCGCTATCGGCGTAGCGGCCGGCCTGCGGAGTCGCCCCCGCGCCGCGCCCGGCGCTAAACTTCGCGTTTATGGTTTCTTCTGCAGCCCGCGCGCATCACGCCTCCTCTCTAGCGACGCGGGGGATATTCCCTGCCTCGGTGTGGCTGGTGGCTGCGGCTTTCGCTGCTCTGACGTTATATGCGCAGCTGCGCCTGGCCACGCCGGATGATGCTGCCAGCTGGTGGATCGCAGGCCGCTTGGTGGCCACCGGGCATGCAGATGCACTCTATGCCATCGACCCCAATGATTATGGGCTCTTCACCGGCCCGGAGTGGACCCACGAGGCCGAGCTCATCGCCGAGCACACCCTAGTGCCGCACCCCTATGTGCACCTACCGGCGGTGGCCTATATTCTCGCCCCGCTGACCATGATCATGAGCTTCCCGGTGTTTATCGCCTTGGGAGCGGTGATCACCGGTGTGTCCCTCACCCTGCTGGCGGCCGCGTCGATTGCGCTGTGGACCGGTCGTGCCCCACACCCTGGGGTGCTGGTGGCTGTTACCACGCTGGTGTGGCTGAGCTCGGCGGCGCAGGCCAGTATCACCCTGGGCCAAACTTCACCTTTTATCTATGCGCTCATCACGCTGAGCGTGGCGCTGAGCCAACGCCGCCCCTGGCTGGCCGGGGTGTGCATCGCGGTGGCCGCCTTCATCAAGATCACCCCGGTGGCGGTGGTGGTGGCTATGCTGCTTTTCGCTTCACGACGCCGCGCCGGGCTCATCGCCACCGGCCTGCTCGCGATCGCGGGCCTAGTGTCCTATCTTCTCGTCCCCAGCTCCGTGTTCAGCGCGTGGCGGGAGACGGTGGGGTGGATCGGCGCCCACACCCTGGCCCCGCACAATGTGGCTATCGATGCGCTGCTCATTATGCCGGTGCGAACGGAGGCCATCGTGGGCGTTTTCGAGGAGTCCTCCCCCTGGGCGCTGCCCATCAAGCTGCTCATCCTCGTTGTTCTCGCGGTGGGGGCGCTGGCGCTGATGGGCAGTGAGAGCACCAAGAAATTCGAGATCATTGCGGTGGTGATGATGCTGGGTGCCACCAGCGTCTCGAGTGTGCTGTGGGTGCACTATGCCCTGATAGGCGCGGTGGGCATCATCGGCGTGGTGGCACTGTATCGCTGGTGGTGGGCGGTGGCATTTTTGCTGCTGCTCCTGCCGCCCTTTGCCGCAGGGGAGGGGGAGCTGTCGTGGGATCTCGCCCCGCTGGTGGTACTGCTGGGCCCCTCGCTGGTGCTGCTCTTCGGCGCGGTGGTGGCGCATCGGCCCAGCGTGGCGGAGATTGGCCGCGGCCTGCGGCGGGAGTTTGTGGGCCGCTAGGGGTTAGTTTTTGCGGAGCACGACCACCAGATTCGACACAGCGAATTCGCGGAAGAGCGGCACCCGCACGGCCCACCACGCCCACCATGGGTGATAGCGGGGGAAGGCCAGCACCAGCTGCCCCGTGCTCTCTGCCCAGCGCAGGCCCTCGGCGCAGGAGACGTTAAATAGCGATGTGCCAAAGATGTTCTTGGGCTCGTGGCCGTGCTTCTTCCTATAGCGGCGGCGGGCAAACTCCCCGCCCACATAGTGCTGCCACAGCCCGGTTTCGTGGCCGCCAAAAGGACCCAGCCAGATGGTGTAGGACAACACCACTAGCCCGCCGGGGGCGGTGACGCGCAGCATCTCATCGGCCATGGTCCAAGGCTCGGGCACATGCTCGGCCACATTGGAGGAATAAGTGATCTCGCAGCTGTTATCGAGGAAGGGCAGCTGCATGCCCGAGCCGCGCACATCGGTGGCCAGCTCCCCGGGTTCGCAGGAGATATAGCGGGCGCCGCGGGCGGCAAACTCGGAGGTGAAATAGCCGGGGCCGCCGCCCACATCGAGCACCCGGGAGCCGTGCAGGGACACGCCATAATCCGTGCAGAGCGCGTCGATAAGCTCGGCGGTGTCGCGGGCAAGGCCCGTATAAAAGACGTCGGGGTCAGCCTGTTCGAGGGGGAAGGAGCGCAGTAGTGACCACGTGCGCCCGAAGGTGGCTCGCGAGAAGGTGTGCGGTGCGGGCTGCCCATTCAGGCGGTTGAGAGCCGAGCGGAATATGGTGCGCATGGGGCTCCATTATAGGCTTGGGGGTGATGAAGATTCTCCTGCTCTGCTGGCGCGACTCCACCCACCCTCAAGGCGGTGGTAGTGAGCGCTATCTTGAGCGCGTCGCGGAGCACCTCGTGGAGCGTGGCCATGAGGTGATTTTCCGCACCGCGGCCAATGAGAACGCCCCTGCTACCACGAGCCGCGCGGGGGTGCGTTTTCGGCGGGCGGGCGGCCGGCTCACGGTCTATCCGCGGGCGTGGCTGGCCATGCTGGCTGGGCGTGTCGGCATCGGGGAGCTGCGCGGGGTCGATGCCGTGGTGGATACCCAGAATGGCATTCCCTTCTTCGCCAAGCTGTTCCTGAATGCCCCCACCGTGGTGCTCACCCATCACTGCCATCGCGAGCAATGGCCGGTGGCGGGGCCCGGATTGGCGCAGCTGGGCTGGTTTTTGGAGTCCACGGTCGCGCCGCGGGTCTATCGCCACGCCCGCTGGGTCACCGTCTCCGAGGCCTCCGCGAGTGAGCTTCGCGAGCTGGGGGTGCGCGATATCAGCGTCATCCATAATGGTGTCGATCCCGTACCGCATTTCGACGCCCTCTCCCCGGCCTCTGGCCCGCGGCTGGTGACGCTGTCGCGGCTGGTGCCACATAAGCAGATCGAGCACGCCATCGAGGTGGCGGACGCCCTCGGAGTGGAGCTGGATGTGATCGGCTCCGGCTGGTGGGAGGAGAACCTCCGCGCGATCGCGGGGGAGAATATCCATTTCCACGGGCACGTCTCGGAGGAGGCCAAACACGCCTTGCTGGAGCGGGCCGATATTCACCTGATGCCCTCCCGCAAGGAAGGCTGGGGCCTCGCGGTGGTGGAGGCCGCCCAGCACGGGGTGCCCACGATTGGCTATCGCAGCTCGCGGGGATTGTGCGATTCCGTGCTCGATGGTGAGACCGGGGTGCTGGTGGATACCCCCGAGCAGTTGCTGGCCGCAACGGCGGAGCTGATTGCGGATCCCGCGCGCCGCACCAGTCTCGGCGAAGCCGCCCGGCAGCGCGCCGAGCACTATTCCTGGGCTACGACGGGTGCTGCCTTCGCCGAACTCGTAGAGCGCGAAGCCCGATAAATAGCGGCAGCAGCAGCCACCACACCAGCAGTGCTAGCCCATGGCCGTGCGGCCGAGGCTCCACCCCGGCGACCCGGTGGGTATGTTCACCATCGACCACCAGCCCCACCTGGAGCTGCGCCAAGGCGGCATCATCGCGACGCTCCCAGGCCGCCATGGCCTGCTCCCAGCGCGGGTTCGGCGGGTCCACGACTTTTCCATCGACCACCAGGCCCCCAGGCTGGACGGCCGCGACCGCCTTGGTGCGCGGATCCACCGCCACCCGCCCCTCATAGGTGGTGATCGCGGTGGCGGGGCCCACCAGCAGCACATCCACCCCCGCAGCCTCCTCGTGGAGGCGCTGCCAGGAGGAGTCGGCGGGAACGGGGCGCAGCTCAGCCAGCTGCTGCGGGGCCTGTGGCACGCTGAGCGCCAGCAGCACCAGCCCTACGCCCTGGAGCCACAGCCAGCGAATACCGGCGGCCATAGCCGCGTAGGCCGGCAGGGCGAAAAGAACAAATTTATGCGTATCGCGGAAGAGCGCCCCGCCTGGAATCCCCTGCAGATCGAGGCTACAGGCCGCGGCGAGGATCCCGGCGGCGCCGAGCAGCACCAGCCGGAGCGGTGCCGCGCGCAGACCGGTGAGCAGGAGGAGGAAGAGTAGCGCCCCCGCGATCACGCCGCCGGTGCGGGCCACCTCGGCGTTCCAGATTCCCCCCAAGCCCACCACGGTGGCGGTGATATTCAGCGCCTCTGGGCCGAGATCGGCCTCGGGGCGGGTGGCGAAGGCGGCCCCCGCCGCGCTGCTGGGTGGATTGAGCAGCGCGGGCACGAGCCAGGGCAAGGACACCGCGGCCGCGCCCGCAACCGAGCTGAGTGCGGGGCGGGTGAGAATCGCCACCACCCCGGCCACCACCGCGCCGGTGGGGGTGAGGCTGGCAAGCCACACGAGGCTGAGCTGCCGGAGCGGATGCTGGGCGCTGGCGGCGATCCCCGGCAAAAGCCAAGCGGCGATCACCAGCGACCACTGGCCTTGGGCGAGGCGCTCAATGGTGAAGGGATTACACAGCGTGAGCCCCACCCCGAGCGGCCCATAGCCCCAGGCGGCCCAGGCGGCTATACCGGCCGAGCCGAGGATGAGGGCACGGGCGAACCAAGAGGCCGGCAGGATCTGGCCCAGCAGTGCCAACAGCCCGTCTTGGGGCACATTGCGGGCGGCGAGATCACCCACCCCGAGTGCATCCGCGCTGAGCGCCGGGGTGTCGATAAGCACCATGTCGCGGGTGATGAGCACGCCACTACGCAGCAGCGTCAGGGCGAGCATGCCCAGGCAGAGCGCCACGATGGCCCATGACAGCGTCGTCCCGCGCAGTGCGGGGGCGAAGACGCGGCCGCGCATGTTAGCTCCGCGCCCGCAGGTAGGTGACGGCGGCGGCGATGAGCAGCAGGAAGGACAGGGTGCGGCTGAGATACTGGGTGAAGCGCATGGCGTGGAAGGCGCTGAGTTTGCGCTCGGCTTCGGCCCACTGCTGGGATGTGGTGCCCTCATCCCAGTCGAAGCGGGCGCTGAACACGGTGCCCTCTACCGCGGAGGCGCCGGCGAAAAACTCGGCGGTGCGCTGTTCGGCGGTGGGGGCATCGGGCGCGGTGAACCAGAGGGGACGCTCTTTTAGGTCCACGATCATTCCGGTAAAAGGCTCCACCGTGATATCGCGCTCCACCGCGTAATACCCGCCGATCACCCGCACGGGGCCGATCTCTTGGTGATAGGTGAAGACCTCCTCGCCGTGATAATCCACGGCATCCACGAAGTCCACCGGCACCGAGGCCTGCAGCACCGTATCAAAATAGGGATAGGAGGATTTCCCGGCCGTCGGCGGGAAACGATAGTTCAGGCCGACGCGCACAAAAGAAGAATGGGTCAGAGTGGAACCGACGATCAGCCCCGGGGCGCCGCCCATATAGCGTGACGACGCCGTGTCCACGGGATAGCCAGTGCCGCGGCTGAGAGTAACCGAATCCTCCTCGCGGTAGAGCACCTGCTCCTGGGAGCGCACCGTGGTGCGCGCCTCGGCCGTCACATTCTCCCGGTCCGCGGGCTCGCCGAGGACCACACTGCTGTCCTTAGTCACCGTCTGGCCTTCTGCCAGCGACCCCACGGCGATGCTGGGCACGGTGGTGACATGCGTGGCGTAGCTGCGCGGCAACGAGCCCTCGCTGAACTTCCACGTGGTGTAGATGATGAAGGACAAGGCCACGAAAAAGACGGCGGCACCGAGGAATACTCGGGCGATGAGCAGCGAGACGATGCTGCCGGTTCTGCTACCGCGGGCCACGTCGACTCTCCTTCTAGGCGGGCGTTCGTGGCGGTGAAGCCACCGCGCTGCGAACAGTGAAGTATCAATTGAGGGTATGAAACAATAAGTGTCGTGTCCCCTCAATCCTACGCAACGCCGCGCAGTTACAATCCAAGCCTCGAGGGTTTGCGCGCCGTTGCCGCCTGCGGAGTGTTGCTCACCCACACCTCTTTTCAGTCTGGCATGGACCCCAGCTCGCTGGTGGGTGGATTTTTAGGGCGTTTCGACTTCTTCGTCGCGCTCTTCTTTGCGCTCTCCGCCTATCTGCTGGCCCGCGGCGACTATCGCACCCGCCGCTCCTTTTATGCCAAGCGCTTCTTCCGCGTGGTGCCCGCCTATGTGGTGTGTGTGGCCACCGCGTTGATTATCCTGCCAGCCAATTTCGACGCCGACCCAGCGGCGGTGATCGCCACCTTCTTCTTCGCCCAGATCTATCTGCCCCACGGGCTGCTGCCGGGTATCACCCACTTGTGGTCAATGTGCGTGGAAGTGGCCTTCTATCTGGTATTTCCCTTTATCTCCCGGAAACGGTGGATCATTCTCGGGCTGGCGCTGCTCAGTCTCGGCTGGGCCTTTATTCCCTTCCCTGCCGGCGGCCCCAACTGGCAGATCTTCCCGCCCGCCTATACCTGCTGGTTCGCCGTGGGGCTGCTGGCGGCCCGCATTCAGCCCACGCCCACCGCAGAGAGATGGCTGCGCCGCCGCTGGATCTGGTGGATCTGTGCTGCCGCCATCCTTTTTGTGGCCGGCCAAGAGTTCTTCGGCCCGCTCGGCCTCGAGCACCCCTCCCCGCTGGAGTTTCTGCGCCGCGTGATCGCCGGCGCCGCCTTCGCCGCCGTGGTGCTGGTGCCCTATGCGCTCGCGCCGGGCTCGCGGCTGCTCGACTCGCGCCTATTCAGCCAGCTCGGCACCATCTCGTATTCCATCTTCCTCTGGCATGTGGTGGTGCTAGAAATGGTGTTTCCGCTTCTGGGCATGCGCCCGTTCACCGGCAACTTCCTGCTGATTACTGCGGTGACTCTGGGGCTGACCCTGCCGGTGGCGTATCTGTCTTACCACCTGGTAGAGCGGCCAGCGCGAGGGCTGTGGCGATGGCTGCCTGGGTCAGCACGTGCCCGCCAGCCTCGACGCCGCGCTGGAGCCACAGACCAGTAACCAGCACGCTCAGCCCGGCGATCCGCAGCGTGGTCCAGCGCTCCACGATCCATGCCACCACAATGCCGATAAGTCCCGGCAGGCCGAAGACCAGTGGGGCCAGCACGGCATAGCGCGGATTCGGGCGAAATACCCCCGGGATCCGCGGTGTGGTGGGCAGATAGAGCGCCCAGGCCGCGGCGAGCAGAGAAATGATCACGCCGACCAGCAGATAGCTCCGCGGGAAGCGCAGCGGGGCGAGGGCATCGGCCTCAAAGGCCTGCATACCCGCATTGATGGTGGTGGGCGGGGCATCGCCCATGCTCAGACCCGGGTTGAAGGAATAGGAGGTATCCACCAGCTGCTTCCGTGGCGCCGACGGTGCGTGGGGATTGGTGAGCATCAGCCACTCGGCATTGGTGGAGAGGCGATGTTCCCCCGCGTCCAGCTCGACGGGGCCGCAGCCGTGGGGTGTGCCGTCGATAAGCGTATTCGTCCACGCCCCGCAGGAGGAGGTGCGCAGCTCAAGGCGCGCCGGTTCGGGGAGCACCAGGGTGCGGGCGAGCACACCGGTATACACCTGCCGCTGGCTAAATAGATAGTGCTGGGCGCTGGGCGAGCCCTGCACCACGATCTCGCGGCGGATACCCATATCGGCCTCGGCGATCCCTTGGCCCGGGCCTGGAATAATGCGCACCGGCAACTCGTCTACCCGTAACTCGGCGGTCTCGCCTTCCCGCATAAATACGCGGGTGCCATTGACCAGAAGATCGCCGGAGCGGCCCCGAATCTGCAGCTTCAGGGTGCGCACATCGTCATTCTCCGGATCGAGGCTCAACCAATCGCCGTAGAAGGCGGTACCGGCGAAGCCATCCACCGCGGCGGTGGGGGAGTGATTCGGGCGCGGGCCGTAGATACTGCTGGCATCCGCGGCATTCGGGCCGGCGGTAACAGTACCGCCGGTTTCCCGCAGCCACAGTTTCGGTGCCTGGGAGGGATAGTCGATCACCGGATTCTTAATATCGGGCGCTTCCTCGCGGTGGGCCAAGAGACCCGAATGCTGCCCGGTGCCATAGTTGCGCGCAATGGCCAGGGGAGTATCGGTGATGATCTGCGCCTGCTCGGGCGTGCTGGTGAGCTGGCGCGGCTCATAGCCCAACACCTCATTGATCAAGGCCAGCGATTCTCCACCGCCCAGCACCTGGTCGATGGGCTGATCCACCACTGAGGCGCCGCGCTCGGGATCGATCTCGATCACATCCATCTTGCCGAAGGAGTGCACCGTCAAGCCCTGCTCCTCGGCGGCGTCTACCAGCTCCGTGCCGGCGCGCTGGCCCACATCGTGGCGCACCGCAATCAAGCCCACGCCGAGCTGGGGCAGCGCCGCGAAGGAACCATCCTGGAGCGAGTCCATCACCCCATCGAGGCCGCGGATGGCTTCCGGATTGACGAGGGGGACCGCGTCGCGGGCAATCCACGGCACCTCCAGCAGTGGCTGCAGCGGCTCATCGCGGGTCCAGCCCCAATCCTGGCGGGCGAAGCGCACCGGCGGATAGATCAGCGTGCGGGTATTTTGCCCGTGCGTGTTCAGCCAGTCTGCGGTCTCGTAGACATAGGAGGGCACCTGCTCGAATGTGCCCCGGGGTGCCAGCCGCAGCGACCACGCCGGCGAGCTGGCCATCACCACCGCCAGCGCCGTGGCGATGTAGAGCAGCTTGTGCCAGTGCACGCTGAGGCAGGCGATACCGATACACAGCGGCAGCCGCACCAAGGGATCGAACTTGTGCACATTGCGCAGCAGCGCGCCGGGGCCGTCGAGGAAGCCCGTGACATAGTGCGAGCCGCAAAGAATAACCACGCCGATGAGCAGCAGGGTGATCCACATTCCTTGGCCGCGCATCCGCTTTAGCCCAGCAATACCGGCGGCCGCCACCGCGACGGTGGCCAACACCAGAATCGGGTTGAGCGCGAGGACATGCCCCGCGAGGCGTTCACTATCGACGAAGGGGGTCCAGCTGGTGGCGCCGCGCAGCACCTGCACCCCGTTGAGGTTGCCGGTGGTGATGTGCGCGTTTTCGATGTAGTCGGTAAAAGGCGGGGAGAGCCGGCCCATGGTGGCCAGCGGCACCAGCCACCACATGCTCACCAAGATGGAGCCGATGAGGAAGTGGCCGAAGTCCACCCAGCGGTGGCGGAAGAGCAGCACGAAACCGCCGGGAATACATGCGGCGATGGTGGCGGTGGCATTGACCGCGCCGAGACATGCCACCGCGATAATGGCGCGGCCCAGCGCCGGTTTGGCGCGGACCAGCGGCTCCACGATCCACGGCACGAGAGCCACCGGCCAGGCTTCAGAGGAGATCGCACCGAGCGTGGTGAGAATCCGCGGGGATAGAGCATAGGCGGCCGCGCCGAGAATAGGGCTCGGTAGCCGCAATGTGCCGGCTAGGCGATAAAACCCAGAAAAGGAAAGACCCAGTATGAGGGTCCACCACAGCCGCTGGGCTACCCAGTCGGGCAGTGGCTCGGTGAGGAGAAAGAAGAAGCCTTGGGGAAAGAGATAGCCATAGGCTTGGTTCTGCAGCTGGCCGAGTGGGAACACATCGGTCCACGGCCGCACCGCTCGGGCGAGAAAGCCGGCGGGATTGAGCGCCAGATCAAGTTTGGTGTCGGCGGCGGTGCGCCCCCAGGCGGAGCCGAAGGAACACAGCGCCGCGAATAACCATGCCAGCAGATGGACGCGGGCATGGGGTGAGACCCGCAGGGTGGTGGCCATGCGGGAGAAAGAGAGACGAGAGCGCCCCGGCGAGGGCAGACTAGCGGGTGCCGTATTCGACGCCGCCGAGGAGGGCGTCGTCGCTATTGACCGCGTGCGACTGAGGGACGGTGTCTTGCGAGGAGAAGATGGAGAGGCCAAGGATTGCAACCATCCCTAGAAGGAGGCCGACGACAGCAGAGGCAAACGCGGGGCCAATCGTGCGGCGAGTGACGCTATCTGATTCAAGAGCCATGGTTTAATCCTCATTGTCTTCCGGGGGAACCACGAACACGGGAATGTTGGTGTTGTGGACGATACTTTCTGTCGTCGAAGAACTGAAGAAAGATCGTATTCCGGTTTCGGCGCGAGTGCCAATTACGATCACATCGGGGCGGAGATCCTCGGAGGCGTCGATGATGGCCGACCAGATAGAGGTGGCCGATTCCACGAGGTGTGCCTTCACGAAAAAGCCCAGTTCCTCGGCGCGCTGGACGCCTTCGCGGCAGGTGGCTAGCGCCTGCTGATAGGCGGGGTCCTCGGTTTCATCATCGGTCGACTGCATATCCGAGAGCTTCATTCCCGACTGTCCGGCGGCGCGGGCGGCCTGGCGGTAGAGCGGTTCCCACGCGGTGATGATCTCCACGTGCTTCGGCGCTAGCAGCGCGGCGGCGTAGTCGAGTGCTCGTTGCGATTCCGGCGAACCGTCATAGGCAACCAGCATCGTCTGGGTGGATTCAAACACCGGTGACAGTGCCCCTTTCCTTCGTTCTCGTATATCTCGCGCCCAGCGTCCTCGGGGGAGGGGTGGGCGCGGCGTCGTCTCGTTTGTGTATGTATGCCACAGCCACGCCACCAGCACCGCGTACGGTACTGGAGCGTGATCTATCTATGACAAAACCCCTTCCAGTGTAGGTGATGGAGAGCGGTTGGTCATACCCTAGAGAGCTAAAACCCATGCGTCACAACAGTCACAATAATCACTTTTCTGTCTCGCTGAAGGTGAAAAATGTGCTGTTGAGCTGGCTAGACGCATATTCTCAGGCAGACTTAAGACGAGATAGGAAATCGCCAAGAACACGCGCGATTAGTAAGGTTGAGAAACGTGAATGTGCGCAAAATTTCTCTCCTCGTCGTCGTGGGGCTGCTCGCGGTGGCGTGTGTAGCGCTGCTGGCGAACTATCTGCTGGGCAAAGACAAGCTTCAGCGCAATAGCGAAATCAACGGCGTGGCCGTGGGCGGGCTCAGCGAGGCCGAGGCCCGCGAGTTGCTTGCCACTCGCCTCGCCGGGGTGGAGGAGCAGCCCGTAACTGTGCGCGCTGGCGAGATGGACACCCAGGTGGTGCCCGCCGAGATTGGCCTGTCCGCCGACTGGGAGCACACCGTGGCCCAGGCCCCGCACACCTCCCTTAATCCGGTGCGCGAGATCGCTGCGCTGTTCCGCAGTCAGGAAACCGATGTGGTCAGCGCCGTGGATGATGCCGCCTTCGCCTCTGGGGTGGATCGCGTAAGCGAGGAGCTTTCCCGGCCGCCGCGCGACGCCGCGGTCCGGCTCGATAACGGCGAGGTGATCGTCGACGAGCCGCTTAATGGCCAACATCCTTCCCGCGAGGGACTGGAGGCATCCCTGCCGGAGCGGTGGCTCGACACCAAGGGAGTGGAAGTATCGGCAAGCTCTGAAGAACCTGCCGTGCGCGATAGCTCTGCAGCCCAGAAGGATGCCGCCACGGCGTTGTCCGGGCCGGTGGTCGTGCGCGGCCGTGAGGATGTCAGCGGCCAGATTCCCGTGGAGCGCATGGGCGAGGTCATCACCTTCGTGCCCGAGGGGGAGCACCTCCGCAGCGAATACAATGAGGAGGCCGCCCGCGCCATCCTTGGCGAGACTCTCTCCGAGACCGAGGTGGAGATGAAAAACGCCAGCTTCACCCGTGGTGGTGGGGAAGTAATTCCGAGCGTCGATGGGGTGCACATCCAGTGGGACACCGTGATGGATGGCCTCGAGCAGCGCATCCTGGGCGATGAGCCCCGCGAGTTCGACGCTGTCTATGAGGACGAACCGGCCACATACACCACCGAGCAGGCCCAGCAGGCGAGCTTCTCCGAGACGGTATCGACATTTACCACCGGCGACTTCTCTGGGCCTTCGGGCACCAATATCGCGCTCACAGCCCAGATCGTCGATGGGGCCGTGGTGGTGCCTGGGCAAACCTTCTCGCTCAATGGCTATACCGGGCCGCGGGGCGCCGCCCAAGGCTTCGTGGAATCCGGCATCATTCTCAACGGCCGCGCCGATACAGCCGTGGGCGGAGGCATTTCTCAGTTTGCTACCACCCTCTACAACGCCGCCTACTTCGCCGGCATGGAGGATGTGGCGCATACCCCGCACTCCTATTACATCTCCCGCTACCCAGCGGGACGCGAAGCCACCGTCTTTGAGGGATTGATCGACCTCCAGTTCAAGAACACCTCACAGCACCCAGTTCTTATTTCCTCCTGGGTGCACGGCAACGAAATCACTGTGGAGTTCAAGGGCGTCAAGGAAGTAGAGGTGGAATCGGTCTCCGGTGGCCGCTGGGCGCCCACTCAGCCGCACCGCATTAGCCTCTCCGGCGATGACTGCTCGCCCTCCTCCGGAGCCCCCGGTTTCACCACCTCTGACACCCGCATCATCCGCAACCTCTCTGGAGCAGAGATCTCGCGGGAAACCCAACAAACGGTCTACGATCCGCAGCCGATCGTCCGCTGCAGCTAGACCCGCAAACAACACGGAGTAGCCTCCGGGCCTCACGCCCCATCACCGCAGCCAGCGGTGGTGGGGCTTTGTAGTAGCCGCGGAAGGCGTAGCCGCGTGGGGCGGTGAAGACGGTGCCGCGTAGTGTCCCCCTGGTGCCGGATCGCTAGAGATAGGCGCAGCAGAGGAAGGGAACGCGGCAGCGCCCCGCACGGCCTTCCTCGTGAAGGTGTGCGGGGCGCTGCGGTTACTCACGGCCTCTTTCGGGCCGAGACGTGGCTGTTTCGCGGGCGGCTTTTAGTTCGTGCTCCACGCGCGATCGAAGACGGGCCAGGAGTCACGCAGATCCATCTGCCAGTAGCTCCACTGGTGGGTACCGGTATCGCGGATGTTGAATTCGGCGGGAATCTCGAGCTTGTCCATCTTGGCCTTGAGCAGGTGGGTGCACCAGTTAGTGGCAGCCTCGATGCCGCCGCCCACGACCTGGACATTGGCCACGGTCAGGGGGTTGTTCTCAAAGCGGGGGTTGCTGATCATATCCGGCTTACCGGAGGTGCCGGCGGAATTGGAGATGTAGATCTCCTTGCCGCGCAGCGACTCTGCCTGGGCGACAGCGTCGTTGTACTCGCGCGTCTCCGAACCGACCGGGCCCCACATGTCATCCGGGCTGACATTGGCGCGGTTGAGCGTCACGCGCAGCATGGCGTCAGAGATCGGATCGTTGGTAGAGGCGCAGCCAGAGAAGGAACCAACAGCCTGGTACAGCTCCGGGTTGTGCTGGGCGAGCAGCAGCGAGCTGGTGGCGGACATCGACATGCCCGCAATGCCGCGCTCACCAGAGGCGCCAAGTTTAGACTCCAGCGGGGTGGGAAGCTCCTGGGTGAGGAAGGTCTCCCACAGCTGGGTGCCGCCGAGATTCGGCTGCTTGGGGTTGACCCAGTCGGTGTAGTAGGAGAAGCGGCCCTCCATGGGGATAACCACATTCACGTTCTTATCGGCATAGAACTGGGCCACGTCCGTCTGCTTCACCCAGTTGGCACGGCCCTCGCCGCCATCGCCACCATTGAGCAGGTACAGGGTCGGACGGGGAGTGGAGGTATCCTCCGGGGTGATGACCACGAGGGGCACATTGCGGTTCATCGCCGGGGAGAAGGCCCACATTTCCTTCATGTTGTCGGTTTTGTTCACCTTGCCCCGCCACGCAGGTGTCTCCAACCCCGGGGTGGGGCCCTCGTGTACCTGTGCGGCCTCAGCGGCCGTCGCCACCGAGGCGGTGGGCACGGCCACGGTCGGCGCGATCAATCCAGCTGCTGCGATGGTGGCCGCCACGAGCGGCGCCACGAAACGAAACGTCATACAAACCCCATGTCAGTTCTTAATCAGATTTTAGGCAACGATAAGACTACGCTGTTCCCGCCGTATTGGAAAGAGTTACGAGTGTGGTTACCCCACATCCGGACTGTCACACCAGTCACAGAATTGCCCCTAGGAACATGGCGCCGAGTGGTCTATTCTTCTGTACAGGCCGCTCGTCTGGTGCCCGATACTGCTGTAGCGGTGCCACGGCGAGCAGATAGTCACCGCCGCCTAGCCCGCACCGCGAAAGAATATATATAGGACATAAGGACGTTTTATGAACGAAGAGATTCTCGTAGCTATCAACACCGTGCTCGGCCAGTTCCTCAACGCTGGTTCCTCCCAGCTCGCTGACATCGCTGTGGACCTTGATCTGTTCTAAGCGCTAAGAGCCGAGAACGCGCGGCGCACAAGGCGCGGCGGGGCCTCGACTATGCAGCTCACTACCCGCCACCGAAGCCGTCCCACTGCCCCCAAGCGGTGGGGTGTGGCCTTGGGTGGTGGGTAGCTTTGTCTCAAACGTCGACGGTGGCGGACTAAACCACGTATCCTTATTAACGTGTCTGATCATTATGATGTTGTAGTACTTGGCGCTGGCCCCGGAGGCTATGTCGCCGCCATTCGAGCAGCCCAGCTTGGCAAGAAGGTTGCGGTCGTTGAGAAGCAGTATTGGGGCGGTGTCTGCCTCAATGTTGGCTGTATTCCCTCCAAGGCCCTGCTGAAGAACGCAGAGCTGGCCCACACCTTTAACCACGAGGCGAAGACCTTCGGTATCGAAGGCGATGTCAGCTTCAGCTTTGAGGCTGCGCACAAGCGCTCCCGCAAGGTATCCGCGGGCATCGTCAAGGGTGTGCATTACCTGATGAAGAAGAACAAGATCACCGAAATTAATGGTCTTGGTTCCTTCACTGATGCCCACACCATTGAGATCACCGAGGGCGAGGATGAGGGTACGACCCTCACCTTCGACGACTGCATTATCGCCACCGGTTCTGTGGTGCGTTCCCTGCCTGGTGTGGAGCTGGGTGGAAATATCTGCTCCTACAAGGAACAGATCCTCGACAGCGAGCTCCCTGATTCCATGGTGATCGTGGGTGCGGGCGCTATCGGTATGGAGTTTGCTTATGTGCTCGCGAACTACGGCGTGGATGTCACCATCGTCGAGTTCATGGACAGCGTCCTGCCCAATGAGGATAAGGACGTATCCAAGGAGATGGCCAAGCAGTACAAGAAGCTTGGCGTGAAGATCCTCACCGGCTACAAGACCACCGAGGTGCGCGACAACGGTGATAGCGTCGAGGTGGATGTCGAGTCCAAGGACGGCAAGAAGAACGACACCCTCATCGTCGATCGGGTGATGGTGTCCATCGGCTTCGCTCCCCGCGTCGAGGGCTTCGGCCTGGAGAACACCGGTGTGGAGCTCACCGACCGTGGTGCTATCGCCATCGACGAGCGCATGCGCACCAATGTGGATCACATCTACGCCATTGGCGATGTCACCGCGAAGCTGCAGCTGGCTCACGTCGCTGAGGCCCAAGGTGTGGTGGCCGCCGAGACCATCGCCGACGCCGAGACCCAAGAGCTGGGCGATTACATGATGATGCCGCGCGCTACCTTCTGTAATCCCCAGGTTGCCTCCTTCGGCTACACCGAGGATGCCGCGAAGGAGAAGTTCTCCGATCGCGACATTAAGGTGGCTACCTTCCCGCTGTCCGCCAACGGCAAGGCCCAAGGTCTGGGCGAGCCCGCGGGCTTCGTCAAGGTGATTGCCGATGGCGAATACGGCGAGCTGCTGGGCGCACACATGGTGGGCGCGAACGTCTCCGAGCTGCTGCCGCAGCTCACCCTGGCGCAGCGCTTCGATCTCACCGCTGAAGAGATCGGCCGCAACGTGCACACCCACCCGACCCTCTCCGAGGCCATGAAGGAAGCCTGTGAGGGAACGATGGGGCACATGATTAACCTTTAACCCCCCTGAAGCACAGCCCGCCAACCTCCGCGTTGGCGGGTTTCGTGCGTTCTAGCGCTGTGCGTTTAGCACAGCGGGTGCCGAGCTCAGAAACACTGCGGGGCCCGCACGCGCCGCGAAACCCCGCACGCGCCGCAGGGCCCCGCCGGCTGGCGCCTTTAGTAGTAGTAGGGGAAAGAGGACCAGTCGGGGTCGCGTTTTTCGAGGAAGGAATTCTTGCCCTCCACGGCCTCGTCGGTCATATACGCCAGGCGGGTGGCTTCGCCGGCGAAGACCTGCTGGCCCATGAGGCCATCATCGGTGAGGTTGAAGGCGAATTTCAGCATGCGCTGTGCGGTGGGGGATTTCCCGTTGATCTCCACGGCCATCTGGATGGCCTCGTTTTCCATCTCGGCGTGCTCGGCCACGAGGTTCACCGCGCCCATCTGGAACATGTCCTCGGCGGTGTAGGTGCGGCCGAGGAAGAAGATCTCGCGGGCGCGTTTTTGGCCCACCATCTTCGCCAGATAGGCCGAGCCATAGCCGGCGTCAAAGGAACCGACGTCGGCGTCGGTCTGCTTGAAGCGGGCGTGCTGTTTGGAGGCGATCGTCATATCGCACACCACATGCAGGGAGTGTCCGCCGCCGGCAGCCCAGCCGCCCACCACGGCGATCACCACCTTGGGCATGGTGCGGATGAGTCGCTGCACCTCGAGAATGTGCAGCCGTCCGCCCTCGGCTTTGGTGCGCATCTCATCGACGGTGTCCTCGGTGTCGCCGGAGGCGTAGCGATAGCCGGAGCGGCCGCGGATGCGCTGGTCGCCGCCGGAGCAGAAGGCCCAGCCGCCGTCTTTGTCGCTGGGGCCGTTGCCGCAGAGCAGCACGCAGCCCACATCGGGGGTGCGGCGGGCATGGTCGAGGGCGCGGTAGAGCTCATCGACGGTGTGGGGGCGAAAAGCGTTGCGCACCTCGGGGCGGTCGAAGGCGATGCGCACGATGCCGTGGGATCGGTCGGTGCCCACATGTCGGTGGTAGGTGATATCGGTGAGATCGTCGAAGCCGTCGACGGCTCGCCACAGTTCAGGGTTGAATGGTTGCTCGCTCATACCTCATTATCCTAGAAGCTATGTGTTCGCTCGATGAGGTTCTGGAGCGCACCCACGTGGTCGCGCTGCCGATGCGCGTAAAATTCCGGGGTGTGACCGTGCGCGAAGCCGCGCTATTTGCGGGGCCGCAGGGCTGGGGCGAGTTCTCCGCTTTCACGGAATACGCGCCGCCGGAGGCCGCTCGCTGGCTACTCTCCGGGGTGGAGGCCGCCTTTACAGGCTTATCGACGCCACCCTGCAGCCACATCCCCGTCAATGGCACCATCCCCGCCGTGGGTCCCGAGCAGCTGCCGGAGGTGCTGGAGCGTTTCCGGGAGTGCGCGGTGCTCAAGGTGAAGGTGGCCGAGCCGAGCCAGAGTCTGGCGGAGGATATCGAGCGCATCGCCACCATTCGGCAGCTGCGCCCCGATGCCACGCTGCGGGTCGATGCCAACCGCGGCTGGTCGGTGAATGAGGCTATCGCCGCGGCACGGCATCTCGGGCCGCTGGAATATATGGAGCAGCCGGTGGCCACCGTGGGGGAGATGGAGGAGCTGCGCCGCTGGGTGGATGTGCCCATCGCCGCCGATGAGTCCATCCGTAAGGCGGAGGACCCGTATGAGATTGCCCGCCGTGGGGCGGCAGATTATGCGGTGATTAAGGTGGCGCCGATGGGCGGGGTGGCCCAGGTGGAGCGGGTGGCCGCGTTCATGGCCCAGCACGGCATGGGGATCAGAATCGCCTCCGCCCTCGATACCGCGGTGGGGATGAATTCTGGGGTGGTGGCCGCCGCTACGGTGGCGCCCGAGCACGCGGCGGGGCTGGCCACCAGCCAGCTGTTTATCGAGGATGTTGCCGCGCCGCGAGAGATCGTGGGCGGGATGATCTCCACCGCGCCGCTCAGCCCGGATCCCGCGCGATTGGAGGAGCTGGCCGCCCCGCCAGAGCGTCGGGATTGGTGGCTGAAGCGCATTGCGGCGTGCTGGTTAGAATTAGGGCTATGACATCTTGGGATACCGCGCGCGCCATCGTTGAAGAACTTGCTCTGAGCTGCACTGATGTGGTGGTGTGTCCGGGTTCTCGGAATGCTCCTTTATCCCTTGCGCTCGCGGCGGCGCCGGGGCTGCGGCTGCATGTGCGCCTCGATGAGCGGGATGCGGCGTTCGCCGCGCTCGGGATGGCGCGGGTGACTGGCCGGGTGGTGCCGGTGGTGATGACCTCGGGCACGGCGGTGGCTAATTGTCTGCCGGCGATGATCGAGGCGCATCACGCCGATATTCCCCTGGCTATTATCTCCGCCGATCGCCCCTCCCGGCTCGTCGGTACCGGCGCCAGCCAAACCATCGTGCAGCACGGGCTGTTTTCCACCGTCACGCCCACGGTATCTATTAGCGAATCCACCCGCCCGGCCACCGCCCAGGCCATGCTGCGGCGCGCGCTCGCGGAGCGCCGGCAGGCCCATATCAACATCGCCTTCGATACGCCGCTGGTGCCGGAGGCCAGCTCGGAGCCGGTGGTTGCGGGGACGAGGGCGGCGTCGATAAGCCCGAAGCCGCGCGATTGGGGTGTGGTGGACGTGGATCTGAGCGCGCAGGTGCTGGTGATCGCCGGTGATGGCGCGTGGGCGGTGGAGGGGCTGGAGGATGCGCCCACGATCGCCGAGCCCAGCGCTCCCGCCCCTTTTCATCCGGTGCATCCTTTGGCGGCGAATGTGCTGCTCAGCGGGGTCGAGATCGCCCGCCCCGAGCATGTCATTATTGTCGGCCATCCGACGCTGCACCGGGATGTGCTGGCGCTGATGCGGCTGGGGGTGCGCACCACGGTGCTCACCCGCGGCGAGAGCTATACCGATCCGTGGGGTGGTGCCACCGAGGTGGCGAGCAGCGTGCGCGTCAGCGGCGAGATCAGCCAGGGCTGGCTGGAGCTTGTCGACGCCGCCTCGAGCCGCGCCGCCGAGGCCGTGCGCGCTACCCTCGCCGAGGAGGATCTCGGATTTAGCGGGCTGCACGCCGCCGCCGCTGTGGCCGATACCCTCGCGGTGGGCGATGGCTGTTTCCTCGGTGCCTCCAATCCCGTGCGCGATGCCAGCATGGTGGGGCTGCCCTTTGATGGGGTGGATACCTACTCGCCCCGCGGCGCCGCCGGGATCGATGGCTCGACCGCCCAGGCCGTGGGCGTGGCCCTGGCGCGGCAGCACCGCGAGAAGGACTCTGTGCGGGCGCCGCGGACGGTGGCGCTGCTGGGGGATGTGACCTTCCTGCACGATATCGGCGGGCTGCTCATTCCCACTGACTCGCCGCGCCCGGAAAACCTCACCATCGTGGTGGCCAACGATAATGGCGGCGGGATTTTCGAGACCCTCGAGCAGGGGGCGGAAGCGCACCGCGAGGTCTTCGACACCGCCTTCGGTACTCCGCACGATGCGGACCTGCAGGCGCTATGCGCGGGCTATGGGGTGCAGCACCGCCGGGTGGAGAGCGTGCAGGAGCTTATCGACGCCCTCGCCGAGACTGCGGAGCGCGGCGCCGATGGTATCGAGGTGATCGAGGCCATGACGACCCGCGCCACTCGCCGCGAATTGCAGCGGCGCTTGCAGGACAAGGTGGAGTGGGAGAAATGATCGCCCGCCGCCTCCGCCAGCTCGTCATCGTGCTCTATGGGGCCGTGGTGCTGATGAGCATCGGCATGGTGGGTGCCGCCATCATGAACGATCACGCTATCTCCTCCAACCCCGGCCGGGCGCTGGCGCGGGTCACCAACGAGGATTGGTTGCGCACCACCGTGGAGTTCCAAGACGAGCGCGGCATCTTTCACGTCCCGCCATCCGGGCTGCTGTATCCCTCGGATCTGGGAGTGGGGCAGCGGGTGTGGGTGAACTACTCCACCGCCAACCCCGACTTGGTGAAGGTAGAGGGCCGAAACTGGACCCTGGCGGTGATCCCGGCGCTGTCGGTATTCACCGTCGCGAGCGCTATCGGCGCGGGCCTGTGGTGGTTTATTGGGCATTCATCAAAAATTCGGGCACTCGATACCCTGAGCCAACCCGTACGGCAGACGAGCAAGGCACACTAACCGGCATGCGCATCGGAATAGTCGCGGAATCCTTCCTGCCCAATGTCAACGGAGTCACCAATTCCATCCTTCGCATCCTGGAGCATATCGAGGGCGAGCATGAAGCCATCGTGATCGCGCCGGGGGCGCGCGAGTTCCAAGAGGAGATCCCCTCCTATGCGGGCGCGCAGATCGTGCGGGTGCCCACCGTGCGCATGCCGCTGATCAACTCCCTGCCCATCGGCGTGCCGGTGCCGGCCGTCACCCACGCGCTGCGTTCCTTCGCCCCCGACGTTATCCACTTGGCCTCTCCCTTCGTCCTCGGCGGCTATGCCTCCTTCTCGGCGCGGCAGCTGGGCATTCCCGCCGTGGCCGTCTACCAAACCGATGTCGCCGGCTTCGCTACCACCTACCGGCTCACGCCCCTGGCCGTGGCCGCATGGGACTGGACGCGCATCATCCACAACCAAGCGGCCCGCACCCTCGCGCCGTCCTCGGCCGCCATCGCCGAGCTGGAGGAGCACGGGGTGCAGCGGATTCACCGCTGGGGCCGCGGCGTGGACGCCGAGCTCTTCCATCCCCGCCGCCGCGACCACGCCCTGCGCGCCCACTGGCTGCAGCAAAGGCCAGACACGCGCTATGTGGTGGGTTTTGTGGGCCGGCTCGCCGCCGAAAAGGGGGTGCAGCGCTTGCGCGCCCTGGCTCACCGCTCCGATGTGCAGCTGGTGATCGTCGGCGATGGCCCAGAGCGGGCCAGCTTGTCCGCGCAGCTTCCCGAGGCGATTTTCACTGGTGCGCTCTCCGGCACCGAACTCGCCCGTGCCTACGCCAGCATGGACGTCTTTGTGCACCCTGGGGAGTTCGAGACCTTCTGCCAAACCATCCAAGAAGCCCAAGCCAGCGGGGTGCCCACCATTGCTCCGCGCGCCGGCGGGCCCATTGATCTCGTCACCGATGGCTATAACGGCTATCTGCTCGACGTCGAGAGCTTTGAACAGCAACTCGAGCTGGCCACCGACCGCTGCCTCATGCACCTGCCCACCTTGCGAGAAGACGCCCGCCGCTCCGTGGAGCCGCGCACCTGGGCGGCGCTGGTCGACCAGCTCCTCGAACACTACGAGCAGGCCGTGCACGCCCCCGCACGCAAATAGCGGCCGCGCCCGCTAGACCGGCCGTGCCGCAGCCGCGGCCGCCCCGCCAGCGCAGAGAGCGGCTCAGGTAAGCTCTGCAGGCGTGGTTAAGGCAAATCTGGACAAGCAGCCCAAAGACGTCGCGCGCATGTTTGATGACGTCGGCAAAAACTACGACATCACCAATACCGTGCTCTCTTTCGGCCAGGACCGGCACTGGCGCACCCGCACCCGCGAGCGCCTCAACCTCCAGCCCGGAGAAAAGGTATTGGATCTCGCCGCGGGAACGGCGGTATCCACCGTGGAGCTGAGCAAGTCCGGAGCCTGGGTGGTGGCCTGCGATTTCTCCCAGGGCATGCTCAAGGCGGGACGCCATCGCGCCGTGCCGAAGGTCGTCGGCGATGGCATGCACCTGCCCTTCCGCGATAACACCTTCGACGCCGTGACCATCAGTTTCGGGCTGCGCAATATCCAGGATTTTCGCGCCGGGCTAGAAGAAATGGCGCGCGTGACCAAACCGGGCGGCCGGCTCACCGTAGCCGAGTTCTCCACCCCCACCGTGCCGGTCTTTGCCACCGTGTACAAGGAATATCTCATGCGGGCGCTGCCCGCAGTGGCGCGCGCGGTCTCCTCGAACCCCGAGGCCTATGAGTATCTGGCCGAATCTATCCGTGCCTGGCCCCACCAGGAAGAGCTTGCCGCCGCCATCAATCGCTCCGGGTGGAGCGAATGCGGCTGGCAGAACCTCACCTTCGGCATCACCGCCCTGCACTCCGCGATCAAACCGGAGTAGCGGCGTCCGCTAGCTCCACAGCGGGGTATCGTCCACCCAGCCCAAGCAATGCTGGGCGCCGTGCCACACCCGCGCCACGAGGTCGCGGTCGGACTCGGTGATGAGATTGCCCATCAACCGGGCCGCCGCCGGCATGAGCACCCGGCCGCCGAGCCCGCGCATCGCCAGCGGGCCCGCCACCGGCAGAAACTGCGGATAGGTGAGCACGCGCGCGAGCCGTCGCGCTAGCCGGAAACTCTCGCCATAGTGCTCGCGCAGCAGCCGCGGCCACTCCTCGCGGACAGTGCTGCTGTGCTGCAGCAACTCCACCGCCAGCCGCGCTGATTCCATGCCATAGTCAATGCCCTCGCCATTGAGGGGATTGACCAGCGCGGCGGCGTCGCCAAGCAACATCCAGTTCTTGCCCGCCACGGAGCTGATCGCGCCACCCATGGGAAGCAGCGCCGAGGCGATCTCCCGTGGGGCGTCAAGCTGCCACTGCTGGCGCTGCTGCTCGGCATAGGAAGCCAGCAGCTTTTTGGTGTTGATCTGGGCCGGTCGACTCGCTGTGGAGAGCGCCCCGCAGCCGATATTCACCTCATCGCCGCCGAGCGGGAAAATCCAGCCATAGCCAGGCTGGACCGTGCCCTGCTCATCGCAGAGTTCCACGTGCGAGTGCATCCAGGGATCGTCGCCGCGGGGCGTGGTGCAATAGGCGCGTGCCGCAATGCCAAAAACCTGGTCGCGGTGCCACTGGCGGCCCAGCTGCCGGCCAAAGGAGGAGCGCACCCCATCGGCCACCAGCACCATGCGCGGAGTGACCACGCGGAGCTCGTCCTGATAGCGCACCTCGACGCGCTCAATGCGGCCGCCGTAGATATGGGCGCGCTGCGCCTCGGCGTTTTCCCATGTGCTCACCCCATCCTGCTGCTGGGCATGCCGGAAAAGCAGGGTGTCGAAATCGCGGCGCTTCATGGCCGAGCCGATACGCCCGAAGCCGCTGTCCGGCCACGGGGCCTGCACATCGCCGCCATAGCCGTGCAGGAACAAGCCCTGATTGCGGTAGTGGGCGGTGACCTCCTCGGCCAGCTGCAGCGCGTGCAGCTCCTTGATGGCGCGCGGGGTCAGGCCATCGCCGCAGGTTTTATCGCGGGGGAAGGAGGCGGCGTCGATAAGCAACACGGAGCGCCCCGCATGGGCGGCATGATAGGCGGCCGCGGAGCCGGTGGGGCCCGCGCCCACGATCAGAACGTCTACTGCAACATCAGGATGGGCCACGCACCTATTGTGGCATTGAAGTGGGCGTCGACTGTAGATAGCCCCCGAACGTAGACTACGGTTATCATCTGTAGATTAAAAGCGCCTGAGAAGTGTGGACGTCCTACTCTCAGAAACAGCCCCCCAGCAGCCAACGAAGGTCGAGGACAACCAAGTATGAGTAACGGTACAGCCGTGGGCTCGCAAGACAACGAGCAATGGGTGCAGGTCACCGCATCTCAAGGCTCGATTCCCCGTCTTGACTTGGGAGATCCGGAGCTGAGTGCCTGGGTGACAGAGAAGATGCAGGACGTCGAAGAGCTTTTGCGTAAGGAGGTCGCCAGCGGCGCCGACTTTGTCGCCGATAAGGTGGCGCACCTCTTCGAGGCTGGGGGTAAGCGTTTCCGCCCCATGTTCGCTTTGCTCGCCTCGCAATATGGGCCCGAGCCCGGCAGCCTCAACGTGCAGCGCGCCGGCGCGATCGTGGAAATGACCCACCTGGCCACGCTCTATCACGACGATGTGATGGACGAAGCCGAGAAGCGGCGTGGTGTCGAATCCGCCAACCACCGCTGGAATAACTCGGTGGCGATTCTCGCCGGCGATATCCTCCTGGCCTATACCTCCCGCATGATGGGCCAGCTCGGCGTCGAGACCGTGCAGCACTTCGCCACCACCTTTGAGCAGCTCGTTACCGGGCAGATGCGCGAAACAGTGGGCCCGCGCGGCGGTGATCCAGTGGAGCACTATCTCAACGTGATCCGCGAAAAGACCGGTGTGCTCATCGCCGCCGCCGGCTATCTCGGTGCCCTGCACTCGGGTGCGGACAAGCAGCACATCAAGGCCGTCGAGCGCTATGGCGAGGCCGTGGGCATGGTCTTCCAGATCGTCGATGACATCATCGATATCTTCTCCGATTCCAGTCAGTCCGGAAAGACCCCCGGCACCGATCTGCGCGAGGGAGTATTCACCCTGCCGGTGCTCTACGCCCTGCGCGAGGAGGGCGAGGTCGGCGATGAGCTCCGCGCCCGCGTCACCGGGCCGGTGGCCGATGAGGATGTTCCCGAGATCATTGCCCTGCTGGAGCGCTCCGGCGGTCGGGCCCGCGCCAAGCAGGACATTGACCACTACCTCGCCGAGGCGGAAAGCGCGCTGTCCGAACTGCCGCAGAATAAGGTCACCGAGGCGCTACGCACCCTCGCACAGCTCACCGCCGGACGTGTGGGATAGCAGCCGCTAGGCGGGGCATATGTGGCATAAACGCCCAGCGCAGGGCGGCGATTTGCTTAAACATATGGGGCGCATAGTAGAGTAAGTGACCGCACCAAGCGTGCACGCCAGGTTGCCCGAGCGGCCAAAGGGAGCGGACTGTAAATCCGCCGGCATTGCCTTCAATGGTTCGAATCCATTACCTGGCACTCGTAATCACCCGAGGTTCTCCCCGATGGGAGGCCTCGGGTTTTTCTTTGTGTGGCTGCGGGTGTGTGGGGCGGCGGGGTGGCGTCGATAAGCCCTGCGGGCGGCGCGCGGGGGTGAGTGCGCGCTTATAGGGGTGGTACTAGGCCCCATAATGCGCCCAGAAAGGGGCGATGAGGTGCAGATTTGTGTTCTTTCATGGCTTCGGGTTAATCTTCTTAAGGCTTCAACGGAAGGCGCACTGCACAACACAGTGTGATTCCTATAAGGGAAGCTAAGCCCCCTTAGCTCAGTCGGCAGAGCGTTTCCATGGTAAGGAAAAGGTCGACAGTTCGATTCTGTCAGGGGGCTCTGTTCATTTATATAGCCGTCCGTAGCGGGTGGTTGTATATGAATGGGGCGGTTTAGCTCAGTTGGTGAGAGCGCACGACTCATAATCGTGAGGTCCCGAGTTCGAGTCTCGGAACCGCTACTGCACACCGCATGATAAGGCCTAGCCGATATCTTCGGTTGGGTCTTATTTCGTGTGTGTAGCCGGTAGGTGTCTTTACTTCCTGCAGGGAAGTCATTACAGTTATCGGCAGTGTTGCGCAGGAGCCGCCGCGAGCGGCGAATGTGACAGCGCGCCAAGGGGCGTGGCTCAATTGGCAGAGCAGCGGTCTCCAAAACCGCAGGTTGCAGGTTCAAGTCCTGTCGCCCCTGCAAATACTTTTTGGAAAAGTCGTATCGAGGAGAAACGTGGCAGACGATCGCAAACCGAGCGCGCGGCCCACGGGCAAGCGACAGCTCACCGGCGTAAGCACGACCTCGAGCGAGTCGTATTCCTCCAAGCGTGCCGTAGCCACCAAGGATGAAGACGAAAAGCCCGGTGGCGGCCCCATGCACTTCGTTCCCGAAGTGGTGGAGGAGATGAAGAAGGTCATTTGGCCGACTTCTAAGCAAATGGTGAACTACACCCTCATCGTCTTCGGCTTCCTCATCGTGATGACCCTCCTCGTCTGGGGCATCGACATCTTGGCCTCCCGAGGAGTTGACCTAGTTCTCAACCCTTAACTAGGATGATTCCCATAGCTTTTACCCGCCTTAGCCACTAGCGCCAAGGCGGGACTTTTATTGCCTCAGTGCCCGCGCCGCACGGCCGCACGGCTGCGCGGAGCCCGCAGGACGGGCGCGAACGCACCGCAGGCGGCAATGAGAGCACAAAGCCGCACATTCCGATATCCGATATCCGCGAAAGACAGAGCAAGGACACTATGAGCGAGAACACTGAGAACACCACCGGTGCCGCCGCAGAGGCAGAAGACACCTCCGCCGAGAACGTGGGCACCGCCGCTGAGGGTGCCGCCACCTCCTTCGAGACCGCCGCCCAAGCCGCGACTGCCGCCCAGGCCGCCGATGAGCGCCTCGAGAACCAGAGCGAGGAGAGCGCAGAAGAGCGCGCCGCCGCCGAAAAGGAGGGCGTGGAGGACGCGCTCAATGCGGATGTTGCCGTGGCCGACCAGGCCGCTGCCGAAAGCGATGATTCTCTCGCCGAGTACAAGGCCCGCCTGCGTAAGTTCATTCGTGAGCTGAAGAAGAAGCCGGGCCAGTGGTACATCATTCAGTGCTACTCCGGCTACGAGAACAAGGTGAAGACCAACCTGGACATGCGTGCCCAGACCCTCGAGGTGGAGGACTTCATCTACGAGGTCGTCGTGCCCATCGAGGAAGTCGTGGAAATCCGCGATGGTCAGCGCAAGCGTGTGAAGCGCAAGCTGCTGCCGGGCTATGTGCTGGTGCGCATGGACATCGACGATCGCTCCTGGTCCGTGGTGCGGGAAACCCCGGGCGTGACCAGCTTCGTGGGCAACGAGGGGCACGCCACCCCGGTGAAGCACCGCGACGTGGCCAAGTTCCTGCTGCCGCAGGAGACCACCCCGGTGGAGGGCGAGCAGAGCGAGCAGCCGGCCGCTTCCAAGGATGGCGAGCAGGTTGTGGCACAGCCCAGCAAGAAGCAGGCGCCCGTGGAAGTGGACTACCAGGTGGGCGAGGCCGTCACCATTCTTACCGGCGCCCTGGCTACCGTGTCCGCCACCATCTCCGAGATCGATGCCGAAAACGGCAAGCTGCAGGCGCTGGTGTCCATCTTCGGTCGTGAGACCCCGGTGGAGCTCACCTTCGACCAGGTGGAAAAGGTCAACTAGACCACTGCTGGCCTTGGCCCGGCTGTGCTGCAGCGGGGCCAGAGCCTCTTTTTGGCCTGACCTGTGCGAAGGTGTAAACTTTTCCTTCGCGTGTCTGCGCAGGCCTGTGTGCTGTGCGCAGCCAAGGCGCGGCGGCGAAGGTCGCGGCGCCCGCACGCAGAACATACTGTCAATAATCCCCGGTGGCTGAGTAAAGCTCGGCATCCGGACGCATCGGCCACATACGGGCGGGTTGAAACTAGCCAGTACCCGCTGTCGGCGGTGCGGTACCACGGAAGAGGTAAAGAAACATGGCTAAGAAGAAGAAAAAGGTCTCTGGCCTTATCAAGCTGCAGATCGAGGCTGGCGCCGCTAACCCGGCTCCCCCGGTCGGCCCGGCCCTGGGTGCCCATGGTGTCAACATCATGGAGTTCTGCAAGGCCTACAACGCTGCTACCGAGGCCCAGCGCGGCAACATCGTGCCGGTGGAGATCACCGTCTACGAGGACCGCTCCTTCGACTTCGTGCTGAAGACCCCGCCGGCAGCCAAGCTGCTGCTGAAGGCCGCTGGCCTGAAGAAGGGCTCTGGCGTTCCCCACACTGAGAAGGTCGGCTCTGTGACCTGGGATCAGTGCAAGGAGATCGCCACCACCAAGAAGCCGGACCTCAACGCCAACGACATCGAGGCTGCAGCCAAGATCATCGCCGGCACCGCCCGCTCCATGGGCATCGAGGTCAAGTAACACCTCCCCGGCCACCCTCGCGGTGGCCCCACGCCTTCCCACACAGGGGAAGGCGAGTGGTAGGGCCCGCTCACGGCCCATCAACACCACAACATTCCATCGCACGTTTCGAAAACTTTAAGGATTGTGAAACATGAGCAAGAAGCACTCCCGCCGTTACCAGGAGCTCCAGTCCAAGGTGGACAAGGGCCGGATCTACTCTCCGCTCGAGGCCGCCCAGCTGGCCAAGGACACCTCCTCTGACAAGTACGACGCATCCGTGGACGTTGCCGTCCGCCTCGGCGTTGACCCCCGCAAGGCTGATCAGCTCGTGCGCGGCACCGTCTCCCTGCCGAACGGCACCGGTAAGTCCGTGCGCGTGGTTGTCTTCGCTGCTGGCCCGAACGCCACCGCAGCTGAGGAAGCCGGCGCCGACGTCGTGGGCTCCGAGGATCTGATCGAGAAGATCCAGGGCGGCTGGACCGACTTCGATGCCGCTATCGCCACCCCGGACCAGATGGCCAAGGTTGGTCGCGTGGCCCGCGTCCTCGGCCCCCGTGGCCTGATGCCGAACCCCAAGACCGGCACCGTCACCACCGATGTGGCTAAGGCTGTCAAGGAGATCAAGGGCGGTAAGATCGCCTTCCGCGTGGACAAGGCTGCGAACCTGCACGCCCTGATCGGCAAGGCCTCCTTCACCCCCGAGCAGCTGGCTGAGAACTACGGCGCGCTCATCGACGAGCTGCTGCGTCTCAAGCCCGCCTCCTCGAAGGGTATCTACCTGAAGAAGGTCACCCTCTCCGCCACCCAGGGCCCCGGCATCCCCGTGGACACCTCCGTGGTGAAGAACTACGCCGCCAAGGCCTAAAGTCTCCGTGCTTTGTTCCGCCCCGCCCGCGTGCGGTGCGTAGCGGAATAGTCTGAGACATCACACCCCTGCCACTCCCCGCCAGCGCGGGAGGGTGACAGGGGTGTTGTGCGTCCGCACCGAGCCTCGTTGCGGGTGCGGCCCAGCGGGGGTGTGAGGCCGCGGTGCGGGGAGAGTGGAGCTGCGGTGCGGGAGTGGTCCTCGCGCTTCTTAGTCCTGGACTCCCGCTGCGCGCAGCACGCGCTGTTTATCGAGGGGTTCGTCGATGGCCCGCTCGGCGGCTCGGATGATCGCCTCGATTTCTTTGCGCACAACTACCCGTACCGCTGGGTCGCGGGATTCTTCGCCCACAATGTGCAGCATGTCCAGCAATTCCACCAACACGCCCGGTTCCTGTGCGCCATAGCGGCGCATTTCTGAGACCCAGTCTGCGAGCAGCTCCGCCTGGGTGCGTTCCGCGGCCCAGAGAACACAGCGCCCCTCCTCGTCTCTCTGCACCACCGGCTGCGGCGGGTGTGTGACCAGTGTGCGCAGCACGCTGGTGGCTTGGCCGATCGTATGCCGAGCAGTCGTGGGATCGTTGACCCCAGGCGAGAGTGCCCGCACTCCGATATCGAGCAGTTGGCGCAAGCCCAGCGCGAAATCGCTGCCGGAGACCCGCTCGAGGGAGAGGAAGATCGGATCCGGCATGTCTAGTGCGTGGGTGGCGTGCTGGGTAGCGCACCACCACCTCGCCACCGGCTGCCCGGCGATGATCCTATCGCCTGGTTGGACATCGATCACCACTGTCGCCTCGTGTTCTTTCGCCCAGTCGGCCGCCGATTGATGATCGACGCGCTGCACATAGCCGAAGCTCTCCGCGCGCAGCACCGCCGCATGGCTGGGCGGTTCGGGGCGCTCAAAATACACGGCCGGGATGTCGGTGGGCGGGGCGGTGTCTGCGTGGGCGAGAGTGCGCTCCGCTGATTGCCTGATGATGGTGTCTACCCGCACCATGTCCACCACCCGGGAGACGTACCAGATAAAGGTGCCCAAGGCGATGAGTACGCCGATCACGGCGACGGTGACAGCCAGCTGGGGCGGGGTTTCCGCGTCCTTGTCCAAGGAGCGCAGCACCAGCACGGCGTAGACGAAGTTGCCCACATACACCGCGATGATGCCGCGCACCGCCGGCGATTCGATATAGTCGCGCAGCAATTGGTGCGAGAAGTTGCCCGAGGCGACTTGCAGCACGATCAGTGTCATGGAGATCGTGGTGGTCAGCACCGTCATGGTGGAGGAGGCCACGAAGCTCAGCATATCGGCGGCGCCATCGGTGTCGCCCGGCCACAAATACTGGGCGAGCAGGTACTCGCCGGGCACATCCACCTCGGTGAGCACGATGGCAAGCACCGCCGCCACGACGCCGGTGACCGCCGCACCCGACCAGAGTTTCGAGCTGAGGAGGGTTTTCAACGCATAGAAAAAACGTTTCACCTGCTCCATGCTACGGCCTGCGCAGGATGCTTATCGACGCCACCTCCCCGCGCCCCATCCAGGCGGCTATGGGCTGGGCGGGCACGGCCGTGCAGCTGAAATATGCAACAATTGAGTGTTATGAGTATTTCTACACGTCAGCGTCCTGTCCGTGCGAGCCTAGCGATTGCCGCCTCTGTGGTGCTGCTTGGCGCCGCCGGCTGCTCCTCTAATGAGGACGATGCTGTGACCACGGCGAGCAGCGAGGCCTCGAGCTCCGTATCGTCTGCGGATAGCTCCGCAGAAACCAGCACCGAGGCTACGGAGGGCAACGCGGAGAGCAACGATGAGTGCGCCGTGGACCCGAACGCCGATGTGGTGCACCGCGCGGTGGCCCAGATCAACCAGGAAGAAGGCAGTTGGTCCTTCAAGGGGGATTCCAACTGGAATGCCTGCACCGATCTCACCTATGCCCGCGTGGACGAGGCCGATAAGCCCATAGAGAACGCCGAGTCCGTGCTGCTGCTCTTCCACGCCGGCGAGTACGTGGGCCGCGATGAAGGCAGCCCGCACATGATCGAAGAGCTCAAGGCCGATCCGGAGGGCTACAGCATCGACGTCACCTACCGCGATGGCCAAGGCGGCGATAAGGTGCTGCTCTACTGGAATGAGCAGGACAATGCCGTGGACTATCAACGCTCTGTCCAAAATTAGGGACACACCCATCATCGATGGGGTTAAGAATTAAGGGGTGCCGCTGATGAGAAGGGCTGGCGCTGTCTTGGTACAGCTCGCCCTGTGGAGCATGCTCGGAGCCTGTGGCTTCGTCATCCTCGTTCCCCACTGGGCACCCGCCCGCTGGTTGAGCACTCGCCTCGGCGGCGCCCAGCTGATCGCCTTTCCCTATCTTATGGCTGCAGGCGGGCTTGTGTGCGGCCTCGTTCTGCTGCTCCAGGCGCTGGTGCGGCGCCGCACCACCTTCCGGATTCTCGAGGCGATAGCGGGCGTGATAGCGGTGGCGTTGGCGACCGTGTTGGCCGTGGTTCCCGTGCCTGCGCCTGCTCGTGGCAGCCTACCTGCACCGCCGCCGGATGCGGCCTCGGAGCTGACGGTGGTCACCTTAAACAGCCAAAACACGCTGTCTGCCGCCGGCTTTCAGGCACTCGTGGCCGCAGCGGATCCCGATATCGTCGTCCTGCCGGAAGCAGAGCGCTCCCGCGTGGACGCCGCGGTACAGGGCAGCGAATTTGAGCAGGCCTTTATCGATCCCGCCCCTGAGCACTCCGCACGGGGGCCGGCGGCCACCCAAGTGCTTGTGCACCCTCGCCTCGGCTCGGTCGCCCCAGCCGAGGTCCCGTCCTTTGACCTGGAGTCGAAGGCAGCGACGATCACCCCGCCTACGGGGCAGAGCTTCCACGTAGCCGGCGTGCACCCCGTGCCACCAGTGCCTTTTCTCATGGAGCGGTGGCGGCAGCAGACGCAGGCCTTCATCCGCTATGGGGAGACACATCCCGGCCCCGTTCTCCTCGCCGGTGATTTCAATGCCACTCTCCGACACGGTCCGCTGACCCAGCGGCAGCGGCTCATCGCCGCCAGCGAAGTATGCGGACGGAATGCGGTCGGGACCTGGCCTGCCCAGGTTCCCTTCGGTTCCACATGGCAGAGCCACCCCCTACGTACCCCTATTGATCACATCTTCGTCTCTCCCGAGTTTCATGTTCGGGGCTGTTCCACCATGGCCGTGGGGAACGCAGATCATCTCGCGTTCATCGTCCGCTTATCGCGAAGCTAGGGCACATCTAGGTCTCTGTAGAGCTTATTCAGGCCGCCCGACAGGTAAGTATAAGCTAAAACACAATGTATGCTAGACTGTGACAAGCGCCACTCATCGGACCTCCATGTCTGTGACCACCTTCATATGTGCTGGTGGGGCGATAAAAAAGCCCATACGCTGGGCACATGACACTCTATCTATATATGTAAGGCGCGTCCATGGTCGGGCCGCTCACTGATGTGGCGAACGGTTCCGATAGTTACCAATCTGTGACCTAAGTAGTCTTTGTGGTCGGGCCTGTGTGCTGCAAAAATAGCGCTTCATCTGCGGTTTACCACATTATTAGTGTCCGATCGGGCATTCCGCCCAGGCTGAGGCTAAAAAGTGGACATTTCAACAAGAATAAATGTTGTAAACAGTGCAGGCTTGCCGCAGCCTGAAAAAGGTATTAGATTTCCACTTCATCGCCATAGACATCCCACGTGTATACGAGATGTGTGTGTTATGGCTCAAAAAACAATCCCGGTGTCCACGGGCGGTACACCTATCCGCCCGGATCGCTGCCGGATCGAATACTGAAAAGCAGGAGAACATTGAACGCTTTAAGAACAAGCTGGGCGGCCGTGCTGGTCGCCATCACCTTGCTCATGGGAGTAATTGCGGTGGGCCTCCCGGCTACCGCTCACGCCGAGGAGCAGGACTACCGCGGCTTCAGTGCTGAGGAACCCTTCAGCCACTACCGTGTCACCGAATGGACCGGACAGAACGTTGCCGATAGCGACGGCGAGGTGGCATTCTGCTTCAACCAGCGCCTGCAGCCTCCGACCTCTGGCGAGTCGAACTATCCGGTACGCATGACCTCGTCCTATGATCTGCTCAAGGCCTCCAACAAGCCCGGTTCCGGGACGAGCTCGGCCTTCGATAACAGCGACGAGTTCAACGATGCCATTCTGCGCACCATCTACAATGGCTACGGCTTCGATGCAGCTGGTATCAAGGATCGCTTCGGCCTCAGCGAGGGCGACTTCTACCACGCCACCCAGCTCGCTGTATGGCGCTACACCGACAACATGTTCACCGCCCGTGGAACCAAGGAGCCCAGCGCTGACTCCTTCGCCGCCGTCGATGACATTGCTCGCCAGAACTTCAATGTGGCTCGCGCCGCTGCCGCCCTTGTCGGCCAAGATCCTGAGGTGCAGCTGGAGCAGCACCCGGACGACGCCGTTATCCGCGTCTATGTGACCGATCAGACCCCGCGCCGTGCGGGCACCGTCGATGCCGAAGCCTTCCAGAACCTGCTTACCGTGGAGATGACCCACGGCAAGGATGGCGAGCGTGTGGTCGTAGACGATAACAAGAAGGAGACCCAGAAGGAGGAGGAGCGCACCCCCTCCGCTATGCGCACCACCGTCTCTGTGGAGGGTGAAAAGGCCTCCGCAGACGCAGCCGTGGAGCTCGACGCCGCCGAGGTGGACGAGGCAGTGCATGTGGTCGATACCATTGACTACGAAGGTTTTGAGCAGGGCAAGGAGTACACCTTCACCGGTGAACTCATGGACCTAGGCGATGATCGTGTTGTCGCTAAGGCCACCCAGGTGGAGACCGTGAGCGAGGCTAAGGGCAGCGTCAAGGTTGATTTCGGCAAGGTCACTCTGGAGCCCGGCCACTCCTACGTTGTCTTTGAGAAGGCAGTACGCACCGAGGCCGGCGAGGCTGTCGAAGGTGGGCACGAGGTTCTGCACCAGGACCGCGAGGATCGCGCACAGACGATCGTTGTTAAGTCCGCCCCTGTTGTGCCTGAGCAGACCACCTCTGAAGAACCGATGCCGTCCCAGACTCCGGAAAAGCCCACCCAGGCTCCGGTAAAGCCTTCCTGCCCGAAGAGCCCCGAGTGCGCTAAGCCCGAGGGGCCGAAGAAGGACGAGCCCAAGAAGGACGAGCCGAAGAAGGACGAGCCGAAGAAGGACGAGCCGGCTAAGGGGACTGAGCGCGAGGAGGAGAAGTCCGAGACCACCGAGTCCGAGACCTCCACTCCGGAGGAGACCACTTCTGTGAACTCCGAGACCTCCGAGTCCACCACCCCGTCTTCCACGACTCGCTCGGTGGCCGCTCCCGGTACCTCCACTGCCGAGAAGCCGATCCGCACTCAGGGTTCCGCACCTCACACCACGGTGCCTCACACCACCGCGGCTCCCTCGAAGTCGGCAGCTAAGGAAGAAAAGCGCCACGGCCTGGCTAATACCGGTGCCTCGGTGATCACCATGAGCATCATTGCTCTCGTGATGATCTTCCTCGGCGGCACGCTCCTCTTGGTCCGACTGCGTAGCCGCGACTAGGAGAATGCGTCGACAAGCGTCACGTGATTAATAAAAGCTTCAGGGCATAGCCTTCCACTGCGGGGGCTGTGCCCTTTGGCGTTTCTGGAGATACCCACAAAGATGTGGCGTGGATCTCATGGTGGCGGTACGATAGGGGTTCAAAACGTACACCTTGTGTTTCTCCATCGGGAGGCCCCATGACAATCACCGCGGATACGGACATCGTCATTGTCGGTGCTGCACGCACCCCTACCGGCCGCATGCTCGGTGCACTTTCGCAGCTCAGTGCGCCTGAGCTGGCAGCGATCGCCATGCGCCACGCCCTCGAGAGTGCGCCCATTCCCGCCGCCGCGGTCGACGCGGTGATTCTCGGGCATGTGCTCAGCGCAGGCGTAGGGCAAAACCCCGCCAAACAAGCGGCATTAGCTGCCGGTATTTCTCCGCGGGCGCACACCGCGAGCGTGAATAAAGTATGTCTCTCCGGCTTGAGCGCGATTATCGACGCCACCCGCATGCTGCGGCTCGGGGATGCCGAGGTGGTGGTGGCTGGTGGAATGGAGTCCATGTCCCAGGCCCCGCATCTACTCATGGATAGCAGGCGGGGCACCACCTTTGGCCCGCTGCACACCCTCGATCACATGAGTCACGATGGGCTGAGTGCGGCCGACCTGCATATCTCCATGGGGGAGCTCGCGGAGTCGCACGCGCAGCGCTATCCCGCGAGCCGCGAGGAACAAGACGAGGTGGCCGCGCGCTCGCATCAGCGCGCCGCCCGCGCCACCGCGGAAGGGTACTTCGACGCCGAGATCGTTCCCGTTCTCACCTCTTCCCGCGAGGGGGAGGTCCTGCTCAGCGAGGATGAGGGGATCCGCCCCGAGTGCACGGTCGATACCCTCGTGCGGTTGCGTCCCGCCTTTGCTGCCGAGGGCACGCTCACGGCGGGCAATTCCTCACAGATCTCCGATGGGGCTGCTGCGGTGGTGCTTACCCAGCGGCGTATCGCTGCGGAGCAGGGTTGGACTGTCCTTGCGGTCGTGAAAGCGCATGGGCAGGTCGCAGGTCCCGATAACTCCCTGCAGGAGCAACCGGCGCAAGCATTACTGACCGCGCTGTCAGCCCAAGGTTGGCGGGCGAGTGATCTCGACTGGGTGGAGATCAACGAGGCCTTTGCCGCGGTGGTCGTGCACTCAGCGCGGGTGCTGGGAATCGAGCCTGCGGTACTCAATCCCGATGGTGGCGCGATTGCTCTCGGGCATCCGATCGGTGCCTCGGGGGCGCGGCTGGTGGTGCACGCCGCCCAGGCGCTGCACGCCGGGCGGGGCCAGCGGGCGGGAGTGAGCCTGTGCGGCGGTGGTGGCCAAGGCGAGGCCCTGCTGCTCGAGCGCGCCACCTAGCAGGCTGCGATAGCTCAGGGGGCGATGCCCTCTCTCAGCAGTTGTGCGTATCGTGGCAGATACACCGCCGTGGCGCGTTTCCCGAGGGGCGTTGTCCCACGAGCGAGCTAATACAACTACCTATCACTCTGAACTCGAAGGAGAGCCATGACCGAGACTATTGTGTGCGAGACCCGAGGCCGTGTTGGCCTGATTACCCTCAATCGCCCCAAGGCGCTCAACGCCCTCAACGAAGCCACCATGCGCGAGGTCGTTGCCGCGGCCCAGGCCTATGACGCGGACGATGCCATCGGCTGCATCGTGATCACCGGATCAGAGAAGGCCTTTGCGGCGGGGGCGGACATCAAGGAGATGGCCAAGCAATCCGCCACCGACATGTACCGCAGCAACTGGTTTGCCGAGTGGGACGGGCTTACCGCCGTGCGTACCCCCGTGATCGCCGCGGTGAGCGGCTATGCCCTTGGCGGCGGCTGTGAGCTGGCCATGATGTGCGACTTCATCATCGCCGCCGAGTCCGCCCGCTTCGGGCAGCCGGAGATCAAGCTGGGCGTGCTGCCCGGCATGGGCGGTTCCCAGCGGCTCACCCGCGCGGTGGGCAAGTCCAAGGCCATGGACATGTGCTTGACTGGGCGGATGATGGATGCCGAGGAAGCTGAGCGGGCCGGTTTGGTCTCTCGGGTGGTGCCCACGGAGTCTTTGCTGGAAGAGACGCTCGCGGTGGCCGAGGAGATCGCTGCGAAGTCTCTCGTTGCCGCCACGATGGTCAAAGAGGCGGTCAATGCCGCTTTCGAAACCACCCTGCAGCAAGGCGTGCTCTTCGAGCGCCGCGTCTTCCACTCGGCCTTCGCCTCCCAGGATCAAAAGGAAGGCATGGACGCCTTTGTGAACAAGCGCGACGCCGAGTTCACTCACCGCTAAAACCCGCCGCGATGGCACAGCACGCGCCCACCCCGAGCATTCGGGTGGGCGCGTGGTGCGTGTGTCCAGGTGGCTGAGCAGCGAGGCCGCTTTTAACCTTTGAGGGAGGGGAAATCGCTATCGGCCCACTCTGTGGCCACCGTGGAGGCACCGGCATCGGCCTGGTGAATGTCCATTTCGCGGCGCCGTAGATCCACGCGCCGGATCTTGCCGGAGACGGTCTTGGGAAGATCGTGGAACTCGAGGCGGCGAATCCGCTTATAAGGGGCAAGTGCCGCCCGGCAATGCCGCAGAATGCTCTCGGCAGTCTCGGCGGTGGGCTCATAGCCGGCCGCGAGAATCACATAGGCCTTGGGTACCGCGAGGCGAATCGGGTCGGGGGAGGGCACCACCGCCACCTCGGCCACGGCCGGGTGCTCGATCACCGCGGACTCGAGCTCGAAGGGGGAGAGGCGATAGTCCGAGGCCTTGAACACATCATCAGCGCGGCCAATATAGGTGATATAGCCGTCCTCGTCGCGCTCGGCGATATCGCCGGTGTGGTAGAAGCCCTCGCGGAAGGTCTCGGCATTTTTCGCGGGATCGCCATAATAGCCCGGGGTGAGACCCACAGGCCGCGGGTCGAGGGAGATACAGATTTCGCCATGATCGCCCTGCTCATCGGTGGCGGGGTCTTTCAACACGATCTCGAAGCCGGGCATGGGTCGGCCCATGGAGCCGGCCTTCACGGGATTGCCGGGGGAGTTGGCGATCTGCAGCGAGGACTCGGTTTGGCCGAATCCATCGCGGATGGTCACGCCCCACTTCTTTTCCACATGGCTGATCAACTCTGGGTTCAGCGGCTCGCCGGCGGCCACCACCTTCCGTGGCGGGGTGGTGAGAAGGTCCAGGTCGGCTTGGGCCAGCATGCGCCACACGGTCGGTGGGGCACAGAAGCTCGTGACCTTCTCCTCGTCCATCTTCTGCATCAGGGCGGCGGCGTCGAAGCGCGCATAGTTATAGAGGAAAATGGTGGCCCCGGCGATGAAGGGGCCGAAGAAGTTCGACCACGCATGCTTCGCCCAGCCAGGGGCTGCCACGTTGAGGTGCACATCCCCCGGCTCGAGGCCGATCCAGTACATGGTGCTCAAGTGGCCCACCGGATAGGAGGTGTGGGTATGCTCCACCAGCTTCGCCTTGGAGGTGGTGCCGGAGGTGAAGTAGAGCAGCAGGGTATCGTCCGCGCCGGTTGCCTCGCTGAGCTCGAACTCCGTCGGCGCGTGGAAGGACTCGGAATACTGCACGGTGGGATGGGAATGTTGTGCCGGTGGTGCATCGCTGCCGTCTGGGCCGATTTGGATCACGGTGAACTCGCCGTCTACGTCGTTGAACTTCTCGGCGTCCTCGGGGTTCGCCACCACCCACGACACCTCGGCGCGGGTGGTGCGATCCTGCAGATCCGCCGCCCCGAGCATCGCGGTGGCCGGGTTGAGCACGAAGCCGCCGCGAATGCAGGCGAGCATCGTCTCCCACAGCTCCACTTGGTTATTGAGCATGAGCATCACGCGGTCGCCGCGGCGCATGCCGATCTGGTGAAACCACGCGGCGAGTTGGGTGCTGCGTTGCGCCAGCTCGGCGTAGGTGCGGCGGGTATCGGAGCCATCGACCTCGGTGATCACGAGGGCTTCGCGCGTGGCGGAGTCGGGGTGGGTGGCGAGATAGTCGAACCAGTCGCTGGCAAAGTTGAAGGTCTCGAAGCGGGGCCAGTGGAAGCCGGCGCGCGCTGCGTCGTAGTCCTGCTGGTGTTCCACGAGGAAGTCACGGGCCGCGAGAAATGCGCGGGTGGTGTCGTTGGGAATGATCGCCTGAGCCATGGGTACTCCTTCGCTGGGCGGGTGTAGCGCGGATCAATATTCATGAGTCGATGTGATGTGAGTCTCAAGCCTAAACGAAGACGTTCCAAAATGATACGGTTTCTCCAAAAAATGTACTGATGTGTGCGTGAGCTGCTGGGCAGAGCGCCGGCGGGGCAGTGGAGTTGGTACTCTCCGAGGCATGATGCCGCATCGTCTCGCCCTTGGCCCCCTGCCCACCGATCTCGCAGCGTCCCTCCGCCAGCTCACTGTGCCCGCGCGGGAAGGTGCCGGCGAGCGGGAGCGCATCCCGGTGGAGGCTCCCTTTAGCGGCGAGACGATTGCGTGGGTTTATGCCGGCACCGAGGGGGATGTGCTGGAGGCCTTCGCTCGGGCGCGCAGCGCCCAGGCCGCCTGGCGTACGGTCTCCCCAGCGCAGCGCCGCGTGATTGTTGAGCGCTTTCATGACGCCGTTCTCCGCCACCGGGACCTGCTCTGCGATATTGTGCAGCTGGAGACGGGCAAGAACCGCACCTCGGCCTTCGATGAGGTCATGGACGTGGCCACCAATGCGCGCTATTACGCCCGCCATGCGGAGAAATTCCTCGCCCCGCGGCGGCGTCGTGGCGCCATGCCGGTGCTCTCGCGCTCGCGGGAGTACCACCATCCTCATGGGGTGGTGGGGCAGATCAGCCCCTGGAACTATCCGCTCTCCTTGAGTATCTGCGATGCACTTCCTGCTCTCTTGGCCGGTAATGCCGTGGTGCTTAAGCCGGATAGTGCCACCCCGTTTACGGCATTGCTCGCCTACCAGTTGCTTTTCGACGCTGGCCTGCCTCGCGACCTAGCGCAGATCGTCACCGGCTCCGGCGCGGTAGTCGGCGGCGCCGTGGCGGAGCAGTGCGATTATTTGATGTTTACCGGCTCGAGCGCCACCGGCGCACTCTTAGGCGAGACGGCGGGGCGTCGCCTGATCGGCTACTCGGCGGAGCTAGGCGGGAAAAATCCGATGATCGTCTGCGCCGATGCCGATCTCGACGCCGCGGTGCGCTGCGCCATCGATGGCTGTTTTAGCAATTCTGGCCAGCTGTGCGTGTCGATTGAGCGCATCTATGTGGAAAAGCCGGTGTATGCGGCCTTCCGCGATGCCTTTGTGCAGCGGGTTAAGCAGCTCTCCCACGTGCGCGGTTTCGCTTGGGATGCGGATATGGGCTCGCTGGCCTCGGCCACCCAGCTGGAGAGCGTGCACTCCTTTGTGGAGGACGCCCGCGCTCACGGGGCGCAGGTGCTTGCCGGCGGACGCGCCCGCCCCGATCTGGGTCCCTATTTCTACGAGGCCACCGTGCTCAGCGATGTGCCGGAGCAGGCGCGGCTGCGCACCGAAGAGGTCTTTGGCCCGGTGGTGTATCTCCAGCCGGTGGAGGATGTGCAGGAGGCGATCGCCGCGGCCAATGACACACGCTATGGGCTCAATGCCAGCGTGTGTGCCGCTCCCGCTACCGCCTGGGAGCTGGCGCCGCAGGTGACTTCGGGGTCGGTCGCGATCAACGATGGCTACACGGCCGCGTGGGCGGCAATCGATAACCCCATGGGTGGCAGGAAGGATTCTGGGCTGGCGCACCGGCATGGCCGCGAGGGCATGATGAAATACACGGCCGCCCAAAACATCACTGAGCAGCGCTTCCTCTCCATTCGCGGCCCGCAGCGGCTCTCGCGTCGCGGCTATGCGCGGATCATGACGGCGGCGCTGCGCCTGGGCAAGGCGCTACGGCTGCTGCCCTAAGCTGGCTCAGCTCGCGTCGATGCCGTGCAGGATGATCCCGCCCAAGACCTGATAGGTGTCTTGAATCGGCAGGGTGTGCGCGTATTCCCCCGCCTGGATGTGGGTCATGGTGGCGTCGATAAGCGCGGCTAAAAAGGAGGCCGGTACCTCGCGAAACTCCCCTGCCTGCATGCCATCGGTGATGATGCGCTGGATTTGGGCGGTGGCCGCGCGGGTATTGGTGATGTAGACCTCGGTGGCTACCGGCAACGTGCACATATCGTGCATGAATTCTTGGGACGCCGGCTGCAGGGCCTCGGACATGGCATTGAAATAGCGCTCCAATGCTTGTCGACGACTCCCTGCGTCCCTGATCGCCGCAGTCGTGTGCTCGGCCACGTCCCGAAAGAAACTCACCAAAACCCGGCGGATGATCTCATCGCGCGTTCGGCCCACCGCATAGATGGTGGACTTCGAGCAATGCAGGGTGCGCACCGCCTGATCGATGGTGAAATCAGCGAAACCGTGGGCGAGAAAATCCTTGCGCAGGGTGGCAAAAAGCTCCTGTTGGCGTGGGGTCAGCGGGGCGGCGACGGGGGTGGTAGTGGTCATGAAGTGAGGGGGCTTTCTAGCGCAGGATCTCGGCAAAGGGCTGTACATTCCACACAGCAACTGTACAATTCCTGAATAAACCGTACTTTGTGTTCTAGGACACACATGCTGTTGTGGCTTTGTCCTTGTTTCATCTTAGGAGCACCCCATGTCCCACCCGCACGCCGGACTCCCTACTGATCCCGCCCTGCTCGCGAAAGCGCATATCCCCGAGGTCGATATCCTCGCCGTGGCACACATGCTGGACGAGCAGGAGCGCACCCGTCTTGCCGCCCTCCACGATGTCCTGCAAACACAGGTTCGCCCCGTGGTGGGCGAGTATTGGGACCGCGAAGAGTTCCCCTTCGATCTGCTGCCCCTGCTCGCCGAGCACGGATTAGGCGAACTCGAATTCTCCGGCGCCTCGCGGCTGTTCAAGGGGCTCGCCTATGCCGAGGTCACCCGCGCCGATGTCTCCCTCTCCGCGCTGGTCGGCATTCACAATGAGCTGGTCGTAGACCTCATTAGCCAGCTCGGCTCCGACGAGCAGAAGAACAGGTGGCTGCCGGGGCTGCGGCGCTTCGACAACCTCGGCTGTTTCGCCCTCACCGAACCGGAGCATGGCTCCGATGTGGCAGGGGGCCTGGCCTTAAGCGCCGAACGCACCGCAAACGGCTGGGTGCTCAATGGCGCCAAGCGCTGGATCGGTGGTGGCACCTTCGCCGACTTTGCCATCCTCTTCGCCCGCGATGTTGCCGATAGGCAGGTCAAGGGCTTCATCGTGGAGTTGAACGCGCCCGGTATTACGCGAAGCAAAATCTCGCGCAAGATGGGCCTGCGCATCATGCAGAACGCGGACCTCGCCTTCGACCACGTGGAGGTACCAGACTCCGCGCTCATCCCCGGAGCGGAATCCTTCGCCGCCACCAATGAGATGCTGCGCAACTCCCGCGCCTGGGTGGGCTGGCAGGCCGCAGGGATTCAGCTCGCCATGTTCGATCGCGCCCGCCACATCGCGCTGACGCGGATCCAGTTCGGCACCCCCATCGCCGCCTTCCAGCTGGTACAAGAACAGCTCACACGAATCCTCGGCAATGCCACCGCCACCTTGTCCATGATGGCCTCCATCGCACGGCTCCAAGAAGAAGACGCCTTCGATATGCCCCACGCCGCGCTGGTCAAAGCCACCGGCACCCGCCTCGCCCGGGAATCGGCGCAGCTAGCCCGCGCTATCGGCGGCGGCAACGGCATCCTCACTGACTATGAGGTCTCCAAACTGCTCAACGACGCCGAGATCCTCTACACCTATGAGGGCACCTATGAGATCAACTCGCTCATTGTTGGTCGCGCCGTCACGGGTATATCCGCCTTCGTCTAATAAGCCCTGTACAGATTTAAGGAGCAGCCATGCAGATTGAACCAGGAACCGTTGCCATCATCACCGGAGGAGCCTCCGGGCTGGGGGCGGCAACCGCCCAGCGCCTGCAGCAGCGCGGCATGACTATCGCGGCCTGTGATCTTCCCGATGCCATCGATGCCTGTGAACAGCCGCTCGACGGGGTGCACTACATTCCGGTGGACGTCAGCGATCCGGAGCAGGTGCAGGCGGCAGTGGACGCCGCCGCCCGCCTCGGTGAGATCCGCGTGGTGGTGACCTGCGCCGGGATCGCGCCCTCGAAGCGCATCGTGGGCCGGGCAGGGGCCCACGATCCCGAGCTCTTCGCGAAGGTGATCAACATTAACCTCTGCGGCACTTTCTCGGTGGTGGCAGCGGCCGCGGCCGTAATGGCCCAGCAAGAACCGGTGAACGAGGACGGCATTCGCGGCGTCATCCTCATGACCGCCTCGGTGGCGGCATTCGAAGGGCAGATAGGCCAGGCAGCCTATGCGGCCTCCAAAGGCGGGGTCCATGCCCTCACCCTCACCGCCGCCCGGGATCTGGCCCGCAGCGGTATCAGGGTGAACGCCATCGCGCCGGGCGTGGTGGCTACCCCAATGATGGCCGCAATGCCAGATAGTGTGCGCGAAGAGCTCGAGGCGCGCGTGCCCCTCCCGGGGCGCATGGCGCACCCGCGAGAATATGCCGCGCTCGTAGAAAGCATCGTGGACAATGACTATCTCAATGGAGAAACCATCCGCCTCGATGGTTCTTTAAGGATGCCACCGCAGTAGGCAGTAACTCCTGCCCAGGCCGCGGGCTGCGAGAAGCCAACTAGGTAACCGAGCGGACAGGAATGTGGGGAAAGAAGCGCCGAAAAAAGATCGCCACCCCTTGTGCCTGGAGTACTGGGTGCTGCAGAACAGCACCCCCAGGCCAGTGGTGGCGGTGGGGAGAATAACGAGAATCTCCCAGTGGAGGGCGCACAGTCCGCTCCGCGGCCCAACCCTCCGGCGAGCGGAGAGACAGGCGCGTATCAGCGGAAGATGCACTCGCGGCTCGGGGCGTCCGAGCTCACGCGAGGGCACGGAGTTGCGCGTGTGCCTGAACTAATCGGTGTTCAGCATCTTTACTTGCTCCGGTTCGGGAGCGGGTTCCATCTTGCCGGCGGCGGTGGCCTTGCGGTAGCCGGCGATTTCGCGGCGCAGCGGCCCGGCCAGCAGGTAGATGCCGAGAATATTGGGGATGGCCACGAAGAAGAAGGCGGCGTCGGAGAAGCGCACGACGGTGTCCAGCGACACGGCTGCACCCACCACAATCATGATGAGGTAGCCGATCTTATAGGCCATCTCGGCCTTCTTGCTGTTATTGAACACATAGCCGGCGGCCTTCTGGCCGTAGTAGGCATAAGACAGCAGGGTGGAGAAGGCGAAAATCACAATGCACAGCGAGAGCACATAGGTAAAGCCCTGGTTCACGGTGGCAAAGGCGCCGGTGGCCATCATCACGCCCTCATCGCTGGCGTTCTGGTACACGCCAGTGGTGATGATTGCCAGGGAGGTGAGAGTGCAGACCACAACGGAGTCGACGAAGGGCTCCCATGCGGCGGTCAGGCCCTCCTCGGTGGCGTTCTGGTTCTTGGTGGCGGAGTGCGCGAAGCCAGCGGTACCAACACCGGCAACGTTGGAGAACAGCGCACGCTGGATACCGATCACCATCACACCGATCACACCGCCGGTCACGCCCTCAGGGGTGAAGGCGCCGGAGATGATGAGGGAGAAGGCGCTTCCCAGCTTGTCAAAGTTCACTGCGAGCACGGTGAGAACACCCACCACGTAGAGCACCGCCATCAGCGGAACCATGCGGGAGGTCCAATTGGAGATGGACTGGATGCCGCCGATGATCACCACGGCAGCGGGGATGGCGAGGATGACACCAATCAGCCACGCATTGCCGCTGAAGAAGCTCTCCGAGCCACCGGTGATCTCGATAACGTGCAGGGCCACCTGGTTTGCCTGGAAGATATTGCCGGCACCGAAGGCGGCAATGGCGAAGCCGATGGCGTAGGTCATGCCCAACACCTTGCCCAGCTTGGCCTTGCCCACGGAGGCGAGGCCATCGCTGAGGTAATACATGGGGCCACCGGAGATGGTGCCATCGCTATTGACGCGACGGAACATCTGGGAGAGGGTGGCCTCGGCCATCTTCACGGCCATGCCGATCACGCCGGCGAGGACGATCCAGAAGGAGGCGCCGGGGCCGCCGGCACCAATGGCCACGGCCACACCGGCGATATTGCCGAGTCCCACCGTTCCGGCGAGCTCGGTAGCAAAGGCTTGGAAGCTCGTCACCTCGCCCGGGTCAGATTTCTTGGCCAGCCGGCCGCGAATAACGTGCATCGTTTGTGCCGCATCGCGGATGGGGCGGACGCGAAGAAAGAATGTGCAGAATAGTCCCGCGAGGAGTAGCCATACGACCACGAGGGGCAGCTGGGCGCCGCCCACGGGGATGGAGAAGAACACAACCTTCTCCATAACGTCCACGATTGGTCCGAATACGGACTGAATAACGCTGTCGACTGATTTCGCTTGCGACAAGGTGACGTAATCCATCACCATGAATCTCCTTTCACATGAGCACACACGGCGCCGGAGCGACGGCGTGGTGCAGTCTTCTTTGCCTGGTTTGTGCCTCACTGCATAGGCACACGGCCCTGAGACGTGGAGCTCAGTTTATGTTATATATAACCTAAAGGCACAAGTTGTGGGTCCTCATACGTCCGGTATGGGGCCATAGAGGAGGTGTGCATGTCCGACGTGGAGGGCTTTGTCGGTGAGGAGGGACAGACCTGGAGCACCTATAAGTCGTGGGTGGAGACGCATATTCGGCTCTTGCTGCTGCAGGGAGATATGCAGGTGGGGCAGATCTACTCGGCGAATGCCATGGCGAAGGAGCTGCAGGTGTCCAACTCGCCGGTGCGAGAGGCCATGATGAGCTTGACAGAGCGTGGTCTGCTGGAGCTGGTGCGCAATCGTGGTTTCCGCGTGGTGCGGCTCGGCAGTACGGATGTATGGGAGATCTACCAGCTACGTCGGCTCCTAGAGGTAGAGGCCGTGCGCACGGTGGCGGCAGCGCGGCTGACATCAGAGCAGGTCGCGAACATAGAGGAGTATGCGGCACATGCCGATGAGCTCTCGACGGGGGCGAGTGCTGGAGGCATGTTCGACTATCTCGAGGCGGATCACCACTTTCACCTCTACCTGGTATCGCTAACGGGCAATCAGCGGTGGGTGGAACTGCTGGGGCGGCTGCGCGATCAGTGCCGGGTGAACGGGCTGCATGCGCATGCGCCGCACTATGGCTCGACAGCGGCCGCGCCGGCACGCCATATCGACATCGCGGATGCGGTCATCACCCGTGATGTGCGGCGGGCCGTGCAGGCGATGGAGGCACATCTGGACTATCTGAGAATGGCGGCAGAGGACAATATTTAGCGCGTTATCGCAGCGCCGCCGAGTGTGGCGATCCTTGCCCGCGCGGACTATGAGCTAGAACACTTCTAGGCGTCTGGTTATCGATAACGGGGCCATATTCCTGTGAGGGGGATAAATGCGCCGCGCTGCCCGGGGTGTCATGGGGGCATAGTTCTCTCAGCTTTGCCCTGCGCTGGAGCCGTCACGGAGACCAGGTGTGGCCCTAGGGGCTCGGATAGGAGGCGATACCCCAATAGGGAAATGCCGCCTTGGAGGTCGCCACCATGGCCTGGCAGCGCTGCCCGCCGATGACTTCGGTGGGCTCCACCCCAGCCAGATCGGCCCACGAATCGCCCAGCGTGGTCGAGGTAGGCACCACCCCGTGGCGGTGCACTCGGCTCTCCCATCCGGCGGGCATGGGCGTGGCCATGTCGAGTTCCACCCCGGCGACTACGGCCAGGAGCGCCGCCCAGCTGCGAGCCAGCGAGTCCCGGTGGTAGCCGCCACCGCCGAGGGCCACCCAGCGGCCCTGGGCATAGCGATCCGCCCATCGCCGCACCGAACGTGCGACCATCTCCATGGCGTTGACCGACAGCCTCATGTGGGTCAGCGGATCGGCGCGATGCGGGTCGGCACCATGCTGGGAGATGATGATCTCTGGGGCGAAGCGTTGGAGCAGCGGCGGGATGATGCCATGAACCGCGCGCAGCCATTCCCGATCTGTGATGTCTTTTTCCACGGCCACATTGACCGCGGTGCCCAGGGCCTGCGGTCCCCCGATATCCCCAGCGAAGCCGGTGCCGGGGAAAAGATAGAGCCCCGATTCGTGGACTGAGATCGTCAGCACCCGCGGATCATCCCAAAACATCTGCTCCACCCCATCGCCGTGGTGGGCATCGACGTCCACATAGGCCACCCGCTGGGCGCCATGGCGCAGCAGCCACTCAATGGCCGCGGCGGCGTCGTTAAGCATGCAAAAACCAGAAATTCCTCGGCGCTGCGCGTGGTGCAGGCCGCCGGCAATATTGACCGCCCGTGTGCAGTGGCCCTCCCACACCAGCTGCGCAGCGGTGGTCGAGGCGGCCACGATATCGAGCGCCACCTCATGGATTCCGGCGGCGAGAGGATTGTCCTCGGTGCCCCAGCCATAGGCGGGATTGGGGGTGAGCTGGCCGAGCGCCGCCAGATAGTCGGGGTCATGGATCCGGCGCGCCTGTTCGCGGTGCTGCGGCAGCGGAACGGCGGTATCGCAGAGCGGCAGAACGCCAAGATAGTCCGCCAGCTCCACGGCCAGCCGAACCCGGTCTGGGCCCATGGGGTGCTCGCGCCCAAAGCTATAGCTATACAGCGTTTCCGAGTGCAGCAACACAGGTCGGGACATGACGCATCACATCGCTCGAATCAGGGGATCGCGGGAGCGGGACTGTGGCTGCACCACCACGCGCGCGCCCACCACCTGGGCACCGTGGGGGCTGGCGATCACTGGCGTGAGCTCGATCTCCGCGACGCTGGCCAGATCGTCCTTCAACTGGGCGAGCTGCACAATAATGCGCTGCAGCGCGCTGAGGTCGGCCGCCTCGGTGCCGCGATAGCCGGTGAGCAGTGGGGCAGTGGCAAGGTGAGTGATCATGGCGCGGGCCTCTGTCTCGCTCAGGGGAGGGGTGCACCAGCGACGATCCTCATTCAGCACCGCCGCGGCCGAGGTCAGCCCCAGCGAGATCATCGGGCCCAGCACGGGGTTTTCGATACCGCGCACATTCACTGCAGTGCCGGTGGACACCGTCGGCTGCACCACCGGGTGCAGGGCCTGGACGGCCTCCTCGGCGGTGGCGGCCAGCCCCAGCTCCACGCCCAGCTGGCCGAGCGCATCCCAAGCGCGGCGCAAGGAGGCGAGATCGTTGATCGCGCGGTGAATGGTGTGTAGCTCCGGGCGGCCGCGTACCTGGGCGGCGGTGGCTTTCAGCACCACATTCCAGCCGAAGCCCTCGGCGGCGGAGTGGGCCTCATCCACTGTGCGGGCCGGCTCCCAGCGCACCAGCTCAATGCCATAGCAGGACAAGAGCTCCGCACAGTCCTCATCGCTGAGTGCCCCGCCCTCCGGAGCGGCCGCGAGCGCGCGCTCGATCACGGAGGTGGCACGTCCGCGATCGAACCCGGCGCTATCCGGCTGCTCATAACGCTGCTTCGCCTTGATCTCGGCGGTCTCCACGATCACCCCGAGTGCTTCGAGGGCATCGGCATAGTTCCGGAAGAGCGGCACCCCAGAGCATCCAGTTTCCGCAGAGAGGTGAGCGAGACGCTCATCGAAGCCCACCACGGCGGCAAGGAGCGGAATAGCGGCGTCGGCGGCCAGAGCGTGCAGCTGCGGCAGTACGGGGGCGATGATCGGCTCGCTGATCTCTACTGCGGCACACAGCACCGCATTGCAGTCGCTACGGAGGGCCTCTGCGGTGGCGGCGACCAGTCCCGCCACTGGTTCCCCGCGTACGGTGACCGCCTCGGCCACCAGCCCGAAACGGCCTGCGGCCTGGGCCATCTGCTCGCTCAAGCCCGCCGAGTTGGAGATCACCGTCACCCGGCGACCGCCCGGCGCCGGTTGGGAGGAGAGGATGCGCGCAATATCGAACATCGTGTCGCGCCGGGAGACCGCCATCGCCCCGGTGCGGCGAATGACCTCATCGAAGGCGGCGGCAGGGGCGTGCACCTCGGAGTCCTGCGCCGCGGGGTCGTGGGCCGCGGCGGCGGGCAGTGCCGAGCGCAGCGCACGGGAGGGGCTAAACACCACCACATGTTTATCCACGGCGAGGCGGCGGAGCAGCCGGAAGAACTTACGCGGGTTACCGATGGCGTCGAGGCTTAATAGCGCGATGGAGGTAGCCTCATCGGCGCTCCAATACTGGATCACGTCATTGCCGGTGACATCCGCGAAAGCGCCGGAGGCGAGAAAAGAACTGATGCCGATCTTCAGCTCCACTGCGCGGGCGAGAGCCAGGGTGGCCACCCCGGCGGACTGGGTGAATAGTCCCACCGGCCCGCGCTGTGGGAGCGGTGCCGGGGTGGCGTTGAGACTCACCTCGGGGTCAGTATTGATCAGCCCGAGCGAGGCCGGCCCGAGGGCACGTATGCCGCGGGCGCGGGCCGCACTCAGCACGTGGCGGGCATCCTCGCTACTCAAGGAGGGATTCTCCCCCCGCGCCAGCACTACGATGCCCGTTGCCTCTTTCGCCGCGGCAGTGGCCAAGAGCGCGTCAAAGCTTTCTTGCTCATAGTGGGCCACCACCAGATCGATGGGGCCAGGAATGGCAGCGAGCAGCTCGGGGGCTGCGGGAGCCGCCGGGGCTGGATCCTCCGCCGCCGGTGCGGGGGCGTGCACCGGCCCCGTGCTCACATGCACCTGCCCGCGGAAATGCGAGGAGAAGATGCGGCTAATGAAGGCCTGCATTCTGTCGCTATCGCCCACCACCGCTACGGAGCGTGGGCGCAGCAGCCGCGAAATCGCGGCCGCCTCGGATTTATGCTCGCGTTGCAGCATCACCTCGCGGGAACGGTCGGTGGGGTCGATCTGAAAATCGACGGTGATAAAACCGTCCTCCAGTTCAGGGCGAACCTCATAGCCGGCGCGGCGAAAGACGTGCACCATCGCGCGGTTCTGGGTGAGCATCTCCGCAAAGAAGCGCTCCACCTTATTATCGCGGCCCGCTTGTGCCAGATGCTCGAGCAAAATATTGGCCGCCCCCTTGCCTTGGGCGTCGTCCTGAACCAGGAAGGACACATCGGCCACGCGCTGGGGCAGGAGCTTGTCCACCACCCCGTAGTGGGCGGTGGCGATGATCTGCTCGCGCATGGTGAGCACCAGCGTGACCGTATCGCGGTGGTCCACCTGCACCCAGGAGTCCAAATCGCTCTCGCTGAGAGTGGGGTGGGCGCTAAAGAACCGCAAGTATTTCGAGGCATCGGAGACGCGCGTATAAAACTCCACCAGCAGCGGGCGGTCGCTGTCGCGTACCGCGCGGACAGTGGCCACGCTGCCGTCATAGAGGATCACATCCGCGTCCCAGGCGGCGGTGCTATCCGCGCCACGGGAGGGCTGTGCTGCGGGGGCGCTGTGGGGGCTCATAGTTTCACTCTAGCGAAGTAAAAGTATTCTGAGTCACACTTTGCCGGGGCCGGCGGCGGCGCGGATAGCGGGGCGCTGCCATCGCGCGGAGCGCTGGGCTGAGTCCGTGGTGAAAGGCGAAGGACTCGGTGGGTGGCGCTAGCTCTAGCCGTTGCATACAGGCGGCGAGCAGCTCGGCGGTGGCGCGCGCATCAGCAAGCGCGGTGTGCGCGGCGGCATTGTTAATGCCGGCCATCTCCAAGAGCGTGCGCAGGCTTCGCGAAGGAGAGCTGGGATAAGCCGCACGCCCGAGTACGCAGGTATCGAGGTAGTGGCAGCGGAGTGGTGCGAATTCCACCTCCACCGCCGCAAACTCGCGGCGCAAAAAACGCAGATCAAAGGGGGCATTATGGGCGACGAGCACCCGCTGATCGAGCAGCTCGGCCAGCTCGGCGGCTACCTCGGCGAAGCGCGGGGCATCGCGCACATCGGCGGCGCTAATGCCATGGATCGCCGTGGTGGGAATGGCGCAGCCCGGCTGCACGAGGCTTTCCCATTCCCGCAGGATCGTCCCCCGCGCATCGCTGATGACTACCCCGATTTCCACCACCCGATCGCGCTCGCCCAGCCCGGTGGTCTCCAGATCAACCACGGCGAATTCCACATCCGCAGCGGGGCGCGGGGCCGGGTTGGCGGCGGGCATGACTGATCTCCTGAAGCGTTCGGTAGCGGGTCGATATCTGTGAGTGTAGGCCCCGGGGCAGACAGCGTCCGCTCTTGGGCGCACGGGTGTGCGAGGGCCGGTGGGGGTGTGGGGCTGCAAGCGTCGATAAGCGAAGGAACGCTGAGCATATTTGACTTCTACAGCGACAAGGGGATAGGTTAAGCAGTCGAAGTTTGAGCGGCTCGCCTCATCGGCGGGTCGCGACAAGTTTCACCGAAGACCGTCGGTCATCCGCCCAGCCTGGGCGGGTCGAAGGTGCTGAAGTGATTCAGCCGGCCCACGCAGGAGACACTTGGAATCATGCCTTTCAGTAGTGAAAGGGATATGCCCTGTGCTCTTGCACGGGGCTTTCTGCATCTGTGGGAAGCCTCGGCGGAAACGACACAAGACATATTGAGGAAGGAGGCGAAGTAATGGCTAACCCGAAGAACGCATCGGATCTTGCGGAGCTCAAGGCTCGCTTTGAGAACGCAGACTCCATTTTCGTCAGTGAGTACCGCGGCCTGTCCGTGGCTCAGATGACTGAACTGCGTCGTTCGCTCGGCGAAGATGTCCAGTACTCCGTCGCCAAGAACACCCTGATGAAGCTGGCTCTTAAGGATGCCGGCGTCGAGGGCCTCGACGATGTTTTCACCGGACCCACCGCAGTCGCCTTCGTTAAGGGCGAGGCAGTTGACGCTGCCAAGGCGATGAAGAAGTTCGGCGAAGACAACAAGGCTTTCGTCATCAAGGGCGGCTTCATGGACGGTGACGCGCTCAATGCTGAGCAGGTCTCCGCTATCGCTGACCTGGACAACCGCGAGGTCACCCTCGCGAAGCTGGCCGGCGCCATGAAGGGCAGCTTGGCAAAGGCCGCTGGCCTGTTCAACGCTCCCGCTTCTCAGGTGGCTCGACTCGCTGTCGCGCTGCAGGAGAAGAAGGAAGACTAACCCTGAACTTTTGCAGCTTGTCGACGCCATCCCGGCGGCGAGATACCGCGAAAGTACACACTCATTACACCTAGATTCACCTCGGCGGCCGCGCACTGGCGCCACCGCTGGGGAGGAACACTACCGAAAGGATTGCCATCATGGCTAAGCTCACCAAGGACGAGCTCATTGAAGCTTTCAAGGAAATGACCCTCATCGAGCTCTCCGAGTTCGTTAAGGAATTCGAAGAGGTCTTCGACGTCACCGCTGCTGCTCCGGTTGCTGCTGTTGCTGCTGCTCCGGGCGCTGAGGGTGCCGCTGCTGCTGAGGAGAAGGACGAGTTCGACGTCGTTCTCGAGGACGCTGGCTCCAAGAAGATCGGCGTTATTAAGGCTGTCCGCGAGATCGTCTCCGGCCTGGGCCTGAAGGAAGCCAAGGAGCTCGTTGAGTCCGCTCCGAAGGCTATCATCGAGGGCGCTAACAAGGACGACGCTGAGGCTGCCAAGACCAAGCTCGAGGATGCCGGCGCTAAGGTCTCCCTCAAGTAAGGTCATTTCCTTTTCTCCGCTGCCGCCGCGCGTGGCAGCGTGAGAAGGTACATGCCTAAAAACCTCCCCGCACTGTAGGTGCTGGGGAGGTTTTTGCTGTGCCCGAGGGCCTGCGGCTAGCGCTCCACGGCGTGCAGCGTGGCGGTGTCACTGATGAGCGGGGCCGCGAGATTCGGCACCGGGGAGTTGATGATCTCCATGGTGTTCGGGGTGACCTTCAGATACACCTGATGGAACTGCTCATCGCCCAGATAGTCCCGCAGGAAGCGCGCCAGGGCGGGATCGTTGGCCGCGGCGCTGCGGGTGGCCTCGGGCACCTCAAAGGCGGCCATATAGTTGCGCGGCACAGCCTGCACCAGGCCTGCTGGGCGTGGCCCAAACTCGCCCTCGATGGGCAAGGTGCGCATACTCAGCGCCGAGCCGAGACGGCCATCGATAGTGTGCAGCACGAGGGGATAGCGGCGCCCGTTGATCTGCAGGTCCACCTCGCGGGAGGGCGAGGCATAAGCAAACTCATCTACCTCCAGGCGGGCGGCGTCGCTGAGCGATCCCGCATAGGAGAAGGGCGAGGCAGGGGCGAGAGTCTCGTGGGAGCGATCATAGGAGGAGTTCTCCAGCAGCGTGCCCTGCAAGGGCGCGTCGGTGGGGGTGAACTCCCACTCGCTGGCGCGCAGCTGCTTATGCCAGTAGCCGGTGCGGCCTGCGTGGCGGCCCTCGACCCGCAATTCCCGCTGCGCCGAACCAGCGGCGGTGGAGTGGATAGAGATGCGGTCGGTGATCTCGCCGGGGATATGCGGCTGCTGGGCCCAGTCCTCGGCCGGCAGCCCAATCGGGGCGGTGCGAGGATCCAGCCGGTGGCGCAGCGCATCGGGCGCGGCGGGGCGAGCATCCTCGCCCCACGTGTAGCGGAACTGGGCCGGATCGGAGCCGTTGATATCAAAATCCGACAGGCGAGTGTACATATCGCCATACTTATTGGTGACAAAGATGACCGAGCCGCCAGCACTGATGCTGTGCACGCGGAAACGCGAGTTCAGTGGGGTGCCCACCTCATAGGAGTAGTCGCGGGCCAGCCACGGATCGAGGGTGTAGATCCGCGAGCCATCCTCGCTCAGCGCCACCACCTGGGTGACCTTCGCCAAAGAGATCGGCTGCTGCTTGCCATCGGGGGTGTCATACCAGCGGTCGGTGTGGGTGCCGATCACGCTCAGCGCCCAGCGGCCCGGTTCCGTGGTGGGGGAGCGGTGCCCCTTCCCCAGCCAGACCGGCCCGCCCCACGCCCGGATCCAGCCCCAGCGGCTGGGGCTGGATAAGAGATTAGACAGGGTGTACATCCACCCCGCGTCATCAAGGGCCACTAGCGCATCTTCGTTGAGCGAGATGCCCACGATTTCCCCACGCAGGCAGTCGGGAGTAGGCAGCTGCCGCCAGACCGGATCGCCCACATGGCGCACGGCAAGCTCGCCGTGGCGCAGCGCCACCTCCACCTTGTCATTAAAGCCCTGGGTATTATCGCGCAGCACCACCTGCTCGGGAAGTCCTGCAGGATCGGCCACCGGCAAGTCCTCATAGCCCTCATCACCGAAATCCGGCGGCACCAGCCCCAAGGGGAACTGCCCATAGCCCTGGGCCGGATTACCCAGATGCGGCACACAGGCACGGGGGCCAGCCGAGTCGGGAAGAACCGGCTGCGGGCTATCGCCCACGGCCTGGGCGGTGGCGGTAGCGGTGGGTACGAGCGCGAGCGTGGCGCAGAGGGTGAGCAGGCGGCGGCGCAGTGTCGAGGTCATGGGAACAACTCCTTGGTCGCGAGCGGCGCGGATGGTGGGCGCAGGGCGCAGGGCTAGCCGATATTCTCCCGCTGCACATCGTGCAGCTCGGAGTCAGACGCCAAGCCCTCACCGGTGTAGATGGCCTGGGTGCGCTCCGAATTGCTCAGCACGTACTCGCTGAAGGAGAGCACCAGACCGCCGTACACGTTGTGCTCCGGGGCATCCACGAAGGTGCCATGGAAGGCATTGTTCACGGTGGCGCGCCACTTGGGGCCGCGGGCATTGGTGTAGAGCAACTCAGAGATCGGGTGGGCCACCAGGGTCTCGTGCTCGGCGAAGAGCACCAGCGCGGGCTTGGTGGTGGGCTCGGAGGCGAGCCCGAAATCCGCGGGGCCGGGGTTGACGGCGGTCACGCCACGAACGGCGAAGTTCTCATCGCCCACGGCGTGCATCGCCGGCCCGAGGCTTTCGGCCACGCGCATCACAGCGCCGCCGCCGGCCGAGTGGCCGACGAGCACGGTGCGGGAGGTGTCAATCTTGCCCTGCAGCGGGCCCGGGCTGGTGGTGGCGTCGATCGCGGCGGTGGCGGCCAGCTCCACTTGGTAGCCGAACCAGTTGATCCAGGTGTAGCCGATGGCCACCACATAGCCGTGGCTGGCGTAGAGCTCGGCTTGGCGAGAAACCATGCCCGGCTCGGCGCCGATGCCGGGGGAGAGCACGATCAACGGTGCGGGATCAGACTCGGCGATGTCTGCCGGGTAGACCAGCTGGGAGCCGATGGGGGATTCCGGTCCAGAGGGCCAGGTGCCATAGCAGGGCGCCTCCGAGTTCGCGCCGTTCTGGTAGCGCAATATCGAGTTGTAGAACACATAAAAAGCGTCGGTGCACTGCCGCGCTACCGTGGTGGCGGCCACCTCGTGGGGGCCGCGCTGACCAAAGGTGCTGCGGATCGCGCCGGGAGCCTCGTTATAGGGGGCGGTGAGCCGCAGCCCAGTGAGGCCGGCCTCGCGCAGCGGCTCCGGCACGAAGGGCGGCGCGATGTCCTCCGGCAGATCCGGCCAGCCGGAAGTGGAGGAGCTTACTTCTGGGGCCGGAGGAAGCAGCGGGGCGGCGACGGCGTGCTGGGGCAGCAGCAGGGCAGTGGTGGATACCAGCGCGAGTGCGGCGCCGCGGCGAGAGATAGGGGCCATGGGATCCAGCTTTCTATGTCGATGAAAAATAGATGAACGCTATAGAAGAGAATCCTAAGTGCGTTGCGGGTCACATAGAAGAGCTCTGACGGAACCGTAGGTAGTTTTCACCAAGAAGGGGGTATGGCGCGGTGGGCGGTGCGCGCCCCGGATATAGCAGCGCCGGCCGCCCCAGTATTCGGGGTGACCGGTGCTCAGGGCAGCGCGGGGCGCAGCCTAAAACTCCTCATAGACTGCGGGGTCTTGGGCTTTACGACGCCCATCCGCCCGGCCCAGCGCCGTGATGGACTCTACCTCGGCCGCATCCAAGGTGATCTCCAGAGCGGCCAGGTTCTCCTGCTGCCGCTGCAGGGAACTGGCCTTCGGAATGGCGAGTGCGCCGATGGCGCGATGCCAGGCGAGAACGACCTGCGCCGGGGTCGCATCATGGGCGCGGGCGATCTCTGTCAGCACCGGTTCCTCGAGTACCTCGCCGCGGTTGAGCGGGCTCCACGACTGGGTGATGATGCCGCGCTCGCGGTGATAGGCGCGGGCCTCGACCTGGGGAAAGTAGGGGTGCAATTCGATCTGGTTCACTGCGGGAAGCTCGCCGGTGGCGGCTTCTACCTGCTCGAGGTGCTCCGGCAGGAAATTGCACACGCCGATGTGGCGAATGAGTCCCTTATCCCGCGCGGCCATGAGCCCGCGGTAGGCGTCGATAAACAGCCCCTGCGAGGGATTGGGCCAGTGGATCAAATACAGATCAATAAAGTTCCGTCCCAAGCGATAGAGGGACTCTTCCACGCAGGTGACGGCGTCGCTGTGATAGCGCCCCGGCAGCTTGGAGGTAATGAGCAGCTCCGAGCGAGTGGCGCTGCCATCTGCACGCAGCGCGGTGCGCACCGCCCTGCCCACGGTGCCCTCATTCTCGTAGTTATAGGCGCTGTCTACGAGCCGATACCCCGCAGAGATAGCGGAGCGAATGGACTCCACTCCCGCCGCGCCTTTGAGCTTATAGGTGCCCAAGCCCTGCACGGGCAGCCGTAGTCCAGAATGTGATCGAAAGGTATCCATGGCGCCAGCCTACCGACAGCTAGACGGGGCGGCTCTTGGAGCGGCGAGCCGAGATCACAGCAAAGACCACCAAAGCAAGCGTGATCCACAGGGCATAGCGATTGATCTGATCCACCACCCCGATCACCTGCTCGCCATAGCGGATACCGATATAGGCAAAGATGCTGTTGCGTACCAGCACGCCGGCGGCGTTGACCGCCAGAATCATGCGGAAGGATACTCCGCGGATGGTGGCCAAAAGATTCGCGATGAGGCGAATCGGCATGAAGGGAATATAGGAGATAAAGATCGCGCCCAGCAGCAGGGGAGGACTCAGCCGCCCCAGACGGTCCAACCAGGTGCGCATCCGTGGCGACTGTTCCACCACCATGGCGAGGTATTCGCGGCCCCACCAGCGGCCAATCATCCACCACAGGGGGATGGAGCGCAGCCCGCCCACCAGGGCGCACACCACGATCACCCACGCGGCAGTGCCACCCACGGTGGACTGGGCGCCGCCAATAATCGCGGAGGTATAGCCGCCCACGAGCAGCGCATAAGGGAGCGGATTGTTGAGCAGCCACACCCGAAGCGGGATCATCGCCAGGCTCAGCATCATATCCGCGAAGAGATAGACAAAAAGCCACTTATCGCGCGTCGTCGGCGAGGCAATAAACGCCGGGGTGGGCGGGGTCGAGCTCTCGTCGTCCGAGTCGCCGGGGCCGGCGCTGCTGGGGGCGGCGGCGCTATCGGGCTGCTGCTGGGCGGCGTGATCGGCGCGCGCCTGCTCCTCAGGGTGCTGAGGCTGGTGCTGAGGATGGGGATCAGACACGGCGCAGAAAACGTCCTTCCATACAACGAGGTCAGTGGCAATAGTGGGAGGAAAACGAGCGCTTCGGGCGGCGGCGCTCAGATACTAGGGCAAGCCTACAAGATGGCCCGGACACCGCCTGGTTCAGACACTGCCGCCGTGCGCATGGCCGCGGTGCTCTCCTCGCCTTCGGAGCAGGAGGGGAGAGGGCCCCGTGCCTGAGATAGCCGGGGTGGTGCGCTGCGCATGCGCCTCGGTCCCACTGCGCAAAGGGCGGCGGCTACACTCTTTAGGCATGCTGCCAAAGTCTCGCATCGCCGCCTCCCTTGTTCTCGGGTTGGCCGCCGCCCTCATCGCGGCGGGGCTCTTTTTGCCGCGCGCACTGCACACCGATTCCCGCATCGCCCTCGACACGGGCCCGGTGACGTGGACGCTTCGCGATGACACGGCACAGTCACGGCTGCTCAGCTCGCCCGAGGGACGGGTACTGGATGCGCCGGTGACCAAGCAGGTGCACTTTGAGTTCGTAGATCCCGCCGATGCGGACACCGTCACCGTCAAAGCCGGCTCGACGCTCATGCGCGAGTCCCGCCAGGCGGACCAAGACCGCCTGATCACCGCCGATATCACCAGCTATCGCATGAACCGGCTCACGGGGCTCGCGAGCTCCCCTGCCACCGTGGCGGATCAAATGGCCAGCCCCACCCGCAGCTTTGATATCGGCGGCCAGTGGCTCAAGTTCGAGCCCAACCCCGCCAATCACGGCCTGGAATTCTATGACTCCACCCTGCGCCGCTCTTTTCCTCTGGAGTTTGTGGAGAACTCCGAGATCGCCGGCCGTGAGGTGAAGGTCTATCACCAGTACATCGAGCCGCAGAACGTGGCGCAGTCCTACCCCGGAATCTTCAACACCGCACGGCTGCAGGATGACTCGGCCGGCTATCTCTACCACGAGGTCGATCGCCGGATCTCTGTGGACGTCGAGAGCGGCTTGGTGCTCAATATCGAGGAGAATATTAACGACTTCTACGCCGACGCCAAGCGGGAAAAACCCGAGTTGGTGCTGGTGGGAGAGTTCCGCATGAGCGAGGAGAACCAGCAGGCACTCGCTGCCGCCGCGGAGCACACGCGCGGTGGACAGGGTATTCGGATCGCGGGCTGGGTGCTGCTAGGATGCGGTGAAGCTCTGGCGCTCCTAGCGCTCATCGGGGTATTTATCGGCGGACGCCGGGCGCGCCGGGAACAGGCGGGCCGTGAGGAGGTCGGCACCGGCGCGTGAGATTTTCACGCTGCCACCTCGATCCACTCCGATGTTTATACAGGCCGCCTGCGGCGTGAATGCCAGTCTCAGCACTGCTGTCCCATTCGCCTCATCGCCCACGGCCTTTACAAGCGTGCAGCTGTGGTATAAGCTGATTCTTTGCGCTGGAATCCGTCGACCCCAGATTTTCACGAGACCTTGTTTAAATGGTTTGGAAAAACCGAATTGACAAGGTCGTTTAGTGCTATCGCGGCCGGTTGGGCGAGGTTCCTATAGCAGACCGAAATGCTCAAAGTTAGCGGCGGCTCGGGGCTAGGCATTGGTGTGTGTCCCACTATTAACACACTGAAGCACATCCCTGTAGTTGTCGCGTGAGGTGCTGGAAGGACGCATCTTGGCAGTCTCCCGCCAGACCAAGTCAGTGGCCGAAATCCCCGGAGCTCCGAAGCGATATTCATTCGCGAAAATTCAGGAGCCCATCGCGCTGCCGGGTCTACTCGACCTACAGCTCGAATCCTTTGCTTGGCTTATTGGCACGCCCGAGTGGCGCGCCCGTCAACAGGCCGAGGCACCCGAGGGTGCCCGTATTACCAGTGGTCTTGAGGACATCCTGGAAGAGTTGTCCCCGATTCAGGACTACTCCGGCAACATGTCTTTGTCGCTCTCGGAGCCGCGCTTCGAGGACGTGAAGAACACCGTTGATGAGTCCAAGGATAAGGACATCAACTACTCCGCTCCGCTGTATGTGACAGCCGAGTTCATTAACAATGAAACGCAGGAGATCAAGTCCCAGACGGTCTTCATCGGCGACTTCCCGATGATGACCGACCGTGGCACGTTCATCGTCAACGGCACCGAGCGTGTCGTGGTCTCGCAGCTCGTGCGTTCTCCCGGTGTGTACTTCGATCGCACCATCGATAAGTCCACCGAGCGTCCCCTGCACTCGGTGAAGGTTATTCCTTCCCGTGGCGCATGGCTCGAGTTCGACGTGGATAAGCGCGATAGCGTCGGCGTGCGTATCGACCGTAAGCGTCGTCAGCCCGTCACCGTGCTGCTCAAGGCCCTTGGTTGGACCACCGAGCAGATCACGGAGCGCTTCGGTTTCTCCGAGCTGATTATGTCCACCTTGGAGAATGACACTGTCTCCAACACCGATGAGGCACTGCTGGAGATCTACCGCAAGCAGCGCCCGGGCGAGCAGCCGACCCGCGATCTCGCGCAGTCCCTGCTGGACAATAGCTTCTTCAAGCCCAAGCGTTATGACTTGGCCAAGGTGGGCCGCTACAAGGTCAACCGCAAGCTCGGCCTCACCGGTGCTGATGAGCGCACGATGACCCTCACCGAAGAGGACATCGCCACCACCATCGAGTACCTGGTGCGCCTGCACGCCGGCGAGACCTCCATGGTCTCCCCGGACGGCGTGGAGATCCCGATCGATACCGACGATATCGACCACTTCGGTAACCGTCGTCTGCGTACCGTTGGCGAGCTCATCCAGAACCAGGTCCGCGTGGGCCTGTCCCGTATGGAGCGCGTGGTCCGCGAGCGCATGACCACCCAGGACGCGGAGTCCATCACTCCGACCTCCCTGATCAACGTGCGCCCCGTGTCGGCTGCCATCCGCGAGTTCTTTGGCACCTCTCAGCTCTCGCAGTTCATGGACCAGAACAACTCCCTGTCTGGTCTGACCCACAAGCGTCGTCTCTCCGCGCTCGGCCCGGGTGGTCTGTCCCGTGAACGCGCCGGCATTGAGGTGCGCGACGTGCACCCGTCTCACTATGGCCGTATGTGCCCGATTGAGACCCCTGAGGGCCCGAACATCGGTCTGATCGGTTCGCTCTCCTGCTATGCCCGCGTGAACCACTTCGGCTTCATCGAAACCCCCTACCGCAAGGTGGAGGACGGCAAGCTCACCGACGAAATCGTTTACCTCACCGCCGATGAAGAGGATCGCGCCGCCGTGGCGCAGGCCTCTCTCCGCGTGGATGAGGAGGGCACGATTCTCGACTCCCGCATCGAGGTGCGCGTGAAGGACGGCGACATTGAGGTCGTGGGTCCTGAGGGCGTGGACTACATGGATATCTCCCCGCGCCAGATGGTGTCGGTGGCGACCGCCATGATTCCCTTCCTCGAGCACGACGACGCCAACCGTGCCCTCATGGGTGCGAACATGCAGCGTCAGGCTGTGCCGCTGGTGCGTTCCGAGTCCGCCTATGTGGGCACCGGTATGGAGCTGCGCGCCGCCTATGACGCCGGCGACCTGGTGATCAACAACAAGGCCGGCGTGGTCGAGAACGTCTGCGCCGACTTCATCACCGTGATGGCTGATGACGGCACCCGCGAGACCTACATGCTGCGCAAGTTCGAGCGCACCAACCAGGGCACCTGCTACAACCAGCGCCCCTTGGTGAACCTCGGGCAGCGTGTGGAAGAAGGCGAAGTGCTGGCCGACGGCCCCGGCACCCACGAGGGCGAAATGGCCCTCGGCCGCAACCTGCTGGTTGCGTTCATGCCGTGGGAAGGCCACAACTACGAGGACGCCATCATCCTCAACCAGCGTCTGGTGGAAGAGGACGTTTTGACCTCGATCCACATCGAGGAGCACGAGATCGATGCCCGCGACACCAAGCTCGGTGCCGAGGAGATCACTCGCGAGATCCCGAACGTCTCTGAGGATGTGCTCAAGGACCTCGACGAGCGCGGTATCGTGCGCATCGGCGCCGATGTCCGCGACGGCGACATCCTGGTGGGCAAGGTCACCCCGAAGGGTGAAACCGAGCTGACCCCGGAGGAGCGCCTGCTGCGCGCCATCTTCGGTGAGAAGGCCCGCGAGGTGCGCGACACCTCCATGAAGGTGCCGCACGGTGAAACCGGCAAGGTTATCGGCGTGCGTCGCTTCTCCCGCGAGGACGACGACGATCTCTCCCCGGGCGTGAATGAGATGATCCGCGTGTACGTGGCTCAGAAGCGCAAGATCCAGGACGGCGATAAGCTCGCCGGCCGCCACGGTAACAAGGGCGTGGTGGGCAAGATCCTGCCCGCCGAGGACATGCCCTTCATGGCCGATGGCACCCCGGTGGACATCATCCTGAACACCCACGGTGTGCCCCGTCGTATGAACATTGGTCAGGTGCTCGAGGTGCACTTGGGCTGGCTGGCAGCCGCTGGTTGGAAGATCGACCCCGAGGACGAGAAGAACGCCCAGCTGCTCAAGACTCTCCCCGAGGAGCTGTACGACGTTCCCGCCAACTCGCTCACCGCGACCCCGGTGTTCGACGGCGCCTCCAACGAGGAGCTGGCTGGTCTGCTGGCCAACTCGCGCCCGAACCGCGATGGCGATGTACTCATCGACGGCGACGGCAAGGCTCGACTCTTCGATGGTCGTTCCGGCGAGCCCTTCCAGCACCCGATCTCGGTCGGCTACATGTACATGCTGAAGCTGCACCACCTGGTGGATGAGAAGATCCACGCCCGCTCCACCGGCCCGTACTCCATGATCACCCAGCAGCCGCTGGGCGGTAAGGCACAGTTCGGTGGCCAGCGCTTCGGTGAGATGGAGGTGTGGGCTATGCAGGCCTATGGCGCCGCCTACACCCTGCAGGAGCTGCTCACCATCAAGTCCGATGACGTGGTGGGTCGTGTGAAGGTCTACGAGGCGATCGTCAAGGGCGATAACATCCCCGATCCTGGCATCCCCGAGTCCTTCAAGGTGCTGCTCAAGGAGCTGCAGTCGCTGTGCCTGAACGTGGAGGTTCTCTCCGCCGATGGCACTCCGATGGAGCTGGGCACTACCGACGATGATGAGTTCGATCAGGCCGGTGCCTCCCTGGGCATCAACCTTTCTCGCGACGAGCGCTCGGACGACATCGCCTAAAAATACGGTGCTTTCATTCCCACCAGCTCCGGCGCGGCCACAGGCCACGCCGCGAGCTCGGGGAATAAGCGCAAGAAACTGACACTTCAAGTTCTTTACAAAAACTACGACACCCCACCACCGCGTGGGGGAAAGGGAGTTTGCGTGCTCGACGTCAACTTCTTCGACGAGCTCCGTATTGGTCTGGCCACCGCCGACGATATCCGTCGTTGGTCCAAAGGCGAGGTCAAGAAGCCGGAGACCATTAACTACCGCACCCTCAAGCCGGAAAAGGACGGCCTCTTCTGTGAGCGCATCTTCGGTCCTACCCGCGACTGGGAGTGCGCCTGCGGCAAGTACAAGCGCGTCCGCTACAAGGGCATCATCTGTGAGCGCTGCGGCGTTGAGGTGACCAAGTCCAAGGTGCGCCGCGAGCGTATGGGCCACATTGAGCTGGCCGCGCCCGTGACTCACATCTGGTACTTCAAGGGCGTTCCCTCTCGCCTGGGCTACCTTCTGGACCTCGCTCCGAAGGACCTGGAGCGCATTATTTACTTCGCTGCCAACATCATCACCTCGGTGGACGATGAGGCACGCCACGCCGACCTGACCACTCTGGAAGCTGAGATGCTGCTGGAGAAGAAGGACGTGGAGGCCGATGCCGAGTCTGAGATCGCTGAGCGCGCTCAGAAGATGGAAGAGGACCTCGCGGAGCTGGAAGAGGCCGGTGCGAAAGCCGATGCCCGCCGCAAGGTGCAGAATGCTGCCGAGAAGGAAATGCAGCATATCCGCGAGAAGGCCGAGCGGGAGATCGATCGTCTCGACGAGATCTGGCAGACCTTCACCAAGCTGGCCCCGAAGCAGATGATCATCGACGAGACCATCTACGAAGAGCTCGTCGATCGCTACGAGGATTACTTCACCGGCGGTATGGGCGCCGAGGCCATCCAGACCCTCGTGCGTAACTTCGACCTCGACGCCGAGGCCGAGAGCCTCCGCGAGATCATCAATAACGGCAAGGGCCAGAAGAAGATGCGTGCCCTCAAGCGCCTGAAGGTGGTTGCCGCCTTCCAGCGCTCGGGTAACGATCCGGCTGGCATGGTGCTCGACTGCATCCCGGTGATCCCGCCGGAGCTGCGCCCGATGGTGCAGCTCGACGGTGGCCGCTTCGCCACCTCGGATCTCAACGACCTCTACCGTCGTGTGATCAACCGCAATAACCGCCTCAAGCGCATGATCGATCTCGGCGCGCCCGAGATCATCGTGAACAACGAGAAGCGCATGTTGCAGGAGTCCGTGGACGCGCTCTTCGACAACGGCCGTCGTGGCCGCCCCGTCACCGGCCCGGGCAACCGTCCGCTGAAGTCTCTGTCTGACCTGCTCAAGGGCAAGCAGGGCCGCTTCCGTCAGAACCTGCTGGGTAAGCGCGTGGACTACTCCGGTCGTTCCGTGATTATCGTTGGTCCGCAGCTGAAGCTGCACGAGTGTGGTCTGCCGAAGCTCATGGCCTTGGAGCTGTTCAAGCCCTTCGTGATGAAGCGTCTGGTGGAGCACGACTACGCCCAAAACATCAAGTCCGCGAAGCGCATGGTGGAGCGCCAGCGCCCCGAGGTGTGGGATGTGCTGGAAGAGGCCATCTCCGAGCACCCGGTGATGCTTAACCGCGCCCCCACCCTGCACCGCCTGGGTATTCAGGCCTTCGAGCCAGTGCTCGTCGAGGGTAAGGCTATTCAGCTGCACCCGCTGGCCTGTGAGGCCTTCAACGCCGACTTCGACGGTGACCAGATGGCTGTGCACCTGCCGCTGTCCGCCGAGGCTCAGGCCGAGGCCCGCATCCTGATGCTCGCCTCGAATAACATCCTGTCCCCGGCCTCCGGTAAGCCGCTGGCTATGCCGCGTCTGGACATGGTGACCGGCCTGTACTACCTGACCCTGGAGAAGACCCCGGATCAGCTCGGTGGCGAAGGCGCCTACAGCGCTGCCACCGAGGATGGCCCCGAGCAGGGCGTGTACTCCTCCTACGCGGAGGCCATCATGGCCCGCGACCGTGGCGTATTGGGGCTGCAGGCCCCGATCAAGGTGCGTATCTCGCACCTGCGCCCGACCGCCGAGGTCGAGGCGGAGCACTTCCCCGATGGCTGGCAGCCCGGCCAGGTGTGGACCGCCCACACCACGCTGGGACGCATCATGTTCAACGAGCTGCTGCCGTGGAACTACCCGTACCTTGAGGGCATCATGGTGCGTAAGGGTGGCGGCCAGGACAAGATCATGCTCGGCGATGTGATTAACGATCTCGCTGCCAAGTACCCCATGATCACCGTGGCCCAGACCATGGACAAGATGAAGGACGCTGGTTTCTACTGGGCAACCCGCTCCGGTGTGACCATCACCATGTCCGACGTGCTGGTGCTTCCGAACAAGCACGAGATTCTCGAGCGCTACGAGGCCTCGGCCCGAGAGATCGAGAAGAAGTACTGGGAGAAGGGTGCTCTCACCCCGCGTGAGCGCTACGACCGTCTGGTGGAGCTGTGGAAGGACGCCACCGACACCGTGGGTCAGGCCGTGGAGGACCTCTACCCGGACGAGAACCCGATTCCGATGATCGTGAAGTCGGGCGCCGCCGGTAACATGCGTCAGATCTGGACCCTGGCCGGTATGAAGGGCATGGTTGTGAACTCGAAGGGTGACTACATCACCCGCCCGATCAAGACCTCCTTCCGTGAGGGCCTGTCGGTGCTCGAGTACTTCAACAACTCCCACGGTTCCCGTAAGGGCCTGGCCGATACCGCGCTGCGTACCGCCGACTCGGGTTACCTGACCCGTCGTCTGGTGGACGTCGCCCAGGATGTGATTGTGCGCGAGGATGACTGCGAGACCCGCCAGGGTATTCGCGTGGCCATCTCCGAGCCGGTCACCGATGCTGCCGGCGAGATCACCGGCTACACCCCGGATCCGCTCAACGAGACCAGCGTGTATGGCCGCGTGCTCGCCGCCGATGCCACCACCGACGAGGGCGAGGTTGTGCTGCCCGCCGGTACCTACATCGGCGAAGAGGAAGTGACTACCCTCATCGATGGCGGCATCCAGGTCATCAAGCTGCGTTCGGTGCTCACCTGTGAAACTCCGGCCGGCGTCTGCGCCAAGTGCTATGGCAAGTCCATGGCCACCGGTAAGCAGGTGGAGATCGGCGAGGCTGTCGGTATTATCGCCGCCCAGTCGATTGGTGAGCCCGGTACCCAGCTGACCATGCGTACCTTCCACCAGGGTGGTGTCGGTGGCGACATCACCGGCGGTCTGCCCCGTGTGCAGGAGCTCTTCGAGGCCCGTGTGCCGAAGAACCGTGCTCCAATCGCCTCGGTGGCTGGTTCCGTCAAGCTGGAAGACACCGGTAACTTCTACACCCTCACCATCGTGCCGGACGACGGCTCCGATGATGTGGTCTACGAGAAGCTCTCCAAGCGTCAGGGCCTGGCCCAGGTGCGCGTACCCATGGAGTCCAACCCGCAGTCCACCATCGAGCGCACCCTGCGCGAAGGTGACCGAGTGGAAGTGGGTCAGCGCCTGCTCCGCGGCCCGGCCGATCCGCACGATGTGCTCGAGCACCTCGGCCGACGCGGCGTCGAAAAGCACCTTATTGATGAGGTGCAGGCGGTGTACCGCACCCAGGGTGTGGCGATCCACGATAAGCACATCGAGATCATCATCCGCCAGATGCTGCGCCGCGGCACCGTGATCGAGTCCGGCTCCACCGAGTTCCTTCCCGGTACCTTGGTGGACCTCTCCGAGGCGAAGGCTGCCAACCTCGAGGCCCGCAAGTCGGGCGGCGAGGCCGCACAGCTCCGCAGCGAGATCATGGGTATCACCAAGGCCTCGCTGGCTACCGAGTCGTGGCTGTCCGCCGCGTCCTTCCAGGAGACCACCCGTGTGCTCACCGATGCCGCTATTAATAAGCGCTCGGACAAGCTCATTGGCCTCAAGGAGAACGTGATCATCGGTAAGCTGATCCCGGCCGGCACCGGTATTTCGCGCTACCGCAACATTGCGGTCAAGCCCACCGAAGCCGCCAGCAGCCCGGCGTACTCGATCTCGCCCTTCGGCGATGCGATCTACGATCCGGACGGAAGCTACCAGGAGTTCACCGGCGCCAATGTGCCGCTGGAGGATACGAACTACCACGCCTAGTTCGGCCCTCGGTCTGCATCAGTACACAGCCCTTCTACCTTTCATCACCGTCACCTAGTTCGGCGGGGAGCGGCTCCTCAAAGTGGGAGAGGAGCCCTCCCATCACCGCTGAGTATGAGGACGGCCGGAATGGGTAGGAGGGCTGTTCTGTGTGTTACGACACCTACGGTCTAAGCTAGTGCCGAACCCGGAGCACACAGACAAGGTGAGATATGAGAATTTTATGGCCGTTGCGCGGCGGAATGGCGGTGATCGCGGCGTGCGCCCTCGCCGGCTGCACCATCGGTATGGACCCCGACAGCCCCGTCACAGAGTCCAGTTCTTCGAGTTCACGGCCCTCCTCCTCATCCACTCGCGCCGAGGTTCCGCGCATCGATCATGCAGCGCTTGACGACGCTGTCTCGCAGCTAGAGAAACGCTATGGCCCCGTGGGTATCGCCGTCGATGGCGAGGTGCATGGCAGCCTCACCACGGGAGCCGCATGGTCCACCTCCAAGGTGGCCATCGCCATTGCCGCCGAGCGCGCCGGTGTGGCTGATCCGAGTGTGGTGGAGGCAGCTATCGCGGTCTCGGACAATGCCGCGGCAGAGATTCTGTGGAATGCCATCGGCGGTGGGGAAGAAGCGGCCCTCGCGGCCAACGAGGTGCTGCGCGATGGCGGCGATACCGAGACCGATTACAACGCCTTCCACCAGGGCCAATTCACCCCTTATGGCCAGACCGAGTGGGCGTTGAAGGATCAGGTGCGTTTCGGTGCCAGCCTGCCCACCCTGGAAGGGGCAGAAACCACCTACGAGGCCATGGGTGATAGTGCTGAGCACCAGCCCTATGGGCTTGCCGTCCTGCCCGAACCGCGTTTCAAGGGCGGCTGGGGCCCCGATGATGCTGGGCGCTATCTCGTGCGCCAATTCGGGATCGTGCTGGGCCCCGATAACCAGGACCTGCCGATCGCCATCATGGCCGAGCCTAAGGATGGCAGCTATGAATCCGGGCAAGAGGCGCTCACGGCGCTTGCTCGGGAGCTCAAAGATAGCGCGCACACCAAGAGCTAAGCCGCGGAATTACTCCTCGATGGGAAGCGGTGCTCAGCGATTCTGCAGGTGGGGCGCTTGATTGTGGGATGGGTGTGAACTATACTTGCCCAAGCTTGAAAAAGATTTTTTGGGCGGCTTGCCATACAGTGCCTGTGTGCTGCAAGAACCATCCCTGACACACCACCCAGTAGGCCAGCGAGAGCGGCTGACTGGGTTTGCCGTGTCTTGATTATTGGCTCTTTCATCGCCGGGTTGCGATGGCAAGGAAAAAATAAAGAGAACACCCGAAGACTGCGTAGAGGGCACAGTGGGCGCAAGCCCGCAGTGTTCACTGAGGGACTGCTAGGCGGACGCCTCCTGCGGCCGCCGGTGATGTCCTTGTGGAGTAGCTCCAGCACCATAGCCTCACCATGGGAATCCAGGTAGCTGTCTATTCGACGCGCTAGTCAGATACAGAAAGAAGTTCATGCCAACTATTCAGCAGCTGGTCCGCAAGGGCCGACATGATAAGACCGCAAAGGTGAAGACCGCGGCTCTTAAGGGCTCTCCGCAGCGCCGTGGCGTGTGCACCCGTGTGTACACCGTCACCCCGAAGAAGCCGAACTCCGCACTTCGTAAGGTCGCCCGTGTGCGTCTGACCTCCGGTATCGAGGTGTCCGCCTACATTCCGGGCGAGGGCCACAACCTGCAGGAGCACTCCATGGTGCTCGTGCGTGGTGGTCGTGTGAAGGACCTCCCCGGTGTTCGTTACAAGATCGTGCGCGGCGCACTTGACACCCAGGGTGTGAAGGACCGCAAGCAGGCACGTTCCCGCTACGGTGCGAAGAAGGAGAAGTAAAATATGCGTAAGGGCAAGGCACCTGTACGTCCTGTAGTTAAGGACCCGATTTACAACTCCGAGCTCGTCACCCAGCTGATCAACAAGGTTCTGCTGGACGGCAAGAAGTCCACCGCTGAGCGCATCGTCTACAGCGCTCTCGAGATCTGCAAGGAAAAGACCGGCACCGATCCGGTGGGCACCTTGGAGAAGGCTGTTGGAAACATCAAGCCCGACCTCGAGGTTCGTTCCCGCCGCGTGGGTGGCGCCACCTACCAGGTTCCGGTCGAGGTTCGTCCCGGCCGTGCAACCACTCTCGCGCTCCGCTGGATGGTGACCTTCACCCGTCAGCGCCGCGAGCACACCATGGTTGATCGTCTCGCTAATGAGATCCTCGACGCCGCAAACGGCCTCGGTGCTTCCGTGAAGCGCCGCGAGGACACCCACAAGATGGCTGAAGCTAACCGCGCATTCGCCCACTACCGCTGGTAGTGTCATTTTTCGTGTCCTGCTTGATGGGCGCCCCACTGGGAGATGCTTGGCATCTCACTGGTGGGGGCGAGCCCGAACAGCACGGGCGATGAGCCGCCATAGAGATGGCGTCGACTAGCTAACGGGCGATACGCTCGCGCGGATAGCTGAGAATGAGACAACTGTATCCACTCAGGGCGCCATTTGGCGGCCTACACCAACCAACAATTGGGGATTTACTGTGGCACAAGAAGTGCTTAAGGATCTAAAGAAGGTCCGCAATATCGGCATCATGGCCCACATCGATGCCGGTAAGACCACCACCACCGAACGTATTCTGTTCTACACCGGTATTAACCGTAAGGTCGGCGAGACCCACGACGGTGCCTCCACCACCGACTGGATGGAGCAGGAGAAGGAACGCGGCATCACCATTACCTCCGCAGCAGTGACCTGCTTCTGGGAGGGTAACCAGATCAACATCATCGACACCCCGGGTCACGTTGACTTCACCGTTGAGGTGGAGCGCTCCCTGCGCGTGCTCGATGGCGCTGTTGCTGTCTTCGACGGCAAGGAAGGCGTTGAGCCGCAGTCCGAGCAGGTGTGGCGTCAGGCTGCAAAGTATGACGTTCCGCGTATCTGCTTCGTGAACAAGATGGACAAGATGGGTGCGGACTTCTACTTCACCGTCCAGACCATCGTGGACCGCCTGAACGCGAAGCCGCTCGTTATGCAGCTCCCGATCGGTGCTGAGGACGACTTCGACGGCGTCGTCGACCTGCTCGAGATGAAGGCCCTCACCTGGCGTGGCAAGACCGATATCGGTACCGAAGCCACCGTCGAGGAGATCCCGGCCGATCTGCAGGAGAAGGCCGAGGAGTACCGCGAGAAGCTGCTCGAGGCCGTGGCTGAGTCCGACGAAGAGCTCATGGAGAAGTACTTCGGCGGCGAAGAGCTGACCATGGACGAGATCAAGGGCGCCATCCGCAAGATGACCGTCAACTCCGAGATCTACCCCGTGTACTGCGGTACCGCCTACCGCAACAAGGGTGTCCAGCCGCTGCTCGACGCTGTTGTGGACTTCCTGCCGAACCCGCTCGACGTGGGCGAGGTCGTGGGCCACAAGGTGGGCGAGGAAGAGGTCAAGCTGACCCGCAGGCCCTCCGACGATGCCCCGCTGTCCGCTCTTGCCTTCAAGATCGCAGCGCACCCGTTCTTCGGTAAGCTCACCTTCATCCGCGTGTACTCCGGTACCGCCGAGCCGGGCGAGCAGGTCCTGAACTCCACCAAGGACCGCAAGGAGCGCGTGGGCAAGATGTTCCAGATGCACGCCAACAAGGAGAACCCTGTTGAGAAGGCACACGCTGGTAACATCTACGCCTTCATTGGCCTGAAGGAGACCACCACTGGTGACACTCTCTGTAACGCCAATGACCCGATCATCCTCGAGTCCATGGACTTCCCGGATCCCGTGATCCAGGTGGCCATCGAGCCGAAGTCCAAGGCCGACCAGGAGAAGCTGGGTACCGCTATCCAGAAGCTGGCCGAAGAGGACCCGACCTTCACCGTGAACCTGGACGAGGAGTCCGGCCAGACCGTCATCGGCGGTATGGGCGAGCTGCACCTCGACGTCCTGGTGGACCGCATGAAGCGCGAGTTCAAGGTTGAGGCCAACGTGGGTGCCCCGCAGGTGGCGTACCGCGAGACCATCCGCAAGCCCGTGGAGAAGCTCGAGTACACCCACAAGAAGCAGACCGGTGGTTCCGGTCAGTTCGCGAAGGTCATCATCTCCATCGAGCCCTACGCACCCGATGCAGAGGAGCTCGAAGAGGGCGAGTCCGCAACCTACGCATTCGACAACCAGGTCACTGGTGGCCGCATCCCGAAGGAGTACATCCCCTCCGTGGACGCCGGTATCCAGGACGCTATGCAGTACGGCTTCCTCGCTGGCTTCCCGCTGGTGAACATCAAGGCCACCCTGCTCGACGGCCAGTACCACGAGGTTGACTCCTCTGAGATGGCCTTCAAGCTCGCCGGTTCCCAGGCGCTGAAGGAAGCTGTTGCCAAGGCAAAGCCGGCACTGCTCGAGCCGCTGATGGCCGTCGAGGTCATCACCCCCGAGGAGTACATGGGCGAGGTTATTGGCGATATCAACTCCCGCCGTGGCCAGGTTCAGTCCATGGACGACCGCTCCGGCGCGAAGGTTGTCAAGGCCCTCGTTCCGCTGTCCCAGATGTTCGGTTACGTCGGTGACCTGCGTTCGAAGACTCAGGGTCGTGCTAACTACACGATGATCTTCGATTCCTACGCAGAGGTTCCCACCAACGTGGCGCAGGACATCATCGCCGAGCGCACCGGCGCCTAAGCTCCGGCTGTGCCCTGGTTTCCAGCTAGGTTTATGCCAGACCTAGCCGGGAACTGCGGGTAACGGCCCGCTGAGCGGGCACTCTATCCATGAGAGACCCGTTGAGCAGGCCGTTACCTGCGTTGGCCCACACGCACCCATATCCTTATCCATCAGGGACGAAGGACGATGGTGGCGATGGGCCGGAATGGAAGTGAGGATGGTTTGAAATCTGCCATCACCACACCTATTATCATGTAACTGGCAATAAATGACCCGCTATATCTTCTTCAGCGAGATGCAACCGCATTGAGCCAATGAGGAAATAGCAAACAACTTGTGGCTGCGAGAGTCGTAGCCACCGCGAAGTCCAGGAGGACACAGAAGTGGCAAAGGCTAAGTTCGAGCGTAACAAGCCGCACGTAAACATCGGTACTATCGGTCACGTCGACCACGGTAAGACCACCACCACCGCAGCTATCACCAAGGTTCTGGCAGAGAAGTTCCCGGAGCTGAACGAGGCTTCCGCTTTCGAGGCGATTGACAACGCCCCCGAGGAGCGCGAGCGCGGTATTACCATTAACGTTTCTCACGTTGAGTACGAGACCGAGAAGCGCCACTACGCACACGTGGACGCCCCGGGCCACGCCGACTACATCAAGAACATGATTACCGGCGCTGCTCAGATGGACGGCGCAATCCTCGTGGTTGCCGCTACTGACGGCCCCATGCCGCAGACCCGTGAGCACGTGCTGCTCGCTCGCCAGGTTGGCGTGCCCTCCATCCTCGTTGCACTGAACAAGTGCGACATGGTGGATGACGAGGAAATCGTCGAGCTCGTCGAGATGGAGGTCCGCGAGCTGCTGGCCGACCAGGAGTACGACGAGGAAGCACCGATCGTTCACATCTCCGCTCTGAAGGCTCTCGAGGGCGACCAGAAGTGGGTTGACTCCGTTGCTGAGCTCATGCAGGCTTGCGATGACTTCATCCCGGATCCGGTCCGCGAGACCGACAAGCCCTTCCTGATGCCGATCGAGGACATCTTCACCATCACCGGCCGCGGCACCGTGGTTACCGGTCGTGTGGAGCGCGGCAAGCTCGAGGTCAACGACGAGGTCGAGATCCTGGGTATCCGCGAGAAGTCCCAGAAGACCACCGTCACCGGTATCGAGATGTTCCGCAAGATGATGGACTACACCGAGGCTGGCGACAACTGTGGTCTGCTTCTGCGTGGTACCAAGCGCGAGGACGTCGAGCGTGGCCAGATTGTGGCCAAGCCGGGCGCCTACACCCCCCACACCCAGTTCGAGGGTTCCGTCTACGTCCTGTCCAAGGACGAGGGCGGCCGCCACACCCCGTTCTTCGACAACTACCGTCCGCAGTTCTACTTCCGCACCACCGACGTTACCGGTGTCGTGAAGCTTCCCGACGGTGTCGAGATGGTTATGCCTGGCGACAACGTTGACATGTCCGTCGAGCTGATCCAGCCCGTCGCCATGGACGAGGGTCTGCGCTTCGCTATCCGTGAGGGTGGCCGCACCGTGGGCGCTGGTCGCGTTACCAAGATCATCAAGTAATGATCCTCGCCTCCTAGCCGGCACATAGCTGCTCGCTAGAGCGAACTAATCCCCCTAGGTTCTCCTAGGGGGATTTTTCATGCCCGGACGCCGCCGCTCGCACCAGCGCAGCAGTCACGTGCCCCGCGCACCATCCTGTGGCGCGGTGCCAGTGTGGACACGGCAGAGGGAGATGGCCCAGCACGCCCATGCAGCCGCCACGGGGTATCTCAGCGCCGCTGAGTGGTTGCTGGTGGTTCCCAGGGGTCACCACGAGAGAGAAATACGCAGAGAGCATCGCCCACGCGCATGTGCGGCGGACCATGCCCCCACACCATCGCGGCTGCGCGGCGCACAGGCGCAGCCTCGCGGCGGGCACTGTGACGCAAGGGGAGTACGCACTGCACGCGCGGGCCGCCGCAGCTGCGGTGTGCGGGCCAGAGACGCAGCAGCGCCCCTGCTCGCCGTAGCGAGAGGGGCGCTGGTGGTACAACACCACCATCTGAGGAAGCCCGAGGGCTCCTAGACGGTGCTATTGGTGGAGATGCGGCGCTGATTCGGCAGCATCTCTAGGATGTAGCGGATCGCGATCTTGGTTTCCGGCAGAGCCTCGTCGAGGCTGTGGCGGATGGAGTCGAGCTCCGGGAGCAGGCCGCTGTGGAGCGAGGCCGGCTTCGCCAGGATCGTGAACTGCATGGTGGGCTCGGAGCGATCGAAGTACACCTTGGTGCGGACGCGCTCCACGCCGTCGATGGTCTCGATGGAGTCTGCGGCGGCATCGGCGAGGTCAGCGACCTCGACGCTAATGCGACCGTGCAGATCCTCGGTACCGCCGAGTCCCGTGCCGGCAGCCTCTACCGAATCCCGGGAGGCAGTGCCTCGGGAGAAACGATGGGTGCGCAGGTTGGCGATGATCAGCGGCAATCCGATGAGGACGGCCACGGCGATGGTCACGGCCAGACCGATGATCCAGCCGGTGCCCTCCACGGCGTCGGGCCAATTGGGGATGTCCAGCCATGCGAAGATGTCTTGGGCCCACTGGGCGTCGAAAAGCGCACCGATAAACGGGGCAGCGAAGGCGCCGAGGAGCAGAGCTACGAGGAACACCACGAGACGGTCAATAAAAGAAAGGCGGGTAGTCATCTAGCTTTCCTTTCCGTCGTTGTGAGTGGTGATCTTCAGCTTCATGGAGGAGGAGAGGGCATGAACGTGCTTCTCCTCTTCCGCGCGCAGCTTGTCCAGCATGGCTTCGTCGGCGAAGTCAGTCTGTACCTGCACGCCTGCCTTCTTCTTCCGCACGGTGCTCTCTGCGGCGCGCACCCCAGGAATGCTGAGGGCGGTGGCGGTGAGCAGGCGGGCGAAGTCCACGCGACGAATATGCAGGGTGGTATCACCGTAGCTGTATTCGAGGTGCGTGGTGGAGCGCGGCTTGAATGCGATAAACAGCAGGATCAGGGCAAGTGCGGCGCACGCCCCGGCGACTGCAAACATCCACGTGGCCCACTGATCGACATCGCGCAGATAATTCAGCACGGGTTCGATCCAGCTGCTCTGGTTGGTATCGGAGAGCAGGACCCAAAGTTCCCGGCCGGCGATAGCGCCGGCGGCGACGAGGAGCAGGCCGATGAAGATCGCTACTCCGCGGGCTGCGGGTTGTGCTTTCATCGTGCGGACCTCCTCTGCTGGGGATTGGGCTGGTACACCGCAGTGGGATTAACCACAGGACGGATGGTGGGCTTTTGCGGGTTACGACGCGGCTCGATAAGACGCGGACGCTTCGGCGCGCTCGGGCGGTAAGGCTCGATCGGCTTCGGCGCACGCACCTCCACCACGGGCACGCGGCGGGCCTGCACTGGTGTCAGTGCGGCGCGCTTCGGAGCGCTGGGGTGGAAGGGCTCGGTCGGCTGCGGGCGCTGCGCCGGACGCACGGGCACCGTGTTCACTCGCACCGGAGTGATATCGGGGCGCGGGCGGACACGCGGCGAGTGCGGGGTGGCGCGTTTCGGCGCCTGTACCGGCACCGCGGTGATGCTCTTGGGAGCTTTCACCACGATCGGCTCCTGGCGCTGCGGCGCGCGTACCGGACGCGGCTCGGCGCTGCGATTGACCTCGATGGGCTGCAGCGGGGAACGCTCAGCTACCTCGATCTCAGCGAGCGCAGCACTGTGCTTATCGACGCTCACCTCGCGGCCTTTTACGCCGGGGTAATAGTCAGCGGTGGTGATGGCGGTCAGCTTTTCGGGGCGGCGATTCACCAGCTCCACGGGGGTGGGGATGGGATCGTAGTGGCGTAGCTCCTCGAGAGAGAGTCGCTGTTCGCCACGGACCACGGTGCCAACAACCACGGAGACTGATTCACACTCGTAGTCGAGATAGGTCTTCACCGCGCCGGCGATAGCGCGGCGGGCCATCTCTGCCACAGAGGTCACTGGGGCAGGGAAGGAGCAGGCGATGAAGGCCTCCACAGAGACGGTGCGGTACTCGTTGTCCACGAGGGCGTCGATACGCGGGAAGCTGCGGCGGCCGAGCCGCTCGAGCTTCACTGTGCCGGGGACAGCGTTCAGCGCTTCGAGGATGATCGTGCGAGTGACGCGTTCGTCGATGCTGGTGCGGCCGCGGCCATCAGTAGTACTGGGGGCCGTCACGTGCTATCCCCTTCCGCGATTGTTCACGGAGTCGAATGCGCGTCGCAGGTCGATCTCGCCACCGAAGTGGGACCCGAGGACGCCGCCGAGGGCGCCCAGCGCGAGCGCAAGGAAGAAACCGCCGAAGCCGCCGACAATGCCAGCGAAGGCAAGCGCGAGGCCAATGACGATTCCGAGTTGAAATTTACTCATGGAATGTGTCCTTGAAGTCTAGAAATGATGTGGGGTCCACGCCCTGGGAAGGGGTGAACCCGCTACGCGGCGACGTCGGCGATGGTGACATCGATAGCGCCAGAAACATAAGGGGATGCAACCTCGCGGCACCGTTGTGCCACGCCCTGTAGATCAGAGAGGGCATCCTGGGTGACCACGAGATGGATCTCCAGTCGCTGGTCGCCATTATCGGACGTGCGCTGAGCCAAACCCGGGTAACGAACACCGGGATAAAGAAGCGCAATCTGCCCGTATCGCCCGGAGTGGAGGGAGTCAACCCCGTCCACTCCGAGGAGAGCATCGCTCAGTTCTGCCGCGTGTGTCTGGTCAAGACGATGCGGTGTATGAGACATATGGTTATGAACGCTGATGAGGCTGTTCGCAGTCGCGTTTAGTTGACGCGAGGAGCGGCGGACTCTTCCTCGTCCTCGTTCTCGTCCTTGGGGAGGTTGACGTCGTGAACCACAACGTTGACCTCGGTGACCTTCAGGCCGGTCATGGACTCGATAGCGTCGATAACGTTCTGGCGGATAGCCTCAGCCAGCTCGTGGATGGCTACGCCGTACTCGGCGATGATGGCGACGTCGGCAGCAGCCTCGGTCTCGCCAACCTCAACGTCCACGCCCTGGCGAACGTCGGTGCCAGCGTTGAAGGAGTCGCGCAGAGCGCCAACCATACGAGCAGCGCCGCCGCCCAGGTCGTGCACACCGGAGACCTCACGGGCAGCGATGCCAGCGATCTTGGCGACGACGACGTCGTCGATGCTGGTGCGGCCGCGCTGGGTGTCCAAAACGGAATCCTTCTTGACGTCGATGTCGGTGCCGGTCTTCTTCTCGTTCTCAGCCATGAGAAATTCTCCTTTGTATAAAGTATCGAAAATTCTATGCCGGATCCTTTCTCACCAGAGAATCAATCCTTCGGTGAGACGGCCCAGTATGCAGGGCCGACGGTGTTCGGCATGCGTGCGGACTTAATAATTAAGGCCGCCCTCGCCATCTTAGACCTACCCTGCTGGTTTGGCACCCTTCGCTAGGTATCAGTTCAGTAACGAAGAAAAATAGGCGAAAAAAGAACGCCTTTTACACCTCATATCGCTATTCTTCAATGTTCTTAGTGGAATTCTGTGCGGTTTACCCACATCCGAACGACACGGGATAAACACAACGAAACCCCCGACCATCGCAGGGATGATCGGGGGCGAGGTACGCGGTCGCGCGGCGCTATTTAGCCAAACAGCGGGAAATGGCTCGGGTCCGAGAAGGAATTGACGAGCAGGATGGTGCCGCCGGACAGGGCGCCAATGACGTGGCGCTTTCCGTCCGGGCCGGCCACGTGCAGCGGGCCGCCGGAGTCGCCCTGGATGGTGGGCACAATGGCCACCACGGTGGAGGACTCGGGATCGGAGTAGACGATCACGCCACAGGTACGGCCCAAGGAGCCGCCTTCCTGGCAGACGGTACGGCCGACGAGATCAGGAGTGATGGCCTGCGGCTCGCCGAGCTCCCACGGGGAGTTCCATGCATCGTAGAAGGGATTGCCCTTGACCAGCTCGCTCAGGATGGGGCGGTGGTGCGAATAGGAGTGGATAGTGGTGGTGTCATAGTCCACGTCAGCGGCGAGTGGGAATACCGCAACGTCTTCTACCTGCGGGGGAAGAAGCTCGTTATTGTGGCCGTAGAAGGTCTTGAGCTCAGCCAATTCGGCGTCGGTAGCGAGCACCTGGTTATCGCCGGCGGAGCGCACGGAGACGACATCGGCTTCCTCGAAGCAGTGGCCAGCAGTGACGCCCCAGGCGCGGCCGTTGTTGTCGTGGCGAATATCGGTGAGGGTACAGCCATAGGTGCCATCGGCGGTGTCCATCAAAATAGAATCACCGGCGTGGGTGGTGGCGCTGGCGGCAGGAGCGAAAACGGCGGCTGCGGCCATGATGCCGGCGGCAACAGTGGCGAAAAGGGAGGAGGGCTTCATTAATTTCATTCTGTTCGTTAGCGCCGTGCCGGGCGACCACGTCCCGAGGGGCGTGGGGTGATGTCGCCCTGGAGGGCACGAAGGCACGGCGGAATAGGTAGACGGTCGCGCGCCGCGATGTAGACGGCACATAAGCTGAAACGCGCGCGGGGTACGAAGCGTTACATCGCCCAGTGTTCATAGCTTCTCGGGCGGGGCGTGAGGGCGAGGGGAGGGCGGCGTCGATAAGCGTGCCGCGGAGCGGAAAAGTAGCAACTACTTGCGCTTATCGGGAGCTCTGTGTTTTAATACTTGAGTTGCCTTAACACGGCGGCGCCTCAAAACTGCCCTCTAGCAGGGTGGATAGAGGTTGGCCGACGCTGGTAGGGCAAGCATGAACCACCTTCTGTCGCATCTTCGGATGCGGCCGTAGAGATGGAGTCCGCGCACAAGGTTGCGCGGAGACCGGATCGCGAAGAAGGGGCATGGTAAGTAAACAGCGGCAGTATGGAAACCGGATGAACAATCCCTTCCAGCTTGGATAACTACGGTCATCGTCTCGCTCTCATCCAGTGTGAACTAGGGGGAAGCGGAACTAGCACGTAGGGATACAAAGCACTGGGCGTGATGTTTGCATCATGCACCCAACTTTCTTTCCTACTTTGTGAGAAACCGACAAGTAACACTGGCGTTGCGACCAGCCCCAACTGACCGGCCGGACAACGTTATAGAGAACATGAAAGCGATTCCCACCACTCGAATTCGATGTGGGACAAGCGAGGAAGAGGATTAGCGTGGCGGGACAAAAAATCCGCATTCGGCTCAAGGCCTATGACCATGAGGCGATCGATGCGTCTGCACGCAAGATCGTGGAGACGGTCACCCGCACAGGCGCCCGTGTTGTCGGCCCTGTGCCACTGCCCACTGAAAAGAACGTGTACGCCGTTATTCGTTCTCCCCACAAGTACAAGGACTCTCGCGAGCACTTCGAGATGCGCACGCATAAGCGCCTGATCGATATCCTCGACCCGACGCCGAAGACGGTTGATGCCCTCATGCGCATCGATCTGCCGGCCAGCGTCGACGTGAACATTCAGTGATCGACGAAACTTTTTGGCACGGAGAATAGATAATGAGTGAACAAGAGATCAAGGGCATTCTGGGTACCAAGCTCGGCATGACCCAGGTCTTCGACGAGGAGAACCGCGTTGTACCGGTGACCGTCGTCGAGGCTGGGCCCTGCGTGGTTACCCAGATCCGAACCGTTGAAACCGATGGCTACAACGCCATCCAGATCGCCTATGGCGACATCGACCCTCGCAAGGTGAACAAGCCTGGCGCTGGTCACTTCAAGAAAGCTGGCGTTACCCCTCGCCGCCACCTCACCGAGATTCGTCTCGACGATGTGAGCGGATATGAGGTCGGCCAGGACGTGACCGTGGAGATCTTCGAAGGCATTGACTTCGTGGATGTCACCGGCACCTCCAAGGGCCACGGCTTCGCCGGCGGTATGAAGCGTCACGGCTTTGCTGGCCAGGGCGCAGCCCACGGTAACCAGGCCGCTCACCGCCGCGTCGGTGGCATCGGTGCCTGCGCTACCCCGGGTCGCGTTTTCAAGGGCAAGCGTATGGCTGGACGCATGGGTAACAACCGCGTCACCACCCAGAACCTGAAGGTTCAGAAGATCGACGCCGATTCCAACCTGTTGCTCATCAAGGGTGCTATCCCTGGTGTACGCGGTGGAATCGTAACCGTTAAGACCGCAGTGAAGGGCGGTGCACACGCATGACCAATCTCAAGCTTGACGTCCACACCGCTGACGGTGGCACCGACGGCCAGGTTGAGCTGCCCGCATCCATTTTCGACCAGGACGCCAGCATTGCGCTGATGCACCAGGTTGTGAATGCACAGCTCTCCGCCAAGCGTCAGGGCACTCACTCCACCAAGACCCGCGGCGAAGTCCGCGGCGGTGGTAAGAAGCCGTGGCGCCAGAAGGGCACCGGCCGTGCTCGCCAGGGTTCCATCCGTGCTCCGCACTGGACCGGTGGCGGCATTGTCCACGGCCCCAAGCCGCGTAACTACGCTCAGCGCACCCCGAAGAAGATGATCGCCGCCGCTCTGCGTGGCGCTCTCTCGGACCGCGCTCGTCACGACCGCATCCACGTGGTCTCCGAGCTCGTGCCGGGCCAGGTGCCTTCCACCAAGAAGGCCAAGGGCTTCCTCGAGCGTCTCACCGACCGTCGTCAGATTCTGGTTGTCGTGACTCGCGAGGACATCACCGCGCGCAAGTCCGTCAACAACCTGCCGCACGTTCGTACCCTCGTCGCCGATCAGCTCAACACCTACGATGTGTTGTACTCCGACGACGTCGTCTTCTCGGTTGAGGCACTGAACGCCTTCGTGACCCGCGCACAGCGCGTCGAGAAGGAGGAGAAGTAATGGCTAAGATCGCCAATCCCCGCGACATCATCATCGCTCCGGTTGTCTCCGAGAAGTCGTATGAGTTGATGGAGCAGAACACCTACACCTTCCTGGTGGACCCCCGCGCCAACAAGCGCGCTATCGGTCACGCCATCGAGGAGATCTTCGGTGTCAAGGTGGCTCGCGTCAACACCGCCAACCGTGAGGGTAAGCGCAAGCGCACCCGCACCGGCGGCTACGGCCAGCGCAAGGCAACCAAGCGCGCCTACGTGACTCTGCGCGAAGGCAGCGACGCAATCGACATCTTCGGCGGTTCGGCCGCGTAACCCGCGAGTCGAGACATTAAGGACTGAGAAAGTATGGCTATTCGTAAGTACAAGCCGACTACGCCGGGTCGCCGTCAGAGCTCTGTCTCCCAGTTCGAGGAAATCACTCGTTCCACCCCGGAGAAGTCTCTGCTGCGCCCGCTGAGCAAGACCGGTGGCCGTAACGTACACGGTCACATCACCGTTCGCCACAAGGGCGGCGGACACAAGCGTCGTTACCGCGTGATTGATTTCCGCCGTAACGACAAGGACGGTATTCCGGCCAAGGTCGCTCACATCGAGTACGACCCGAACCGTACCGCCAACATCGCTCTGCTTCACTACGCCGATGGCGAGAAGCGCTACATCGTGGCGCCGAAGAACCTGAAGCAGCACGCGATCGTTGAATCCGGCCCCCATGCTGATATCAAGCCCGGCAACAACCTGCCGCTGCGCAACATCCCGACCGGTACCACCATTCACTGCGTGGAACTGAAGCCGGGCGCTGGTGCCAAGCTGGCTCGTTCTGCTGGTGCCTCGATCCAGCTGCTCGGTAAGGAAGGAAAGTACGCCGTGCTGCGTATGCCCTCCTCCGAGATCCGCCGCGTGGATGTGCGCTGCCGCGCCACCATCGGCGAGGTCGGAAACCAGGATCAGATCAACATCCGCTGGGGCAAGGCTGGCCGTATGCGCTGGAAGGGCGTACGTCCTACCGTCCGCGGTGTCGTGATGAACCCGGTTGACCACCCGCACGGTGGTGGTGAAGGCCGCACCTCTGGTGGTCGCCACCCTGTGTCGCCTTGGGGTAAGAAGGAAGTTCGTACCCGCAAGCCGAACCGTTACAGCAACGACATGATCGTTCGCCGTCGTCGTTCCAACAAGAAGCGTTAAGAGGAGGGAATTTAGATGCCACGTAGCCTCAAGAAGGGCCCGTTCGTCGATGAGCACCTCCTCAACAAGGTGGATGTTCAGAACGAAAACGGTACCAAGAAGGTAATCAAGACCTGGTCTCGTCGTTCCACCATTCTTCCCGATTTCATCGGTCACACTTTCGCCGTCCATGACGGTCGCAAGCACGTGCCGGTGTTCGTGGATGATTCCATGGTGGGCCACAAGCTAGGCGAGTTCGCACCGACCAAGACCTTCAAGGGTCACGTCAAGGATGACAAGAAGGGACGTAGGTAAGCGATGAGTGACCAAATCACTACCGCCCGCGCTACCGCGCGCTTCGTCCGGGTCTCCCCGATGAAGGCACGTCGTGTCGTGGACCTGGTCCGCGGCAAGTCCGTGTCCGAAGCACTCGCGATCCTGAAGTACGCCCCCCAGGGCGCTTCCGATCCGGTCGCGAAGGTCGTTGCTTCCGCTGCGGCTAACGCAGAAAACAACTTTGGTCTGGACCCGAAGACCCTGGTTATCTCCCAGGCATGGGCAGACGAAGGCCCGACCATGCGCCGGATCCGTCCGCGCGCCCAGGGTCGTGCTTTCCAAGTTCGCAAGCGCACCAGCCACATCACTGTGGTTGTCGAGAGCCAGAAGGAAGGTGCCTAAGCATGGGCCAGAAAATCCATCCCCACGGCCTCCGGCTGGGTATCACTTCTGACTGGAAGTCCCACTGGTACGCCGACAAGAACTATGCAGACTACCTCGCTGAGGACATCAAGATCCGCGAGTTCCTCTCCAAGGGTCTTGACCGCGCTGGTATCGCCGATGTTGTCATCGAGCGCACCCGCGATCGCGTCCGCGTCGACATTCACACCGCCCGCCCCGGCATCGTGATCGGCCGTCGTGGTTCCGAGGCCGACCGCATCCGCGGCCAGCTGGAGAAGCTGACCGGCAAGCAGGTCGCCCTCAACATCCTCGAGGTCAAGAACATCGACGCTAACGCTCAGCTGGTGGCTCAGTCCATCGCCGAGCAGCTCGCTAACCGCGTTGCTTTCCGTCGTGCTATGCGCAAGGCCATCCAGTCCGCGATGCGCCAGCCGCACGTCAAGGGCATCAAGGTGCAGTGCGCCGGTCGTCTCGGCGGTGCCGAGATGTCCCGCACCGAGCGCTACCACGAGGGTCGCGTTCCGCTGCACACCCTGCGCGCCGAGATCGACTACGGCACCTACGAGGCCCACACCACCTTCGGCCGCATCGGCGTGAAGGTGTGGATCTACAAGGGTGACGTCGTCGGTGGCAAGCGCGAGTCCGAGCTCAACGCACCGCAGGCCCGTCGTGGCCGCGGCGACCGTCGCGAGCGTCCGCGCCGCGGTGGCCAGCGCCGTCAGCGCGCAGAGAAGAAGGAGGGCTAAACCTCATGCTTATTCCCAAGCGCGTGAAGTACCGTCGCCAGCACCGCCCGCACCGTCGCGGTATGGCCAAGGGCGGCACTCGCGTAACCTTCGGTGACTACGGAATCCAGGCTCTCGAGCCGGCCTACGTCACCAACCGTCAGATTGAGGCCGCACGTATTGCCATCAACCGCCACGTCAAGCGTGGTGGCAAGGTGTGGATCAACATCTTCCCGGATCGCCCCCTGACCCAGAAGCCGCTCGGCGTGCGTATGGGTTCCGGTAAGGGCCCCGTGGAGAAGTGGGTCGCCAACGTCAAGCCGGGTCGCATCCTCTTCGAGATGAGCTACCCGAACGAGGCAGTTGCCCTGGAGGCACTGCGTCGCGCTGGTCAAAAACTGCCCATGAAGTTCCGCATCGTTAGGAAGGAGGACCAGTTCTAATGGCTACCGGTACCCCTGCACACGAATTGCGTGAGCTTTCCGCAGAAGAACTGACCACCAAGCTGAACGAGGCCAAGGAAGAGCTGTTCAACCTGCGCTTCCAGTTGGCTACCGGTCAGCTGACCAACAACCGCCGCCTGCGCACGGTCAAGCGCGACATCGCCCGCATTTACACGGTTATCCGCGAGCGTGAGCTGGGCCTGTCCGTGGTTCCGGGAGCTGAGGCTTAACAATGAGTGAGGCAAACGTGAACAAGAAGGAAAAGGGCGCTCAGAAGGTCCGTCTCGGCTACGTGGTTTCTGACAAGATGCAGAAGACCATCGTGGTGGAGCTCGAGGACCGCAAGCAGCACGCCCTCTACGGCAAGACCATCCGCACCAACTCCAAGGTGAAGGCACACGATGAGAACGAGATCGCCGGCATCGGCGACCGCGTCCGCATCGAAGAGTGCCGCCCGCTGTCCAAGGACAAGCACTACCGTCTCGTCGAGATCGTCGAGAAGGCCCGCTAAACCTGTAGCGGCATAAGAAAAACCGGCCCCGCCTTTCGAGGTGGTGGCCGGTTTTTTGCGCTTATCGACGCCACCCTCCCCGGCACCAGACCTCGCCGCCCAGGGCACCCCACGTGACGCGCGCCACCTCAAGCCCGCGCGCGATTAGCGTACCCTAACCGTGAAATGCACTCGCCCTCGTGGTGAATCTGAAAAGTGATTATTGCCACGTGGGCGATGTGAGTGTGGTGGACCGCCTCCCCATACTGAACAGCACAGCCCGCAGCGTGGTGGGCCTAACGTGCTAGGAGGCGCAATGCTTGAGAACTTTATCAACAATCGTTTCGTGTCAGCGGAGACCTCCGAGGCTTTTGACCTCATCAGTCCCGTGACCGAGGAGGTGCTTGGGCAGTCGCCGATCTCGGGCCAGCAGGATATCGATGCTGCGGTGTCCGCGGCCGAGGCGGCCTTTAGCCAGTGGAGCCGCACTACTCCCAGCGAGCGGCAACGCTACCTGCTGCAGATCGCCGATGCTATCGAAGAGAACTCTCGCCACCTGGCAGAGGTGCAATCCCGCGAAACCGGCCAGCTCATTCACATGATCGAGGCCGAGGAGTGCCAGGTGGGCGCCGACCAGGTCCGCTTTTTCGCCGGCGCCGCTCGGACGCTGTCGGGGTTCGCGCAAAGCGAGTACATGGAGGGACACACCTCCTCGATCCGCCGCGAGCCGCTGGGCGTGGTGGCCCAGGTAGCGCCGTGGAACTACCCGCTGATGATGGGACTGTGGAAGATCATTCCCGCCATCGCCGCCGGCAATACGGTGGTATTCAAACCGAGCGATACCACCCCTTCCTCCACTGTGGCGCTCGCGAAGATCCTCGCAGATATTCTGCCGGATGGTGTCGTCAATATCGTTCTCGGCGATGCCTCCACCGGTGCGGCGTTGGTGGCGCACCCGACGGTGCGGATGTGTGCGATCACCGGCTCGGTTCCGGCCGGGCGCGCCGTGGGGCGCAGCGCCGGGGAGAACCTCAAGCGCTCGCACCTCGAGCTGGGTGGCAAAGCCCCAGTGATCGTCTGTGCTGATGCCGATCTCGCCGCTGCTGCCGAAGGTATCGCCCAAGCCGGCTTCTTCAACGGCGGCCAGGATTGTACTGCCGCCACCCGGGTGCTGGTCGAGGCGAGCGTGGAGGAAGAATTCACGTCCTTGCTGGTGGAGCAGGCCGAGAAGTTGCGGCCGGGCGCACCGGAGGACACCGAGGCCTTCTATGGCGCGCTCAACAATCCCCGCCATTTCGAGAAAGTACTGGGTGTGCTCAACGACCTTCCCGAGCACGCCCACATCGCCACCGGCGGGGAGCGCGTGGGCAGCACGGGGTTCTATCTGGCCCCCACCGTGATTACGGGGCTGCGGCAATCGGATCACGCCATCCAGGAGGAGAGCTTCGGCCCGATTCTCACGGTGCAGCCCTTCGCCGATATCGATGAGGCGCTCACCTTGGCCAATGACGTCTCCTATGGTCTGGCCTCCAGCGTCTGGACGAGCAATGTGCGGGTCTCGGATCGCGCCAGCCGCGAGCTGGACTTCGGATGTGTCTGGATCAACTGCCATATCCCGCTGGTGGCAGAGATGCCCCATGGCGGCTTCAAGGACTCCGGCTATGGCAAGGACCTCTCCCTCTACGGCTTGGAGGAATACACCCGTATCAAGCACGTCATGAGCGCCCACTAGTGGCTCATCGCCGCGGCGTACGACGCCGTATCCACGGGCTGTATCCACGGCCCTCCTTATTAGGGGCGCTATCCCGTCCCCCTGCGTTATCGAAGGAGTTTCATCATGTCTGAGCACCGCACTGTCGATGTTGCGATCATTGGCGCCGGTCCTGCCGGCTTGTCCGCTGCACATCGTCTCACCCAGGCCGGCCACAGCGTGGCCGTTCTCGAGGCCCGCGACCGAGTGGGCGGGCGCACCCGCTCTGATGTCATGGATGGCGGCTGGTTCGAGATCGGCGGCCAGTGGGTGTCGCCGGATCAAACCGAGCTGCTCGCCACCCTCGATGAACTCGGCTTGGAGACGTTTCAACGCTACCGCGAGGGCGAGAACATCTACCTCGGCCCCGATGGCGAGGTGAAGCGCTATACGGGCGATCTCTTCCCGTGCGCCGAATCCACGCAGCGCGAGATCCTCCGCCTTATCGCGCTCATGGATGAGCACGTCTCCGACATGGATCCGGCCCGGCCCTGGGAGCATCCGCGCGCCGAGGAGTGGGACAATGTGACCTTCCAGCACTGGCTGGAGCAGCAGTCCGATGATGAGGAGGCGCGCAAGAACATCGGCCTCTTCATTGCCGGCGGCATGCTCACCAAACCGGCCCACACCTTCTCCGCGCTGCAGGCGCTGCACATGGCCGCCTCGGCGGGCTCGTTCAGCAATTTGGTGGATGAGGACTTCATCCTCGACGCCCGCGTGGTGGGCGGTATGCAGAAGGTGTCTCTCACCCTCGCCGAGCGGATTGGCTCGGAGAATATCCTGCTCGGCACCCCGGTGCGCACCATCGAGCGCAGTGATGAGGGCGTGGTGGTCTATGGCGATAACGACACCGTGGTGGAGGCCGCCTATGCCATTCTTGCGATCCCGCCGAATCTCTACAATCGCATCTCCTATGTGCCGGAGATGCCCCGCACCCAGCACATCATGCACCAGCACCAGTCCATGGGTTTGGTGATTAAGGTGCACGCCACCTACGCCACTCCCTTTTGGCGCGACAAGGGCCTCTCGGGCACCTGTTTCTCCTCGGAGCATCTGGTGCAGGAGATCTACGACAACACCAATCACGGCGATGCCCGCGGCACCCTCGTGGGGTTCATCATCGATACCCGCGCGGAGGAGATGTTCGCGCTGCCCGAGGAGGAGCGCAAGCGCACCATTCTCGACGCCATGGCCGTGATGCTCGGCGAGGAGGCCCGCGAGCCCGAGTCCTTCTACCTCTCCGATTGGGGCGCCGAGGAATGGACCCGCGGCGCCTATGCCTGCTCCTACGATATGGGCGGGCTCTTCCGCTGGGGGAAGTACAACGAGGAACCAGTCGGGCGCATGTACTTCGCCTGCTCGGATATTGCCGGCGCGGGCTACCAGCACGTCGATGGCGCGATCCGCATGGGGCATAAGGTTGCGGCCACGCTCCACGATCTGCTCGAGGAGTGATTATGCGATGTGTTGTCGGCTATGAAGCCACCCCGCAAGGGCTCGACGCGTTGAACTTGGGCATCGATGTGGCCCAGTCCCTCGATGCCGAGCTCACCATCGTGCTCGTATTGCGCCGCCACGATGTGTTTAGCCACGAATACCCGCCCACCGGCGATGCCCACGACATTCTGCTCAACCAAGGGTTCCGCTGGCTCAAAGAAGCGCTTGCCCTCGTGCCCGAGGACGTGCGCACCTGCGCCCGTCTCTATTCGGGGGCCACGACCGCCGCAGGTCTCAGCCGTGCCGCCGAGGAACTCGAGGCGGATCTGCTGTGCGTGGGTGGGGCGTCCTCCAGCCCGCTGAAGCGGCACAAGCTGGGAACCGTGGCCACGGACTTGCTCTTTGGCTCGCCGGTGCCGGTGGCCTTGGCGCCGCGAGGCTATCGCCGCCACCCGCTCAGCCGCATTACCTGCGCGGTGGGCACCCGTCCCGGCTCGGGCAGTCTCGTCGAAACAGGGCTGCTCACGGCGCGCCGGGCCGAGGTGCCGCTGCGGCTGCTGGCGCTGCTGGGGGTCAATCACGATGAAGCCCGAGAGTCCTTCGCTCAGGAGAACGCCCAACGGGTGCTCGATGATGCACGGGTGACCCTCGGCATCGCCACCCGCGCGGTGCCGGTGGCGATTGAGATGGGCAAGAGCAGCGAGATCACCAACGCGGTGGACACCGTGGAGTGGTGCGAGGGGGATCTGCTGTGTGTGGGCTCCTCGCGGGTGGAGCAATCCCGCTCCGTGTTCGCCGGCTCCATCACCATGCGCATCCTCAAGCACCTGACGGTGCCGATGATCATTGTGCCTCGCGGCCATCGCGTGCGCTTTGCGGTGGAGGAGGGGAGGACATCATGAGCGAGACTCCCTCTCTGTCCGTATCCAAGGGGCTGAGCTCCGGCACCGTCGGCATCATCGGTGCTGCGGTGATTGGTATCTCCTGTATCGCCCCGGCGTACACCCTCTCGGGAGCGTTGGGGCCCACCGCCAGCGAGGTCGGCGAACACATGCCGGCCGTGCTCTTGGTGGGCTTTGTGCCCATGCTTTTGGTGGCCATCGGCTATCGCCAGCTCAATGAATCGATGCCGGACTCGGGAACCACGTTCACCTGGGCCACCCGCGCCTTCGGCCCGGTCATCGGTTGGCTGGGTGGCTGGGGATTATTGGCCGCCACCATCTTGGTGCTGTCCAACCTCGCGGGTATTGCGGTGGACTTCTTCTACCTGCTGCTTTCCCAGGTATTTCTCCGCCCCGAGCTGGCGGCGCTAAAAGATAATGTGCTGGTCAATATTCTTACCTGCTTGGTGTTTATCGTTATCGCTTCTGCCATCTCCTATCGTGGTCTCGATACCACCAAGACCATCCAGTATGTGCTGGTGGCCGTGCAGATCGGGGTGTTGCTGCTCTTTTCTGGGATGGCGCTATACAAGGCAGAAACAGGCAGCGCTTTCGATAGCACCCCCTTTAGTTGGGAGTGGCTCAATCCCTTCGGGGTGAGCTCCTTCTCGGCCTTCGCCGCAGGTATTGCGCTGTCGGTGTTTATCTACTGGGGCTGGGATGTGGTGCTTACCATGAGTGAGGAGACCCAGGGATCCAATTCCACCCCGGGCAAGGCAGCCACCGCCACCATCTTGGTGATCGTCGTGCTTTATCAAATCATCGCGATTTCCACGCTGCGCTATTCCGGTCCGGGTAGCGGCGAGTTCGGTTTGGGCAATGAGACGATTCAGGAGAATATTTTTGCCGAGCTGGCTGGTCCGGTGATGGGGCCGGTGGCGATCCTCATGTCTATCGCGGTGCTCGGGTCCTCGGCGGCCTCGCTGCAATCTACCTTCATTGGCCCCGCCCGTACCATGCTGGCCATGGGGTTCTATGGGGCGCTGCCGCAGCGTTTCGCGCAGGTGACGCCCAAGTACCAGTCCCCGGGTTTCGCCACGATCGTGGCCGCGGTGGTCTCCTTTGGTTTCTATGCGATCATGCGCGTCATCAGCGAGGCCGTGCTGTGGGATACCATCACGGCGCTGGGCATGATGGTCTGCTTCTACTACGGGGTGACGGCCTTCGCCTGCGTGTGGTACTTCCGCCACCAGTCCTTGCAGAGCTGGTCCACGGCGCTTACCCAGTTTTTGGCGCCCCTCATCGGCGGCGCGTTGCTGCTCATTTTCTTCTTCCAGACCTCCCACGACGCCATGGATCCCGCCTATGGCTCGGGATCGGAAATCTTCGGCATGGGCCTGGTGTTCGTGCTCGGAATCACCATTTTGGTGCTGGGCGTGCTGGTCATGGCGCTGACATGGTGGCGCAATCCCGCCTTCTTCCGCAGCGAGGGGCTGAAGCGGGGCCTGCCGAGCGATGAGATGGTCACCGTCGATGATGTCCTCGACCTCGATCCCTACTAAAGGGACTCGCGCGCTTATCGACGCCGCCCTCCCCGTCCCCCTAGCGCATGGGCCGGGGAGGGCGTGGCGGTGATGCGGCCTATTGCCAGGCCTCCGGAACGAGGTGCAGCAGCAGCGCGATACTGAAAAGGAAGGCGGCCATGTAGACCACAACGATGGTGCCTTGGATCAGTGGATGCGCCTGCCAGGTGGTCTGCCATGCGGCGGGCTTATCGCCGTGGGTGCGGGCGATATTGAGTAAGAGCACCGGCACGATCGACATGATTGCCCCGGCGAAGCCGCCGGCATAGCTGAGCGCACTGACGAAGCCGCCGAAGCCCGCCAGAGAGATAAGTAGTGGCGGGAGCACGGTGATGCCGACGGCGGCGACGCGCTGCCAGCCATATTCCGGCCAGTGGGCGATATTGAGCACATTGCGCATTGTGGTGAAGCCGATGGCCAAAAAGGAGGTCAGCATAGCTAGCAGGGCAAAGACATTGGCCAGCAGGTAGGCGACGTCGCCAAGCTTCTCGCCCCAGGCGAGGGTGACCACCTCGGTGACATCGCCGCCGAGCAACCCGAGCGCGGCGAAGGGCACGAGCGTGAGGGTGAAACCGGTGATGCACATGCCGGCAACAATGGCGTGCGGAATGGCGGAGGGGTTATCCTCGGCGAGCCCGCGCGCCAGCTCGGGCACCACGTACTGGGCGAGGAAGGTAAATACCGCCAGGTTCATGATCGGCACAATGTAGTAGGGGCGCAGGATCCACAGATTGTTGAGATCAATGCCAGGGCCGAAGAAGGTCCAGCCGCAGAGGATGGCGATGATGGCGGCCATGCCGGTGGTGATCGCGCCCTCGGCGATGCCCGTGGCGTGCAGTCCCTTCCACATCACCACCGAGCCGAGGAGGAAAAATAGCAGCGTGCCGAGGGTGGGGGAGATGTCGAGGAGATTGTGCAGGAGCCGGCCCGAGCCGGCGGCGTAGGCGATCAGTGCGCCGATGCCGTTGATAAGAATGGCACTAAACACCAGCCAGCGGCCGAGATTGCCGAGGTATTTCTCGGCGAGGCCGGAGAGCTGCAGCGGCTCTTGGGTGCGCAGCGATACCTCGGCCACATAGAGCATGGAAATGGTGGTGAGAGTGCCGGCGATGAGCAGCGCGATCACGAGCGCTAAGAACCCACCATTTTTGCCGGCATAGGGCAGAGAGAGGATGCCGGCACCGATATTGGTGCCGAAAATCAGCGCCACCCCTTGGAGCGGGGTGATGCGGTGTTCTCTCTCCGCGGTGGTGCGAGTCTGTGTGCTCATAGATCACTCCTTAAGAAGATCGAAAAGGTATATGGGCCTAAGAGAAACCGCACTAGGTGCCCGCGTGGGGCCTCTGGTGCGGTGTATGTGGGGCGCTGGTACGCGCCCCGGGCTGGTGGGGGCAATAAAGGGGCTAGGAACGGGTGCGGATTTCGGCGGCGAGAATCTCCAAGCCCTCGCGGAGCAGCGCCTCGCTGATCACGAGGGAGGGCAGCAGGCGAATGACATTGCCGTCGATGCCGCAGGAGAGAATGAGAATGCCCTGTTCCTTGCAGGCGGCAGCCACCTCACTGGTGAGCGCACCAAGGGGCTGGCCGTCACTGGTAGCCAGCTCGATGGCGATCATCGCGCCGCGGCCGCGGACCTCAGCTACGGTGTCGAGCTCGGTGAGGGGCTCCAGGACCTCGCGGATGATGCGTTCCATCTCCCGGGCGCGCCCCGCGAGATCGTGCTCCTCCATCTCGCCGATGGCGGCCAGCGCGGCGTCGCAGGCGATGGGGTTACCGCCATAGGTACCGCCAAGCCCGCCGACCACGGGCGCGTCCATCATCTCGGCGCGACCGGTCACAGCCGAAAGCGGCAAACCGCCGGCCATGGCCTTGGCCATGGCCACGAGATCCGGCACCACCTGCTCTTCCTCGCAGGCGAACCAGTGGCCCGTGCGGCAGAAGCCGGCTTGGATCTCATCGGCCACGAAGACCACATTGTTCTCCCGGCACCACGCCTGTAGGGCGGGCAAGAAGCCGCGAGCCGGCTCGATGAAGCCTCCTTCGCCCTGGATCGGCTCGATCACTACGCAAGCGAGGTTCTCGGTGCCGATCTCCTGCTCCATCATGGTGGTGGCGCGGGCCGCGGCGGCAGCCCCATCGAGGCCATCGCGCAGCGGATAGGACATCGGGGCGCGATACACCTCGGAGGCGAAGGGGCCGAATCCCGTTTTATAGGGCTTGTTCTTAGCGGTCATCGCCATGGTGAGATTGGTGCGGCCATGGTAGCCGTGGTCGAAGACAACCACGGCGTTCTTCCGGGTGTGGGCGCGGGCGATCTTCACCGCGTTTTCCACAGCCTCGGCGCCGGAATTGAGCAGCACCGACTTTTTCTGGTGCTCGCCTGGGGTGAGCTCGGCCAGCTTCTCGCACACGGCTACATAGGACTCATAGGGCGAGACCATGAAGCTGGTGTGGGTGAAGTGGGTGGCCGACTCGGCCACCGCCTCCGCCACCTTCGTATTGGAGGCGCCCACCGAGGTGACGGCGATGCCAGAGGCAAAGTCGATAAAAGAATTGCCGTCGGCGTCGACAAGCACACCGCCATCAGCGTCCACGACGAAGCCGGGAAGTCCCGGGGACAACGCGCGGGCCACCGCAGCTTCGCGACGCTCACTCAAGGCAGCAGAACGCGGCCCCGGCAGGCTAGTACGCACGGCGCGTTCCTGGGGGAGGCGATAGGTGAAATCGTGCATGGGCAACTCCTTTGAGCGTGGTGGGGGACGATGAAAGCGTGATGCGTGGGGCGCGAACCCACTATTGACTGTGACCTATATCGCGCTCACGCCGATAGCCTTGAGTATGCACCCCGCGCCCACCAAAGAAATATCGCCATCTAGTCCAAAAAATTTATATAGATTGGACGCCATGGCGAATCCTGTGCGTGCGGCAGAACCGGCGCTGGCCGGCACCGCAACCTCCCCGTTGACTACTGACTGGCTGCTGCAACGGCAGAGCCTCGAACTCACCCCACACAACGGGTGGAGCACCCAATTTTTAGATATTCAGACCAATGAGCTGAAGAAACCCGCCGATTTCATCATCGCCAACTCCATCATTCTCACCCTCGGAATGTCCTTCACGGATACCCCAGAAGCGCTGGGCGACTATGTGGATACCCTCGTCCACGCGGGTGCGGTGGCCATCGGCTTTGGCACGGGCTATGCCTTTGAGACAGTGCCGCAGCCGCTTCTCGACGCAGCGGAGCGGCACCGTATCCCCGTCTTTGAGGTTCCCCCGCACATCCCTTTTATCTCGGTGATCCATGCGGTGCACAAGGAGCAGGCGCGCCGGGCCGCCCAAGGGGAGCGCTGGCAGCAGCGCGTGCAGCAGCAGCTCAATAAGGATGCCGTCAGCGGTGATGTGCACCGGCTTCTCGGCAGCGCCTCGGCCTCGCTGCAGGCGGCCATCGCGATTGCGGATAATGACGCCCGGGTGCTGGTGAATGTGCCCTTCGATGGCATTGACGCGGGGGAGCTTGTGGTGGCCGATATTGCGGCCGGCCACCGCCACTCGCGGGCTGGGCGGACAGGAGAACTGGTGCACCTTACCCAGCGGCTTTCTGAACAGGGAGATCGCGTGAACCTAATGATGGTGGTGCGGCGCAGCAGCTTCCACACCCGGGAGCGCAGTGTGCTCCAGCACTGCGGCGGTCTGGCGGATATCTTATTGCAGCGTCCCACCTTCCTGCGGGCCGCCCGCTCGGAGATGAACTCGCTGGCGCTGGCGCTGCTGCTCGGCATCGACCAAGAGGGCTCCTCGGTGGCGCATGCCATGCGCCATGCCGTGGATTCCCAGGGCCGGGTTCGCGCCGTGGTGGTGCGCGCGGATGATCCCGCAGCCCTGATGGCGGCGCGTACCACGCTCGACTCACGGCTACAGGCCCATTCCCGGGCGCTCTTTAGCCTGCCGCTGGAGACGGACATGCAGCTCTTCCTCTTTCGCGGCTCCCGCGATGATCACGACATTGTGGAACACTTTGGCCCAGAGGCGCGCGAGGTAGCGATCGCCATGGGAGCGGCTATCCGGTGGAATGAGCTCAGCCGCGAGCATGTGGCCGAGTTGATGCGCCGCGCCCGGGCGACAGCCACCGGCGCGCATGTGGGCCCCTTCAATGTAAAAGCCTCCTGGCTGCATCGGCCCGAAGTGCTCAGCGCCTTGCAGGCCCGCGGCGCGGAAACCTTCGATGTGCTCAGCGCCGCCGATGAGCGCGACGGCACGGAATATGCCCGCACCCTCGAGCTGTACCTACGACTCGGTGGGCATATTGGAGACACCGCGGCGGCGCTGGGGGCGCATCGCCACACCGTGCGCAGCCGGCTCGCGCATATCAGCGAGACGTGCAACGTCGATCTCTCCGATGCCGTGATCCGAGCCGAGTTGCTTTTTGTGGTGATTGCGCGGGACTAGGGGCTCTCATCTGCTATCCGCCGCGCTGCCATAGCTATAGAAACCGCCCCGCAGCAGCTGTGCCTGCGGGGCGGTGGTGAGTATTGCGGAGAACTACTTAGGGGTGGCCTCGGCCAGGGGCTCCTGAATGTTGTCGAGGGCATAGTTCAGGCTGAGCACAGTCTGCCAGCCGAAGGCTTTTTCAAGCTCGCCTTCGAGGTACACACTGTGGCCATTTTTCACCGCGTCAATATTGTCAAAGAGTGACTCCTCGGTGACGGATTCCTTGCCATTCGGGGCGTAGGAGAGCTGGTCCCAGATGATGACATCGGCCTCGTTGAGGACGTCCACGTTTTCTGGAGAGATGGAGGCGTTGAAAGAATCTCCCGCTATCTCGTCAATAGAGGAAGGAATAACAAACCCGAGTTCTTCGAAGAATCGGCTACGAGGATCCTGAGAGGAGAAGGCATAGAGCTTGTCACCTTTCCAGATTGCCACAATCGCCTTCTTGCCCTTCCATTCCGGACGTGCAGCATCGCTGAAACGCTTCTCGAGTTTTTGCACCATCTCCTCGGCTTCGGCGCCCTTTCCGACCGCCTGCCCGATCTCTTGAGTGGTGACCTGCCACGGCTGCTGGTAGTCGGGGTACTCCCCCTTCTGAGCGATCACTGGAGCGATGACCGAGAGCTTGTCGTACATCTCTTGGTCAATGCCTGAGTAGGTGGCGACGATCAGGTCAGGTTTTGCCTCTGCCACCTTCTCCACATTGATTTCTTTGCCCGTGAGCATCTCGGTCTCGCCATCGGCACGGTCGGAGGCCCACTCGCCGGCAATTTCTCCTTCCGGAGCCATGCCCTCCCATTCGCGAATCAGAACAGGGGTGATACCGAATGCGAGGAGCGCATCTTGGTCGGTATAGCCCACCGACACCACCCGCTGTGGGGCCTCATTGACGATGCTTTCTCCGAACTTGTGCTCGATGGTGACGGGGAACGCCGAGGCATCGGCGACAGCGTCGGAGCTTTCCGAGGAGCTCGAGGGGGCATCAATGGTTTCCCCAGCGCATGCGCTGAGGGTGCTGATAGCGAGGAGAGCCGCGAGGCCTCCCATAAGGGTCTTCTTCATAGTGCGGTCCTTTCCAAGGACTAGGTTGAGGGGAGGTGGTCTGTTCACCAGCGCGGTGCGTCGGGAACAACGAGGGGACTGCCGGTGGCGGGATCATCAATCACGAGCGCATCGAGATTGAAGACATCTTTCACCATCGCGGGGGTCACGATCTCCCCCGGTGGGCCGGCAGCCCGTATCTCTCCGTCGTTCACCACGATGAGATGGTCTGAGTAACGAGCCGCGAGGTTAAGATCATGCAGCACCATCACGATGGTTGTGCCCGCATCGCGCAGGCGAGCCACCAAATTGAGAACGTCGATCGAATGGGTGAGATCGAGGTAGGTGGTTGGTTCGTCGAGGAAAATCATGGATGTTTCTTGGGCGAGCACCATGGAAATCCATACGCGCTGCCGTTGCCCACCCGATAGCGAATCCAAGCGACGATCAGCCAGCTCTACGCAGTGCGTGAGCTCGAGAGCTTTATCCACATGCTCGGCATCATCATCGGACCATTGGCGTATCCATGACTGGTGCGGATGGCGCCCGCGCGCCACCAAATCGGAGACGACCACGCCTTCCGGGGCAATAGGAGATTGCGGTAACACAGCAATGGTGCGGGCGAGGGTTTTGCGCGGCAGCGTCCGCAGGTCTTTGCCGTCGAGCTCGATCGCGCCGGTGGAGGGGATGAGGCGCGAGAGTGCTTTCAACAGTGTCGATTTGCCGCAGCCATTAGGGCCGATGATGGTGGTTATGCCGGAGCCAATGCTGAGATCGACGCCCTTGAGCACGTCGGTGCGTCCATAGGATGCATGAAGGGCGCGCGCGATAAGGCGAGTCATAGGCCAACCTTTCGGCTTTGGTGGATGAGGATATAGATGAGGAAGATGCCGCCAATCGTGGAGGTCACCAGCCCCACCGGCAGTTCCCTGGGCAACAAGCGGGTGATGATGTCTGCGAGAAGAAGTAATGCGGATCCGGTAGCCGCCGAGGCGTAGAGCGGCGGGGTGGGGCGTCTACTCAGTCTTAAGGCCACTTGTGGTGCGACGAAGGCGATAAAGCCAATCGGGCCGGCAGCAGATACCGCCACAGCGGTCAGCGCTACCGCAAGACCGAGAAGGCCGGCGTGAGCGGGACCTAAACGTAGGCCGAGAGCCATAGCCGTGGTGTCACCCAAGGCTAAGGCCGACAAGGTGAATGTCGCCCATGCCAGTGCAGGGACAATAACGATGATGAGCACGAAGAGAGGGAGGCTGCGTTGCCAGCTGGCGTTAGCGATGGATCCCGACAGCCATAGTTGTGCGGTGGCGGCATCGCGAATATGCGCCCGCACCAAGAGGAGACGAATATAGGCGTGGAGCAGGGCGGAGATCACAATGCCATAGAGCACCAAGCGGTAGGTATCGATGCCGCGCTTCCATGCCAACATCCACATTGCGAGAGCAGTGATCACAGCGCCACACAACGCGGCCAGGGGAATACCTGCCTCAGCGAGCCACATAACCAGGGCATTCGAGCTACTGGATCCCAGGGTGATGACAGTGACAGCGGCGGCAGATGCGCCCGAAGTGATTCCTAGGATATCGGGACTAGCTAGGGGATTGCGCGTGACGTTCTGGAAGATCGCGCCAGCGATACCAAGGGCAGCTCCCGCTGCTACTCCTGTGAGGGCTCGGGGTAGGCGCCAGCCAAACACCACAGCCTGCTCAATCTCTCGGCCAGGGGCGCCGCTGAGAAGCTGAAGGACGCGCCACGGTGACAGGGAATAATCCCCTTCTCCGATGGAGATAGCCACGAGAAGGACGGTAACCACCGTGAGTACGAGCGACATGAGGAACACCCACGGCCGCCACCGAACGCGCATCGGCCAGATACTGATGCTTGTCATAGTCGTGACACCTTCTTTCTAGCCATGATGGCGATGAAGAAGGGCGCCCCGACAAAAGCGAGAACGATACCGACTTCCAGTTCTCCCGGCCGGGCGATTACTCGCCCGACTACATCCGCGCTGAGGAGCAAAACGGCACCACAGAGCGCGGAATAGGGGATGATCCAGCGATAGTCGGGACCCGTGATGGTCCGTGCAATGTGCGGAACGATGAGCGCTGCGAAACCTATAGGTCCGGCAACTGATGTAGCTACGCCGGCAAGCAGGGCGATGAGTACCATGCCGATAGCGCGGGACCGCTCCGGATTAGCTCCGAGTGCTCGAGCGGCGTCATCGCCCAAGTTCAGCAGGTTGAGGGTGGGGCCGATAGCGCTGGCGGCAAAGGCCAGAAGCACCAGAATGGGCGCCGCGGTGGTCACAAAATCCATGCTCCGCCCGGCGATGGAGCCTACTGTCCAGAGCCGCAGCACATTAAGGTGAGCGTCGCTGAAAAGCACCATGGAACCGGTGATGGAGTTCAGCACTGCGGATAACGCGGCGCCACCCAAGATGAGCGTGAGGGGGTTGATGCGCCCACCGCCGAGCGCCGCCACCGTGAAAATAGCGAGCGTGGCCAGTCCGGCGCCCACAAAAGCCCATCCAGCGGTTGCATAGATGGACTGAGGTCCTAGCACCGCGAAGCTGAGGACTACGGCGAGAGACGCTCCCGGTGAGATACCAAGAATTCCGGGGTCGGCGAGCGGATTGCGGGTAAGCCCTTGGATGATGGCGCCAGCGGCGCCGAGCGCGAGGCCTACGGCTATACCTAAGAGGGTGCGGGGAGCCCGTAGTTCACGAATAACTTGAGCATCGATGGGATCCACTCCTGAAGGAACGCCCCTTCCTCCGAGCCATGCCTGGAGGGAATCGCTAACGGCTGCGAAGGGGATCGTGCGGGCGCCGAAAAACAGGCTCGTCACCACACTGGCGAGGAGCAGGAGCCCCAGGAAGCCGAGTCCCGCGAGTCGTCGCAGTCGCATACACATGATCCTTAGGTAGAGCCACACTAAGCGAAAATATTAGCGTAGGGATACCTTAATGAGCTAAGGGTAGGCTAGTCAAAGGATAAGAGTCTTTTTGCTGATGGGCTATGGGTGCTGAGGCGGGCGAGCTACGCCTCGTGTGGTGGGTCATTCTCGCGCTCGCAACCAGTATGGCCGGCGCTCCCTGCCCAGCGGACCGCCTTGGTCGACTGAGTCGCTATGTCTATAGAGCCTGTGCAGTATCCGGTGAAATTAATGGACGTCTATTTGTGAATGTCTAGAAGTATCACAGGGTTTCTCATTAGAAATCTGAGAGTGGCGCCTAGATGGGGAAAGGGGTCTGTTCAGGCTCGTGAAATGTCGATAGCATGGTGGAACAGTTCAGTAGCGCTCGTTCTTAGATGGCCGTGCGGACATTCGCGGGGCTCCTCGCGGATATATCCAAAGCTATCTATATATAAATGTGAGAAAGGGTTTTTATGGCTCGGACACATAGACAACAAGATATATTTCCCATTACCCTGCGCGACCTCGAGGTGGTGCAGGTTCGTGATATTACGCCCAATCTCCGGCGCATCACTCTCGCTGGTGAGCAGCTCCAGGCCTTTGCCGGGTATGGCGTAGATAATCCGGAATTCATCAGTACGGGTTTTGATGATGACGTCCGATTGGTCTTTCCCCACCCTGTCACCGGCGATCGTCCCTATCCGCCGCCACTGGGTAATGGAGCCCTTGATTGGACGGAAGAAGTAAAGAACCTCTTCCGCACATATACCGTGCGCCGATTCGATAAAGGGGCGGGCACCGTTGATATCGATTTCGCCCGCCACCACGATGGTCTCGCTGAGGCTTTTAGTGCCAAGGCGACTATTGGCGACAAAGTATATGTGGTGGGCCCGAAGAGATGTGCCGCGCTGCCGACACACACGGACTGGCTTCTCCTCTGCGGCGATCACACCGCGCTGCCGGCTATCTCCCGGTGCCTTGAAGAGCTGCCGCAGGGGCATCGAGTGATTGCGGTGATTGAGGTTGCTGAACGCTCGGACATTATGACGCTTCCGAGCGATGCCGATGCAGACATCCACTGGGCCGTGGTTGCGGAAGGGGAGTCCTTCGCGGATCTGGCTCTTAGCCTGCGAGATAGCCTGCCTGAAGGCGAAGGCTTTGTGTGGGCGGCCGGGGAAGCCGGTGCTCTGAAGCAGATTCGCGGCCTCGCGAAGGAGCTGGGCGTGGGGCGAGAGAACACCGAGATTGTCGGCTATTGGCGGGAGCACACATCCACCGTGGCCGAGGATGGCACGCCGCTCAACACGCTCATGGCTATACGAGAAAAGCTTTTGGGAATGAGCAATCTTCTTCCCATCTTTGCAGCGCAGGCCGCCCTCCGTTCGGGTGTGCTGGCGCGGCTGTGCGAACTCACAGATGGTGCTACCCCAGCGCAGATCACTGAGTCCGGCTGCGAACTTGATGCGCATGCCGCACAGCGCTTGCTCCGTTATCTGTCCACTACCGGCCTTATTATCGAGCAGGATGGGCGCTTCGCTCTGAGTCCCGAGCTTGCAGAGGTGGTGGATTATGAAATTATGAGTTATCTCCTGGTCAAGGACTTTAAGCCTGAAGTTATGGGACTGGGGGAGGCGTTGCGCGGTGGACAGTCTCGCGGTGCATCTCCCGCAGCCGCCGGCGCCCAGCGTCATCCGCTGGATAGCTCCACCGCGCCGTGGACAGCGCCCGCCGTGGCGGCCGCGATCTCTCCGCAGCGCACGCTCAGTATCGGCGGTCCCGATGCAGAGGTCTATGCCGCCGAGATCGCGAGCCGCACGGGCGTGGCCGTCACGGTCGTTGTCGGCGATGAGCGCGAGCTGGACCAGCGCGCTCAGGCTGGGCAGGGCGAGCCCGAGCAGGCAGGCATCACCCGTGCTGCGACATGGCAGGGGGATAGCGCGATGGTCATTACTCCCTGCGCGCAGGGTCCGATCGAGCAGCTCGGGGAGCTGCTGGAGCGCATCGCGGCGGCAGGAATCTCCACGTGTTGGATCGTGGAGGAGCTCATGGTCACGCACAGAATCCATGCGGAAGCATGCGAAAACGATTTGCAGCGGCTCTGCGAGAGCGGAGGCTGCGTTCCCACCCAAGAGGAGATGACGGCCGTGGCCACAGACGCGGGGTGGCGAGTCGATGCGGTCCAGCCGGCCGGCTGGGGCATGCAGCTGCTCACCTTGAGCCGTTAAACCGCCGCCCCCACAGCCCCTCAACACACAGCACCGCCCCGCTGGATATTCGGCAGCGGGGCGGTGTTGGTGTTTTTAGAAATCGGGCGATTCAGGCAGGATCTGGCCGCCATCGACCACAATGCCCTGGCCGGTGATATAGCGGGCGGCATCGCTGGCGAGGAAGGCGACGGTGTGGCCGATGTCCTCGGGGGTGCCGAGGAATCCCAGCGGCACGGTGGCTTCCATGTCCGCGATGTACTTCTCGCCCATCTCCTTCAGGCCCGGGGTGAGAATATTGCCGGGAAGCACGGCGTTGACGGTGATGGACTGCGGTGCCAGCTCGATGGCGGCGCTACGCACAAAGCCCATCTGGGCGGCCTTGGTGGCGCCATAGTGGGACCACAGCGGATAGCCGGTGTAGTTACCCGTGATCGAGGAGGTAATCACCACGCGCCCCGCACCGGAGGCCGCGAGCAGCGGGGTAGCGGCCTGCACCATGTGGATGGTGCCTTTGACGTTGACGTCGAAGATGAGGTCAATGTCCTCATCGCTCATCTCCGCAATGGAGGATTGTGGATAGATGCCGGCATTGCTGGCCAGGATGTCCAGGCTGTCGAAGCTCTCGAGGAGCTGGGTGCAGGCCGCGGCGTCGCGCACATCGAGGACATGTGCCTCAAACTCGGAGGCGGCGCACTCCTCCTCGGTCAGGCCGGTGACGATCACGTGGGCGCCTTGGGCGGCGAGGGCGCGGGCGATTCCCGCCCCAATGCCGAGGGTGCCGCCACTAACGAGTGCAGTCTTGCCATTCAAGGTATTCGGTGAGGTACTCATACTTCTTCAGTGTAAGTATTTTCGTTAAGAATGGAACCCCCTCCTGAGCGCGTGGGCGGGGCACGCTTATCGACGCCACCCTGGGGCCTCTGTGCGCATCTGAGAGGGGGTGTGAACGCCTCGATGGGGTTACACAACTCAGGCCCCTGTAATACGAATCGAGGCTCTAATGTACACCCCTTCGCAGTTTATAATATGCACCACCCTGAATAGTGGTGAAAAGTTTTGTGGTCCCCATTGAGAATAGGTCGCTCTAATCTGCGCTATTGTTGTTTTTTGGAGCGGGAGTTCCATGCTGAAGGGCTATACGCAGGAAAAATGCTGCATGTTCAACAATCTGTCCAGCGCAGCACGGCTAGCCTTACAGTTTCTGGTGACGCGTTGTGACGTGTCCCCGTGAGTGCGTAGAGAAGAAAGGCGACGTTTTATGCCGACAGGGACTGGCGATATTGACGCTGCAATCTTGGATGCTGCGCGCCAGAGTGTGCTCGAGGAGGGTCTCGAACGCACCACAATGTCTGGTGTGGCGCGCCGGGCCGGCATTTCTCGGCCCACTCTCTACGCCCGCTATAAGGCCCTGTCGGATCTGACCACCACACTGCTCACCGAGGAGCTGTTGAGTGTGGTCTCCGCACTCAATCCGGCCCCGGAGACCGTGGAGGATCTCATCGCCGCGCTTGTGGCCTCCGCTGAGCAGGCCTCCGCCAGTGAGCTGCTGGAGGCGGTGCTGCGTGCGGACTACTCCCACGCCTATACCTTCACTATTGAGCGCCTCGGCAGTGGCCAGCTGCGCATTGTCGCCCTGCTGGAGAAGATCATCCAACGCATCCAAACCGCCGATGAGGTTCGCCTCGGCATTGGTGGGCGCGGCGCCGCCTCCGATGTGCCGTGCATCTCTGCCCGTGATCCGCGGGTATTGGCGCTGGTGAGCTACGGCATGGTGCGCCATGTTGCCGTCACCTCCACGCTCGCCGATAACGCCCTCGAGGGGCTATCGACTTGGCAGGAGGAGCTGGCCCGCAGTCTGCGCGGCTACCTGGTGGATCCCGAGCCGCAGCATCAGCGGGCTCGCCGCGCTTAACCCGCCCTGCAGTGTAAGCCCCGCGGGTGCGGGTGGGGTGGCTGCGAGTGGGCGTCGACAAGCATCTGCGTGTGGCAAGAAAAATTTGGTGCACACGGTGGGCATGTGGTTGAATATTCGGGTTGCAACCGTCACGCGACGGCATACATTCGGTGCGTTCCGAGCCGGATGGTCGTTCCCCGCTCGCTAGGGCGGGTAGTAGTGGTTGTACGCAGAAAGACATAGACCGTGCGTGTACAGGACGGAAATCTGACACGCGTTATATCCAGGTCAGGAGAGACCCACTGTGATTCAACAAGAATCGCGTCTGAAGGTCGCCGACAACTCTGGTGCACGAGAGATTCTCTGCATCCGTGTGCTCGGCGGTTCCACCCGACGCTTCGCAGGAATCGGCGACGTCATTGTCGCCACCGTCAAGGAAGCTGCTCCGAATGGCAACGTGAAGTCTGGCGAGATCGTCAAGGCTGTCATCGTTCGTGCCAAGAAGGAGACCCGTCGCCCGGACGGCTCGTACATCAAGTTCGATGAGAACGCTGCAGTGATCATCAAGAACGACAACGAGCCCCGCGGTACCCGCATCTTCGGCCCCGTTGCTCGTGAGCTGCGCGACAAGAAGTTCATGAAGATTGTTTCTCTCGCTCCGGAGGTGATCTAAGACTATGAAGATCCATAAGGGCGATAACGTCATCGTGATCTCTGGTCCGGATAAGGGCGCTAAGGGCAAGGTCATTCAGGCTTTCCCGAAGCGGAACAAGGTCCTCGTCGAGGGCGTCAACCGCATCAAGAAGCACGTCGTCAACTCCGCACCCGAAGCTGGTGCTGAGTCCGGCGGAATTGTCACCCAGGAGGCCCCCATCCACGTGTCCAACGTGATGGTGCTCGACTCCGATGGCAACCCGACCCGCGTTGGCTACCGCTTCGACGAGAACGGCAAGAAGGTTCGTATCTCCAAGCGCAACGGGAAGGACATCTAACAATGGAGAACTACACCCCGCGTCTGAAGACCCGTTACCGCGAGGACATCAAGCAGAAGCTGGCTGAGGAGTTCAACCACTCCAACGTCATGGAGATCCCCGGCCTGACCAAGATCGTGGTCAACATGGGTGTGGGCGACGCCGCCCGCGACTCCAAGATGATCAACGGTGCTCTCGAGGACCTCACCGCTATCACCGGCCAGAAGCCGCAGATCCGTCGCGCCAAGAAGTCCATCGCGAACTTCAAGCTGCGTGAGGGCATGCCCATCGGCGCCCGCGTCACCCTGCGTGGCGACCGCATGTGGGAGTTCCTGGATCGTCTGCTGACCGTGGCTCTGCCGCGTATTCGTGACTTCCGTGGTCTGTCTGACCAGCAGTTCGATGGTCACGGCAACTACACCTTCGGTCTCACCGAGCAGTCCATGTTCTACGAGATCGACGTGGACAAGATCGACCGTCCGCGCGGTATGGACATCACCGTGGTCACCACCGCCACCAACAACGAGGAAGGCCGCGCCCTGCTGCGCCACCTGGGCTTCCCGTTCAAGGACAAGGATGGCAAGATGCAGCGCCCCTAAGGCGTTCATCGCTCGGCGCCGGCTAGTGAGTAGTCGCTAGGCAGCGCTGGGCATCTGTCTCAAGATTAGAAACCCGCCCCTTCTTTCCGGATCCGTTCCGGGGAAGGGGCGGGTTTTCTCTATGTCTATCGTCGTTATGGCTGTGGCTGGGGGCGGGTATTAAAGACCAGCGCCATGGCGATGAGAGAGACGGGCAGGGCCAGGATGGGCCAGATATAGATCGCGCCCACCACGTTTTTGCTGATGATAAGCAGTGCGCCAATCCAGGTGCTGATGGTGCCGAGCGCCGCGATGCTCAGTGCCACGCGCTGGGTGAAGTTCCAGCGGTAATAGCACACCGCGGCCACGAATCCGGCCCCGAGAACGAGCAGCAGGATTGTGATGGGAAGGGTGAAAGCGAGCATGCCCAAGGCGGCGAGCGCGACGTAGCCCATCATGAGGAAATAGGCGATGGGTGGCGCAGGCGTGGGGGAGGGGTGCAGCAGCCCGCCGCGGGGAGCTCGCCGTCCTGTGCTGCGGGTGGCTCCTGGCCCCCAGAGCTCCGCCCACGTGCCGAGCAGCGAGCCGCCGCAGGCCAAGGCGGCTACCAGTATGCCTATCCAGACGTCGTAGATGCGTTCGGTGGCCACGATGGTGATGCCCGCTGCGACAAAAAGCGAGAAACGGGCGAGCGGCGGGAAGGTGGGGACCAGCGCGGCGTGAATAACCATCGCCAGCCCGCAGAGCACACAGAGCACCGCCGAGCCATCCGAGTAACCCTCCTTGAGGGCCATAATCGCTAAAAAGAGCACACCGGCAGTGATACTCAGGGCTCCCGTGGACAGCCCGATGGCGGGAATATCTTTGGTCCTTTGATACGTCATACCTTCAGCTTAACGATCCGCCGCCAACGGGGATGCGATGATTAATCGCTATCGATGCGGCGGTAGCATACACACTGTGCCTACGTGCGCGGGGAAGCTCGCGTCGTTAAGCGATGCAAGGAAGGGGACCACCGCCACCGTGTCCGACGAGGATCTGCCCGCCCGCTCACTCGCCCACCCTGGCGCGCACTCGCAGCGCTATCCCTATTACTCCGGCCCCTTGGGGGTGGTGTGTGACCGGCATGATCCGCACGCGGGGGCGGATTTTTATCTCTGGGCACCGACCGCGCGTTCGGTGAGTCTGCAGCTGGCGCCGCCGCAGCAGCCGCGCCGCAGCCCGGCTGCGGGTGCGTCCTCGGCTGCGCGTGTGGCCGCGGCCGAGCCGGCAGTCTATGCCCTGAAGCGCGGTGCGCACGGTAGCTGGCACTGCCGGGTAGATAGCGATGTGTGGGGCTGGGACTACCACTATGTGCTGGAGTTCGCCGATTACAGCACCACCGCGGTGGATCCCTATGCCACCGCGGTCACGGCCAATGGGGTGCGCGGTGTCGTGCTGGATCCGGCCCATCTGCTGCCTGCGGTGCAGCGGGCTCCCTCCTTCGGGGCGCTCGAGGATGCGGTGATCTACGAAGCACATATTCGGGATCTCACGATCGGCGCGGATAACGGCATCACCCACAAGGGAAAGTTCTTGGGCCTGACAGAGGAAGGCACCCGCACCGCGGCGGGTTATCCTTCGGGCCTGGATTATCTCTGCTCGCTGGGGGTGACGCATGTTCAGCTCCTGCCGGTGAGCGATTTCGCTACCGTCGATGAAACTGCGGACCTCGGTTTCAATGCCCAATACAACTGGGGCTATGATCCGGCGCACTATAACGTCCCCGAGGGCAGTTATTCCACCGATCCCACTGACCCCGCGGCCAGGATAGGCGAATTCCGTGCACTCGTGGACGCCCTGCACGCCCGTGGCCTGCGGGTAGTGATGGATGTGGTGTACAACCACGTCTACGATGCGACACAGCATCCTTTGCAGCGCACGGTTCCCGGCTACTTCTTCCGCACGGACGCCGAGGGGCAGCTGAGCGATGGGTCCTTCTGCGGCAATGAGACGGCCTCGGAGCGATCCATGATGCGCCGCTATATTGTGGATTCCTTGTGCTATTGGGCCAGCACCTATGGCGTCGACGGTTTCCGGCTGGATCTGATGGGGCTGCACGATGTCGCCACCATCAGGGCGGTGCGCGCCGCACTGGATGCGATCGATCCCGGCATCGTGCTGCTGGGGGAGGGCTGGGAGATGGGCAATCATCCGCCCGAGTCGCTCGGCGCGAATCAAAATAACGCGCGGCTGCTGCCGCGGGTGGCGATGTTCAATGACACCTTCCGCGATGTGATCAAAGGCGGGGTGTTTCACGCGGACTCTCGTGGATTCATCTCCGGTGGCGGCGGGGGACAGACGCTTATCGACGCCCACCTGGGTGCCCGCACCACCCGCACGTATCTCAGCGCGGCCCAATCGGTGGTGTACAACGAGGCGCACGACAACCTCACCATGTATGACAAACTCCTGGCCACCGGGGTCAGTGATCCGGCCCGGCGGCATGCCCTCGCCACCGAGATTCAGCTGCTCTCCCGCGGGGTGATGTTCCTGCATGCCGGGCAGGAATTCTGCCGCACCAAGCACGGGGTGGAGAACTCCTATAAATCCCCGGATACGATCAACGTCTTCGACTATGACCGCGCCGCTGGCTTCCCGAATATGGGGCATGTTGTGCGAGATATGCTGCGGTTGCGGCGCGAGCACTCCTGGCTACGAGAAAGCGACTATGCCCAGATCGCGGCCCGCACCACGGTGCTGCACTGCGGCGAGGAGCGTCTGGCCTATGTGGTTCGCGGCGCCTTCGGCGAGCACGCCGCCCTGGTGCTCATCAACGGCTCCGAGGAGGCGTGGGCCCCCGCGGCGGAATGGGGCTTGGGCGAGGTGGTGACGCTGCATCTGCATGACCACAGCGTGCGGCGCCAGGCGGTGCGCGCGGATTCAGTAGCGGAGCTGAGCATCCCGCGCCTGAGCGTGACCCTGGCGGAGCTGCAAGAACAAGCGCAGCCCTGGCCGGTGGGGCAGTGGCGGCGCTAGCCGGAATTCACCCCCGCTGCGTAACGGTGAGTTTAAGGAAGGTTAACGCGGCGTAAAACCTTGGAGGAGCATAAGAGAATACGGTGAAAACCCAGCTCAGTTGGGGAATTGTCCTGTTAGCCTCAGCCGAGTGAAACGCCGACACTTTCTCGCATTAACCTCCGCCACGGGCCTTGCCGCGGTGGCGCCCCGCAGCCGCGCTGTTGCGAGCGAACCCGCCCCACCCGAGGGCTATTTTCAGCACTCAGTCGCCTCCGGTGATCCGCTGCCCCATGCGGTCATCATCTGGACGCGGCTGACCCCCACCGCCGAGTCCCTGCCTGGCTCAGGGCTAGGGCCTGCCGCCGAGGTGTCCTGGGAGGTGGCCAGCGATGAGGCTTTTCGCCACATCGTCGCCACCGGCGTGGCCCATACCAGCGCGGAGCGAGACCACACCATCTCGGTCGACGTCTCTGGTCTACACCCAGCCACCGAGTACTACTATCGTTTCGCCTACCGTGAGGCACATTCTCCCATCGGCCGCACCCGCACAGCGCCCGCAGCAGGGGCGATGGATCCCGTGCGCTTCGCGGTGTGTTCCTGCTCCAACTACGAGGCCGGCTATTTCCGCGGCTACCGGCACATCGCCGAGCGCACTGACCTCGAATTTGTGCTGCATTTAGGTGACTACACCTATGAGTATGAAACCGGCGGCTACACCGGCGCCTTCGATACCGTGGTGCGCCGCGTACAGCCGCCGCACCGCACCACCAGCCTGCAGGATTTCCGCATTCGGCAGGGGCACTATAAAAAGGACCCCGATCTCGCGGCCGTGCACGCTCGGCTGCCCATGATCTGCATCTGGGACGATCACGAGTTCGCCGATAATGCCTATAAGGATGGCCAGGGCGGCGGCGCACCGGAGTTCGGCGAGGAGTATCAGCAGCTGCGCCGCAACGGCATGCAGGCCTATTACGAGTGGATGCCGGTGCGCACCCACGACGGCCGCGAGACGATCTACCGCAGTTTCTCCTATGGCAGCCTTTTCGACCTCATCGTTCCGGACCTGCGCACCTTTCGCGACGCCGCGCTCGTGCACTCTGGAGACAATAAGGATCGCAGCGACCCTCTCTTCTGGGCCCACGCGAATGATTCCGAACGCTCCATGCTGGGACGAGAGCAGTTCGAGTGGTTTAGCGAGCAGCTGGCCAATTCCACCGCCCGCTGGCAGGTGGTGGGCAATGAGGTGATGATCGCCCCCATGACGCTGCCCACCGGGCTCGATCCCCTGCTGCGCTCTTTCCTGCAAAAACAGGTGGGGCTGCCCGAAGAGGGCGTGGCGCTCAATACTGACCAATGGGACGGCTTCATGGCGGAGCGACAGCGCCTTGTCGATAGCATCGTCGGCGCGGGCGGCCGCAACGTGGTCTTTCTTACCGGAGACATCCACAGCAGCTGGGCCAATGATGTGCCGCTCGATCCCCAAGGCTACCGCGATGGCAACCGCCGAGCGGCGGCGACGGAATTCGTCACCACCTCCATCAGCGCGGCCGGCGCCTATGACACAGTGAGTCAGAAGCTCCCGCAGCACGAGGTAGTGAAAAACATGATGCGCGCCGGGGAAACCACGCTCACCGCGATTAATCCCTGGTTTAAGCACATCGACTTCTCCCGGCACGGCTATATGGCCGTAGAGATCACCCCGGACTATGCCCACGCCGACTGGGTCCTAGGCGATAGCGTGCTCGAGCCGGACGCACCGCTCTGGGTGGAGATGAGCTACCGCACCTATGCGGGCAACCCAGGGGCCCAGCCCCATCCCCACGCCCTCGCCTAGGCGAGAGCACCAGCACATACCTCCGCGCCCCCGTGTGGGCGGCGCGGCCACACTGAAATGTTCTAAGGAGAAAAACACTCATGGTCAATCCTCGTCGAGGTCGTGTCCTTAGCCTCGCCGCCGCCCTCGGAAGTGTCATGATGATTGCCGCCCCGCTCGCTCAGGCGGAGGTAGCAGAGCCGAGCCCGCAGCCTTTCGCGGCCAGCGACTACGTGGGATATATCTCCGATATCAGCTCCTATCCCGGTGGGGTGTACCTGCAGCCAGTCGCGGGATTCTGGGATCTCGAGCGCAACCACCCCGAGGTGATGCAGGACAACCTCGCGCGCACCATCGCCATCAATAACGCCGCCGCCGATGACCCCGAGCTCATCGCCGCCGCCCAAGAAGGGGCGCTCGCCGACAAAAGAGGACTGCTGCCGGTGGTCACGGACGCGCTCGGGCCGACGCTTGCCCAGCATGTGCGCGAGGCACTCGCGGCGGGCCGGCTACCCAAAACGGAGATGCTCCTCGGGCGCGGCTGGCTGGCGCGCGCCGGCGGCCCCGCTAGCTCCACCTTCGCCGAGAAGGCAGCCTTCGGCTATGACCGCCCCTTTAAAGTGGCTCCCGAGCGGATCAACCGCTACAACCCCGAGGGCGAGAACCTCTATAAAGACAGTAAATCCTTCCCCTCGGGGCACACCAACCAGGCCACGTGGACCACTACTCTGCTGGCCTATATGCTGCCCGAATTTGCCCCGCAGCTCATCGCCCGCGGTGCCGAATCCGGCTATCACCGCGTGGTGCTCGGGGTGCACTATCCCCTCGACGTGATCGGCGGGCGCATCACCGGCACGGCCGCGGCCGCAGACCGGCTCAATGATCCACGCATGCGCGCAGCCCTCGATGCGGCCGCCGCGGAATTGCGGGCGGAGCTGGAGTGGCGCTGCCAGTCCAGCCTCTCCGCATGCGCTGCGGACCTCGCCCCCAGCGCGGCGATGGTAGATACCTATACTGAGCGCCTCGACTATGGTTTCGCACCCGTGGCCACCACCACGGCCCCAATGATCGTTCCCGCGGCCGCACCGGTACTGCTGAGCTCCATATTCCCCGAGCTCACCTGGCAGCAGCGCGCCGAGGTGCTGCGCCAGACCGCCGCTGCTGCCGGCGCCCCGCTGGACGATCAGTCCGCCGCCGGGTCCTGGCAACGCCTCAACCTTGCCCGGGCCGCCGCCGCGACAGTGCACGTCCATGACGATGGCTCGGTGAGCGTCGAGGGATAACCCCAGCGATGTCAAGGGTGCACCCATTATTTCTCTAGCTGATAATAGAGAACATCTAAGGTAGGGGGTACCTAGGGTGCTCTCGCTTGCCGCCCGCCCCGGCACGGACTCCGTATCGCGTCGGGGCTATGCTCGTGTCCAGACCAGCGGTGCCGTCTCGGGGTAGTGAGCTCCGACGCCGCGGGGAGCGAAAGGAGGGGGACGTGGACCGCGATCCCACGCGTATCCCGATCATCCTCGAAGAGCTGCGCCGTACCTGGGAGGCCCAGCCGGAGATGCCTTTCGCCCACCTGCTGCTGGGCTTAAACACCCATGGTGTCAGCGCCACGAGCACCGATGAGGAAGTGGTGCAGGCGCTGCGGGCGGTACGCGGCTCGCGCCTGTCCGCGCTGCCCTCGGAGCTCGCGGCCACCGATCGCTTTGTGCTGCGCTTCGCCGACCACCCGCGGCTGCTTAGCCTGCGTGGCAACACGGTAGTCAGCTGGCAACGGCAGAGCTCCGGGCGCGCTTCTCGACGCTCCGCTGCCGGCCCGGGACACGCCGACACCACCCCGCGCACCCCGCTGCGGCCATCGGTGTGGACGCTCTCCGAGGTGCGCCGCGCCGAGGTATCCATGCCACTCGTGCTGCTCGACACCGAAGGCGTGAGCCACCGCTTGGGTGTGATTGAGCGTATTGAGCGCCTCGCAGACATCGAGCGCAGCCCCGAGGGCCTGCACCGCAGTGAGCGCGGTGAGGGCTATTGGTGCATCGATGTGGAGGATGATGTGCGGCTGCAGCTGGGCCGCGAGCTGGTGGAGTTTCGCCGCGGGCGGCGCACGAGCTCAACGCGCAGCTATCGCTGGGAGCAGGTGCTCGAGTGCAGCCCCGGTGCCCCGTTGCGGGTGCGCACCGCGGGCGGAGAGATACGTCAGTTCGGTGCTGTCGTCACGTGGGTGCAAATAAAGGATCAGTAGGAGATACCAATGCGAGCACAACCGGTTTTTTATTATGACGGCGACTGCGGTTTTTGCCAAGCCTGCGCGCTCAAGCTCGCCCAGCTGGCCCCGCAGGTCGCGGTGGAGCCGGCCAGCCCCAGCGATGAGGGACTGGCACGTGTCGTGCGCGCGGAAATCACCGACCACGCCCTCTACACCACCGGCTTGCGGCTCTATCGCGGGAACGCCGCTATTGGCATGGCCCTGCGCCAGCACGGGCGCAGCCTCGGTGTCCGCACCCTCGGGCTTGCGTGTCTGCTGCCTGGGGCGGGGATCGTGTATCGCTGGGTGGCGCGCAACCGCCGCCATATCTCGCGGCTGCTGCGCCTGCGCTAAAACGCGCTAGTTCATCCCGACCTTCTTGGCGGAATCCTCCCACAGCCGGGCGGCGGTCCGGCTATCTCGGCCCTTCGGCGGCAGCGGGAAGCGGCGATTGCGCACATAGTAGCCACCAGGCTCTACGCCCTCGCCGAAGGGTGTTTCTGCGAGATACACCATGCGCGTGGCCGAGGTCTCCGGGGTATCCATCACCTTGGGTGCGAGGCGACTGTTATAGAACGCCCCCATGAGATTGCTGGCGTCGCGGGCAAAGGAGGTAGACACCACACCGGGGTGGAGCGACAGCCCAGTGATGCCGCGATCGCCTAAGCGGTTGTTGATCTCGGCGCAGAACAAGGTGGTGGCCAGCTTGGAATCTGGATAGGCCTTACGCCACGAGTAGTCTTCTGTGTGCATGAGGTTAGAGAAATCCACCTTGCCCACGAGCGCGGCGATAGAGGAGGTGCCCACCACCCGTCCTTCCCCGGCCGCGAGCTGCGGCACTAAGAGATTGGTGAGCAGGAAGGGGGCGAGGTGATTGAGCTGATAGGTGCGCTCATAGCCATCGGCGCTGAGCCCATAGTGCTGGAACATGCCACCCGCATTGTTCATGAGCACATCGATGCTGTCCCAGTGGCCGGCAATATCCGCGGCGAGACGGCGCACCTGGTCGAGCTCAAGATAATCCGCCAAAAAGTAGGTGCAGTCCAGCTGGGTGGCCAGCCGGATTGTTTTCTCCTCGTTGCGGCCCACGATCAGCACCCGGTGGCCACGCTCCACGAGCTGGCGGGCGGTGGCCGCCCCCACCCCATCACTGGCACCGGTAATCACAATATTTTTCATGTCCTCTAGCCTAGCGGGATGCAGTGGCTGCGGGATGGCGTCGATAAGCGAAAAAATCCCCGCCGAGGCGGGGAGAGACGCTATGAGGAGGGCGTAGTCGGGGTATTGGAGGCGATAATCTGCTCCGCCTCATCCGAATCGGAATCGATGTCCACCTCGGTGAGGATCTCGGAGATGAACTCCTTTTCCGGAATATTGGAGTTATAGGCGATCGAGCGCAGCTCCCGGGCCTCGGTGCGGGTGAGCTTCTCATCGGAGGTGACCCGCTTGCCCAGCAGCTCGCGGGCGCGGCGGCGCAGCTCCGTCTCCGACTCGAGCTCGCCGCGGTGCTTCCACCAGGCCCAGCCGATGATGATCATGATGAGGATGCCCATATAGCCCAGAATCGGGTAAATCCAGCCGATCAGGTTGGAGAAGCCGATGAAGCTGAGCACGAAACCGATGAGCACGGCAATGCAATAGGCCTTGTAGAAGTTCTGCGGCTTGTTCTTGGTCACGCGTTTGGCGAAGGCGTAGAACATACTGATCGCCGTGTTGTAGATCATGCCGTAGATGGCGAAGGTCATGATGAAGCCCAGCGTCGGGTGGATGTCATTGATCATCGCCAGGGTAGGCATGTCCGTTTCCATGACGGTGTCCACGGACATGTACATCGAACCCACCAGCACCGCCAGCAGGAAGAGGAACACGAAACCGCCCACGATGCCGCCGATACCCACCTCGCGGGAATCGAGGAAGTTACCGCCGATCACGATGGCCATCGACACCACCACGATCACCTGCAGGCCCAGGTTATTGAGCGCGGAAATCCACCAATTGGGCAGCGTGGTGGGGATCTGGGTGGCCTGCTCGTGCAGCGTCGAGAAGTCCGGGTTGGAGTGGAAAATCGTCCACAGGGTGGCGGTACTGATCAACACGATGATGAAAGGGGTGATGGCGCCGATGACGATGGTCACCTTATCCACGTCCAATAATCCTGTGAGCAGCACCAGAATGAGCATCGATATCGCGCCCACCCACACCGGCCAGCCGAATTGCTGCTCGAGATTCGCGCCGGCGCCAGCGAACATGGCGAAGCCGATACAAAACAGGGTGATCATGGTGGCACCATCCAAGATCTTGGAGGTGACCGGGCCAGAGATCGCGTCGAAGACGTTGGTGTGCTCCTTCGCGCGGTGATAACTGCCCAGCTGCAAAATGGTGACACCGGCAATCATCATCGCCAAGGAAGCCAAAACAGCCCCCAAGATGCCCCAGTTACCGAAGGCCACATAGTATTGCAGCGCCTCGCGGCCCGAGGCGAAACTGGCTCCCACCAGCACGCCAATGAAGGCCATGGCGATTTCAAGTGAGCGGCGAATCATCGTTTCTTCTCCTTTATTCAATAATGAAGCACTATCGGGCAGTGTCTTCTCTCCGCGCGGCACTGCTGCGGCGCGGGTGGCCCCGCCGCGGTGGCGGGGCGAGGACATGTGCCTTCCCATTCATCTCACGCTGTGGCCGGACGGGCGTGCTGCTTCCTGCCCGTGCGCGGCGCGGGGCCCGCTGGTGTGCACAGGCCCTGCGGCGCCGTGAGACCTTGCGGCGGCGTGAGGCCCTGCGGTGGCGTGAGGCCCTGCGGTGGCTGCCGCCTCGTGGACGCGAGGCCTCGCTGGCACAACGACACGATCGCGTTGCCGGCAGCGCCGAGGCGCTGCGTGCTGCGCCCTAGCGATCCTGGAAGGACCGAAAACACAAGCAGGGCGGAGGTAGAGAGCCGCGGGCAGCGTCCTTGTGGGTGGCACCGTGCTGGGTGGGCCGGCCGCTCGCGGCGGTCGCCTTGCAGCAGCGTACAGCCTTATACGCAGATCCCATACGGCCGTCGCTCGGTGCCAGCGTCCATGACATAGAGTAGTGCCCCGCGCCCAGCAACGAGGGCAGCGGGGGTAGGGGTGTGCGGGATGAATCGCGGCGGCAGGGGATCAGGAACTGATCAGGGTGTGATGTGCCCGCCCTGCGGCGCGCGGAGCGAGAGCAGAGTCAGCAGCTAGCTCTCTGTGTTCACCGCGGCCAGCTCGCCGGAGTAGAGGTTGAAGCGATCGCCCCGGTCAAACCCCACGAGCAGCAGCCCGGTGGCGCGGGCGAGGTCCACTGCCAGACTGGTGGCGGCCGATACGGCGACCAGTCCCGAGCACCCAGCCAGCACGGTTTTTTGTACCAGCTCGAAGGAGGCGCGCGAACTCATCACCATGATGTGCCCGGCGAGGGGAAACTCCATGCCGGCCAGCAGCGCCGCCCCGATCACCTTGTCGCAGGCATTGTGCCGGCCCACGTCCTCGCGGATAAACAGCGGCGTGCCATCGGGGGCGAAGAGCCCGGCGGCATGAATGCCCCCGGTTTTCTCAAAGGCTTTTTGCTCGGTGCGCAGCGCCTCCGGCAGCGCGGCGATAAGCCGGGGGTGCGGGGCGATGGGGGTGATGGGATAGCGGGCGGCGCGGGTGATCTCCTGAATGGAGTTGGTGCCGCACACCCCGCAGGCGCTGGTCATGGTGCCCAGCCGGGGCCGCAGCGGCAGCACGCTGCTTAAGGAGCACTCCAGCACGTTATAGGTGTTGGCGCCGTCTTCTCCGGTGGCCCCAGCGCAGTAGCGGGCTTCCTTCACATCCTCCGCGCTGCTAATGAGCCCTTCGCTGTAGAGAAAGCCGTGCATCCACTCGATATCGTTGCCGGCGGTGCGCATGGTGGTGGTGTAGGTGGTCCCGCCGACGCGCAGCTCGAGGGGTTCTTCTACCGCCACCGCATCGCTACGCTCGTTCATAAAGATCTCATCGTCGCGCAGCACCACCCGAGTGATGCGGGGATTATCAATGATTCTGCCCACAGCTGTGCTTTCCACCTTGTCAGGTAGTGGGCAGGGCGCTTATCGACGCTGCGCTCCTGCCCACTACTACGGACTGGTTTAGTCCTCGATCAACCCGATGAGCCGTTCGGCGCGCTCCCGTACCGCAGCGCGCACCTGCTCGGGATCCAGCTCGCTGCTGTCTCCGGCGGTGTCCGCCCCCACGGCGAGGCCGAGCAGGAAACAGCTCAGCGGCGCGCCGGGGCGGCTGGGGCCGTGGGCGATACGCCCAGTAAGCCCCAGGAGCTGATCGGTGTTATCGCTGGCCAGGGCGCGATCCACGCCCAGCTCGGAGCACACCTGATCGAGCCAGCGCTGCATGGCCGCCATCTTCTCCGGGTCGTCCTTCTTGCCCTTAGCGGGGGAGGAATTAGTCATTGACATTCCTTCCCAGCGGCTCGATGAACACGCGGCAGGACTTGGACACCGGGGTGTGGGAGATGTGGGCGTGGGAATCCAGCGGCACCAGCACATTCGCCTCGGGGAAGTAGGTGGTCACGCAGTCCTTGGCCACGGGGAACTCCACGATGCGGAAGTTCGGGGCGCGGCGCTCGCTATCGGAGTAGCGGGAGACCAGATCCACTAGGTCGCCATCGCGGACCCCGCGCTCGCGGGCGTCCTCGGGGTTCATGAACACCACGCGGCGGCCATTCTTGATGCCGCGGTAGCGATCGTCCAGGCCATAGATGGTGGAGTTGTATTGATCGTGCGAGCGGACGGTGTTCATCAGCAGCTCGCCCTCACGCAGGTCGATCACATTGGTCTCGTTGACGGTGAGGTGGGCCTTGCCGTCGTGGGTGTTGAACTCGCGCTGGCGCGGACCATTAGGCAGCATGAACCCGCCTGGGTTTTCGATGCGCTTGTTGTAGTCCTCGAAGCCCGGGATGGTGGCCGCGATGTGGTCGCGGATCACCGAGTAGTCGTCGATCATCGGCTGCCACCACTCGTCGCCGCACACCATCTTGCCGATGGTGCCCAGGATCTCGATTTCGCTGCGCAGCGAGAGATCGTGGTTGGCGGTGCGGTGCCCCTCAGAGGCGTGCACGGCACCGGCGGAGTCTTCCACGGTGACCTTCTGCGGGCCGGAGGGCTTGTTATCCACATCGGTGCGGGCCAGAACCGGCAGGATGAGGGACTTCTCGCCCGGCCAGGCGTGGGAGCCATTGGGCTTGGTGGACAAGTGCACGGTCAGCTCATTGGAGGCCATGGCCTGCTCCACCACCGAGGTGTCCGAAGCCACGCGCACCAGGTTGCCGCCGAGAGAGAGGAAGAACTTGGTTTTGCCACTGCGCATCGCCTGCAGCGAGGGCACGGTGCCCAGGCCGTCCTCGGCGGGGCAGTCGAAACCGAAGCGCTCTTCGAGGGCGAGGCGGAAGGGCTCCTTGATCTTCTCCCACACGCCCATGGTGCGGTCGCCCTGCACATTGGAGTGGCCGCGCAGCGGCGCGGTGCCGGCACCCGGCTTGCCGATATTGCCGGTCAGCAGCAGGAAGTTCACCATCTCGCGGATGGTGTACACGGCGTTCTCGTGCTGGGTCACGCCGAGGGTCCAGGTAAGCACCACGGTACGGGCTTCCTCCACCATGTCGGCGGCCTTCTTGATATCCGCCATGCTCAACCCGCAGCCGCGCAGCAGCTCGGCATCGTCGAGGGAGTTGAGGTGCTCGATCGTCTCCTCCACACCGGAGCAGAAGTGATCGAGGAACTTATGATCGAGGGCGTCGCGACGGATCAGTTCCTTGTTGAGGGCCTGGAAGAAGGCGCGGTCGCCATCGAGGCGCACCTGCAGGAACTCATCGGCCAGCTTGGCGGGCTTGCCCACCAGAGCAGTGGGCTCCTGGGGATCGCGGAAGCCCCGGAGGCCGGTCTCCGGCATGGGGTTAATCGCGAGGATCTTACCGCCGTTTTCCTTGCACTTGGAGAAGGAGCCGAGGGCACGCGGGTGGTTGGTGCCCGGGTTCTGTCCCACCGAGATAATCAGGTCGGTGCGGGAGAAGTCTTCAATCACCACGGAGCCCTTGCCCAGGCCGAGAGTTTCGCCGAGGGCGGCACCGGTGGAGTCGTGGCACATATTGGCGCAGTCGGGCAGGTTATTGGTGCCGAAGCGGCGGGCCAGCAGCTGAATCATGTACGCCGACTCATTCGAGGCGCGGCCGGAGGTATAGAACACGGCCTCATCGGGGTGAATGGTGCTCAGCTTGTCCGCAATGAGGGAGAAGGCATCCTCCCAGGAGATCGGGCGGTAGTGCTCATCGCCGCTGGAGCGATCGTAGAGCAGCGGCTCGGTAATGCGGCCGCGCTTGCCCAACCAATAATCGGTCTTTTCGCGCATCTCGGGCACAGAGACGGAGGCCCAGAAATCACGATCGGCGCGGTTCGGGGTGGTCTCTTCTGCGATAGCCTTGGCGCCGTTTTCGCAGAATTCCACAATGCCCAGCTCGTGCTGCGGCGGCTCGGGCCACGCACAGCCGGGACAGTCCACGCCGCCAGGCTTGTTCATGGTGAGCAGCGGCAGCAACCCGCGGTTCGGTACTGCGTGCTGCATAGCGTGCGCAACACCGGGAATGCCCGCAGCGTAGGGCTTGGGCTTGCCGGTCGATTCGGGATTATCAAACTCGTTCGCCACGGGGTTGACGGGTGCAGGCTTGAAACCGCCTGCGGGAGGGCGGAAACCAGAATCAATATGTGCGATAGTCATAGAATTGAGTATATAAGTCCTCCGAGCTTGCCCCTATATGGGGGAAATAGCTGGGGGTGGCTCCCTCACTCGGGGCTACGCCGAGGCGCGCCGGAATCGCTGCATAGCCCGCCTTCACCACCGCGTATCCGGCTGCGGCATGGGGCTCGCGCGCGGCGGGCATCTAGACGCCGCGCACCTCAGCGAGGGCGGCGAGAAGGGCGTCAATATCCTCATGTTCCATCGTCGCCTGCACCGTGAGGCGGAGCATGGCGGCGCCGCGGGCCACGGTGGGGTAGCGAATGGCATTGCAGAAAATCTGGCGTTGTTTCAGTGCCTCGCTGACAGCCATGGCCTCGCGCTCATCCCCGATCACCACCGGCACGATGGGCGAGATCCCAGGGCTGGGCAGCCCCTGTTCGGCCAGGCCCGCGCGCAGATAAGCAATATTGTCGTGCAAGCGCTGCTGGTGCTCCGGCTCCTGCGTGAGGATCTCCAGGGCGGTGCGGGCGGCGGCCACCGTGGCCGGCGGGGAGGACGTGGAAAACACGAAGCTGCGGGCCCGATTGCGCAGCAAGGTGGCGGTGTCTTCATCGCAGAGCACATAACCGCCGGAACAGCCCAGCGCCTTCGACGCGGTACCGATGAGCACATCGGGGCGAGAGATACCGTCGAGGCTGCCCCGGCCGTGTTCGCCGAGGGCGCCCACACCGTGGGCATCGTCCACCAGTAGCCACATGCCGCGGCTGAGCGCGATCTCCTCCAAGCGGGCGTGATCGGCGACCGCACCGGACATGGAGAACACCCCATCGGAGACAATGAGCCCGAAGGTGGTGGGGCAGGTGGCAGTCAGCTCGGAGAGCGCGTCATAGTCGGCGTGCGGGAAGACAGTCACCCGGCAGCCGGCGGTGTGCCGCGCCATGCGGATGCCGTCGATAAGGCTGGCGTGATTGAGCGCATCCGAGAAGATCGTTAATTCACTGCCGGCAAGCTGAGCCAACGTGGCGATGGTGGAGAGATTGGCCTGGTAGCCGCTGCCGAACCACACTGCGTCCTCATAGCCGAAATGCTCGGCCAGCTCCCGCTCGAGGGCACCGTGCATGGTGGTGCCGGTGGTCAGGCGCGAGCCGCCCGAGCCGGTGCCATAGTGCTCAATGGCGGTGGTGGCTGCCTCGCGCATGCGCGGGTGAGTGGAGAGCCCCAGATAGTCCGAGCTGGAGAACTGGAGATAGTACTCGCCGTCGATCGTGCCGCGCGGCTGCTGCGAGCCGTCGAAGGTGTGAATCTGGCGTGCCAGGCCCTCGGCGGACCACACCTGATTGGCGGCGCGGGAGTGGTGGGAGAGTGTGCTCATAATTCAACTAATACTGGGATGTTCTCAAGATAGTTAATTGTCGCCGCGAGATCCGCGTCCGTACCCCTATATATAAGGACGCGGGTACCACGTGTGCTGCCCTGCTCTTTCATGTTCAACAGGCGCCGGTAGTGGCCCGCGGTGGCGATATAGCCGGTGGTGTAGTCGGGGTCATCAGACATGCACAGCTCCGCCACAATGCCGGGTGCGCTCAGGGCTTTGGAGGCGAGGGTGAGTGCCTCGCGATAGTGTTCTTTCTCCGCAGACATCGAGCTGGCGGTGGCGTCGAAGGTGGATACTCGCACCCCGCGCTGGGGATCGGGTTCGCGCCGGGCGCCGGTGGCGGCGTCGGCGATCATCGCTCCGCGCAGCCCCGAGACCTCGCGCAATAGCCGCACGAAGGGGGCGGCATCCGCCACGCCCACCTCGCTGAGAACCTCGGCGATCACCGCGTCGGCCGCGGCCGGGGAGTCGGTGGGCACCGTGCTGGTTTTTAGCGCGGACACGGTGACGATCTGCTCCTCTGCTACCGCCGTGGCGTGCAGCGAGATCTCCGCAGCCTGTCCCTTGGGGTGGGTCAGCGCGCGCGTGACGAGGATCTCTGCCATCTCCGCGAGCTGCTCCTTCGGCAGGATGCGCTCAGCTCCCGAAATGTGCTGGCCGTGCGCACTGGCGTGCATTTTGATGCTGTAATAACCCACGTGTGGTGACTATACCGGCGATGATTGAACAGCGTTAAGGGCGGCGCGGCGCGATGCTGTGCGTGCCGCGCCGCCCAGGGCGCTTCTCGCTGCGGCGCTAGGTGCCCTTGATGTTGAGCACCTGGCGCAGGGTGTGGCGGATGTGGACCAACTCGGCGGAGTCGGCCATCACCGCGTCGATGTCCTTATAGGCATCGGGAATCTCGTCCACCCAGGCATCGCCGTGGCGGTAGACGATCCCGCCCATGCGCTGGTCCAGATCCTCGACGGTGAAGCGCCGGCGCGCTTCGCTGCGAGAGAAGCGACGTCCCGCCCCGTGGGGTGCGGACCGCAGCGCTACTGCATTGCCCTTTCCCTCCACGACATAGCTGGCCGTGCCCATCGAGCCTGGGATGAGGGCGAGACTGCCCGCATCGGCGCGGATGGCGCCCTTGCGGGTGAGCCACACGGTGCGCCCGAAGTGCTCCTCCTTCTCGGTGTAGTTGTGGTGGCAGTTAATGCGCTCCTCCTCCACCACCGCGGCACCGAGGAACTCCCCGAGGCAGCGGGCAAAGCGATCCATCATTTCTTCGCGGTTGAGATAGGCGAAGCGCTGCGCCCAGGTGAGATCCTTGATGTAGCGATCGAACTCGGGCGTGCCATCGACCAGGTAGGCCACATCCTTATTGGGCAGCGGAATCCACCAGCGGTCCATGAGCTGCTGGGCGATACGGATGTGCATGCGGGCGATCTGGTTGCCCACGCCCCGCGAGCCGGAGTGCAGAAACATCCACACCCGCTCCTCCTCGTCGAGGCAGAGCTCGATGAAGTGGTTTCCGCCGCCGAGCGAACCGAGCTGCTGCCGCCACTGCGGGGAGTGGCTCAGATCTACATCGTCGGCCTCGGCGAGCTCGTTGAGTTCGCGGCAGCGAGCATCGGCGCTGTCCGCAAGCTGCCAGTCGTTGTAGTTTCCCGGCGAGAGGGGAATGGCGGCCTCGACGGCGTCGCGCAGCTGCTCGAGGTTGCGGCCGGCAAGATCGGCGGCACTGAACTGGGTGCGCACGCCGATCATGCCGCAGCCAATATCCACGCCCACGGCTGCGGGGATGACGGCGTCGATCGTGCCGAAGACGCATCCCACAGAGGAGCCGAGTCCGATGTGGGCATCTGGCATGAGTGCCACGTGCGGGTGCACGAAGGGCATCGCGGCCAGCTGCTGGGCCTGGAGCAGAACCCCGTCCTCGATCTCTGAGGCGAAGTTCTTCACGATGGGGGAGTGCGGCTGCAGCGAACGGATCTCGGGATCTCTTCTGCGGCGGCCGCGTCGTCTGCGCTGTGGTGACATAGGTGCTCTCCTTCGATGAGCTAAGTGAGTATCGGTGGGTGGTGACCACACCGCTGTCTCGGTCCTGTGCCGCAGTAGCAGGGCCGCTTATCGACGCCACCTCGCCTGCTCGTCTCGCGCAGCGGCAGCAGAGACGATGCTGAGGAGGAGGTAGACGGGGAGCGGAAAGAAGAAACCGCGGGGAGGAGACAGTCGGTGTGTGCTGTCTGCCGTACCCCGCGGCGGAATGTCGATCTAGATAATCGAGCTCTGAATCCGCGTGAGAACAAGGTACGGCGACAGCTTCTGCTTCAACTGTTGTTGGTCAAACATAGGGGCCGTCGCTCCTTCCTAGTGCGGATAAAAATAGTGTGTCCTGCGTGTCCCGCTAGCGCCTCGGGCGGAGAAGAACACGCGCTCTTTCACTTCTAGCAGCTCGTCCCACCCAAGGCAATGGTGATATGAGACACAGTGGAGGCCGCATTTAGCTCAGCTGCGTCTGGGCGCGGGAGTAGGTGCGGCTCGCGCCGATGAGGAAGATCACCCCGGCGCCGACCGCCCACGCGAGAGCAATGAGCAGGTGATTGCCAGGATCGCTATCAGCGCTGAGGGCAGTGACTCCCTCCACGAGATGCGTGATGGGGTTATGCCGCACGAAGGGTTGTACGGGCTCGACAAAGCTGTCTGTTCCCACCACTCCAGCCGAGAGGAAGAGCAGCGTCATCAGCAGTGGGGTGACCATCATCAGCGATTCCGGATTGGTGGTGGAATATGCCATCCACGTGGCCATGAGCGCCGACACCAGCGAGGAGATCACGATTGCCAGCAGCACAACGGTGATGGTCGCCGCGCCGTGGAAACGCGCCCCAGCAGCCACGCCCACTATGAGCGTCGCCAATGCTGCGGAGAGGAAGCGAATCGCATAATAGAGGGTCTCGCCGCACACCAAGGGGACGGTGCCGCCCGGGCTAACGGCGATGCGGGCCGTAAAACCGGAGGTGCGCTCGCGGACGGTCTCGGAGGCGCAGTAGGTGGAGTTCATCCACTGGGCACCGAGCACCATGAGCAGGCACACCGCCGCGAGATCGGGGCTGGTGCGGCCTTGGGAGGCGGCGATGAGATCCCCAAAGAGAATGCGCATGATCAGAAACATCACCACGGGGGTGAGCAGTGTTGCGGACATGCTGGCGCGATCTCTGATGGTGCGCAGAATACGGCGTCGCGTATGCAGCATGAGAGACGTGAGCTTAAGAGACATGGCCCCTCCTGAGCGCAGTACTAAATCCCCAGAATCCAGCCGCGCTGAGCACGATCAGCCACACTGCGGCCTCCACTCCGGTGGAGCCCAGTGGTTCGGCCGCGGCGAGTGCGCGCAAGGAATCCAAGATGGGAGAGAGCGGAATATGGGCGACTACCGTCCCCACATGCCCCGGCAGGGCGTCCGCGGGGACGAAGGCGGTGGATAGCAAGAGTATCGCGATGGTGAGCCCTTGGAAGGTGAGTGCGGTGGACACCGGATGGGCGGTGATGAGCACCAGCCCGTCGATCGCCGCGGAGAGCACCACAGTAATGAGGGCGAGGGCGAGCAGGAAGAGCGCGGCGGCACCGATGCCGCCGTGAAAGCGTGCCCCAAGCAGAAATGCGAGCGCCAACGGTATCGCCCCAGACCAGGTCATGCGGGTGAGATCGGCCAAGAGCCGGCCGGCCACAATCGACCAGGAGGGCACAGGCATGCTGAGCAGGCGAGAGTAGAAACCATCTTCCTTATCCTCGGCGACGGCTAGGCAGGAGCCACCGGCCGTGAAAATGATCGCCTGGGTGACGGCGGACGGAAGGATGAAGTCGGCATAGCTATCCATAAAGTGCTCCGCGGAGCGAGCAAAGGACGCATAGAACGCGAGCATAAATATCGAAGGAATCATGATGCTGGAGATCATCGCCGCCTGATTGCGCAGCAATCGCAGCATGTCTCGTTTCCAGATGCTGGCGATCGCCCCGAAGGGCCGTGGAGTCGCCTCGAGGGGATGGTGGATGCGCGTGGAGCTCATGGCCGCCCCCGCCGGTCGCTGCCTGCATCCGCAGGCTGCTCGCTGCTGGAGGAGGACGTGATGTGCTGTCCGGCCACATCGCCGCTATCGGCAATGGCGGCGTAGACATCATCGAGCGAGGGCGGGGTGAGTGCCACGTCCACGATGCTGCTGTCCTCGCCCTCCCAGAGGCCGAGCAGGCGAACGAGATCGCGGTGCCCACGGGGTGCTTCAGCCCGCACGCAGGTGTGTTCCACTTGGGCGGATAGCCCGGCCTTGTGGGCCTGCATGCAGAGTTTCTCGGCGTGGGCGGCGCTATCCATGCTCACCTCGCAGATGAGCATGCCATAACGGCTCTTGAGTTCGGTGGGAGTGCCCTCATCAATCACCACGCCGTCGGCAAGCACCGCGATGCGATCGGCGAGACTATCGGCCTCGTCGAGATATTGCGTGGTGAGCAAAATGGAGGTGCCCTCATTGCTGAGCCGGGTGATGAGTTCCCACACATGGGCCCGCGCCGTCGGGTCGAGGCCGGTGGTCGGCTCATCCAGGAAGAGCAGCGTGGGCGGGACGGCGAGAGAGATGGCGATGTCCAGCCGGCGCCGCATACCGCCGGAATAATCCGCCACCCGGCGATCGGCGGCGGCGTCCAGCTGGAACTCGCTGAGCAGCTCGGTGGTGCGGGCGGTGGCGGCGCTGCGAGACAGCCCCGCGAGCCGGGCGAAGTAGATGAGGTTTTCCGCTCCGGTAAGCCGCTCATCCACCGTGGCGAACTGCCCCGTCATGCTGATGTGACGCCGCACCTCGGCGGGCTGGGTCATGACATCGAGGCCCGCCACCCGCGCCGTGCCGGAGGATGCGGGAAGGAGAGTGGACAGCACATTGATGAGAGTGGTCTTACCGGCGCCATTGGCACCTAAGACCGCAACAATCTCCCCAGACGCTATGTGCAGGTTCACGCCTTTGAGTACGGGGACGCGCTTTTTCGCCGAGCCTCGCTCGCAGCGAAGGTCCGTGACCTCAAGGGCGAGCTGAGAGTCGTGGGAGCGGGGATCAGGCACAAGTACCACCTCACTGAACTAGGAAAAGTATTCATACGCACCTAATTTCAAGGTTAGGCTACGCTAATACTTAGGGCTAGGGATGTGGCCGTGGAGACACGGGGAATGCCCCTCTTCTGGTGTATGGCGCGGCGGCAGGGTGGCAGCAGATGCGCGGCCCGCGAGCTCCGGGGCGGGGTGTGAGGGTGTGCTCGCGGGTGGAGTTTGCTCGGAGAGCTCTGCACTAAAAGGCCAGAACAGCCGTTCTTAATCGTTCAAGAAATAGCGTATGAGCTGGGCAAACGCATTTGACAGCGGGGAGGGCGCTTCCGTTGAATCAATAGTTATGCTAGGTCTTTCCCACCGTGTGTCCGTGCCTTTCTCGCGGCACGCCACCTCCCCCGCCACTATTCTCATGGCCCTCCTCGGGGTGCTGGCGCTGCTGCTGAGCGCCTGCTCTTCTACCGGCGGCGCCCCGCGTCCCAGCGACTCCGGCGGCGGCACGGGCGGCGGCCCCGGCTTCGGCGGGGCCGATACCGATCGCGCGGTGGTGGCGATGGTCAGCCACGGCGCGCCGGGCGATACCTTCTGGGATCTGGTGCGCAAGGGCGCGGAGGACGCGGCCAAGAAGAGCAATATTGAGCTGCGCTACTCCTCCGATCCGCAGGCGCCCAATCAGGCGAACCTGGTGAAGTCGGCGGTGGATGCCGGGGTAGACGGCATTGCTGTCACCCTGCCGAATGCGCAGGCGATCGGCCCCGCCGCCCAGAACGCCGTGGATGCCGGCATTCCCGTCGTGGGACTCAATGCCGGCATGAACGAGTATCAGAACTACGGGCTGAGCGGCTTCTTCGGCCAGGATGAATCCGTGGCCGGCGAGCTCGCCGGCGAGCGCCTTGCCGCAGATAATGCATCGAATGTGCTCTGTGTGATTCACGAGCAGGGCAACTCCTCTCAAGAGGCGCGCTGCGAGGGCGTGAAGAAGGGCCTCGAGAAGGCCGGTGCCGGCGGCTCGGTGGAGATTCTCTATGTCAATGGCATGGACCTCACCTCCGTCACCTCTACTCTGCAGGCGAAACTCACGGAGGATCCGAGCATCGATTGGGTGATGGGGCTGGTGGCCCCGGTCGCGCTGGCCGCCGTGAAATCCAAGGAGCAGGCCGGTTCCGAGGCCACGATCTCTACCTTCGACACCAACGCGGAACTGGTGAGCGCCATCACCGCTGGGGACATCGAGTGGGCGGTGGACCAGCAGCCCTATCTGCAGGGCTATCTGGCCGTGGATTCGCTGTGGCTGAATATGCGCAATGGCACCACCGTGGGCGGTGGCCGGCCGGTTTATACCGGCCCCTCCTTCGTGGATGCCAGCAATGTTGATGCCATCGCCGCAGCGGCAAAGGCGGGCCTGCGATGAGCGACACCGCCGCGGCGAGCGCCGCCGATGAACGCATGCTGCAGCGCTCCTTCTTTCAGAAACTCATTCGCCGCCCCGAGCTAGCGAGCCTGCTCGGCGCCATCGTGATTTTCACGCTCTTCATGATCGTGGCCCCACCCTTCCGCTCTTTTGAGTCGCTGGCCACGGTGCTCTATGCATCGTCCACGATGGGCATCATGGCCCTGGCGGTGGGCATGCTCATGATTGGCGATGAATTCGACCTCTCCTCCGGTGTCGCCGTGACGACCGCAGCCTTGGCCGCCACGATGCTCAATTACAATCTGCACCTGAACTCCTGGGTGGGGGCGGGGATTGCGCTGCTGATCGCGCTGGCCATCGGCGCGCTCAACGGCTATCTCACGACCACCACCGGCATCCCCTCCTTTCTCATCACGCTGAGCGCCTTCCTCATGCTGCAGGGGCTCAACCTGGCCATCACCAAGCTCGTCACCGGCGCGGTGGCCACCCCCACCATCGCGGATATGGAGGGTTTCTACTCCGCGAACATGGTGTTTGCCTCCAATGTCAATGTCGCTGGGGTGCAGGTACGGGTGACGGTGTTCTGGTGGATCGGCTTCGTGGCGCTGGCGTCGATCCTGCTGTTTAAAACCAAGTTTGGTAACTGGATCTTCGCCGTCGGCGGCAACCAAGACGCCGCCCATGCCGTGGGCGTGCCGGTGCGCCGCACCAAAATCATTCTGTTCATGTTCGTTGGTTTCGCCGCGTGGTTTGTGGGCATGCACAATCTCTTCGCCTTCGACTCCATCCAGGCGGGCCAGGGCGTGGGCAATGAGTTCCTCTATATTATTGCGGCCGTTATCGGCGGCTGCGCGATGAATGGCGGAAAAGGCACCGCCGTGGGCACCGCTATCGGCGCCCTGATTTTCGGCATGACCAACCAAGGCATCGTCTACGCCGGGTGGAACCCGGACTGGTTCAAGTTCTTCCTCGGCGCCATGCTGCTGTTCGCCGTGATGACGAACCTCGGCGTCGCGAAATACACGGAAAAGAAATAGCCCATGGACCCGATCATTGAGCTGCACGACGTCAGCAAAAAATACGGCGCCTTCGACGCGCTTCGCTCGATCAATCTGCAGGTGGTGCCCGGCGAGGTCACCTGCGTGCTGGGTGATAATGGCGCCGGCAAATCCACGCTGATCAAAATTCTGGCCGGCCTGCATCCCCACACCTCGGGCACGATGCTTGTCGACGCCACCCCGACGCACTTCACCTCCCCGGCCGATGCTCTCGCCGCCGGTATCGCCACCGTGTACCAGGACTTGGCCGTGGTGGGCCAGATGAGTGTGTGGCGCAACTTCTTCCTCGGCCAGGAAATCAGCAATCGCTGGGGGTTGATCAATGAGGGAAAGATGAAACGCATCGCCGCCGCGGAGCTGGAACGCATGGGCATTGTCATCCCCGATATCGATGCGCCCGTCTCCTCGCTGTCTGGCGGCCAGCGCCAAGTGGTGGCCATCGCTCGGGCCATCTACTTTGGCGCCCGCGTAGTGATTTTGGATGAGCCCACCGCCGCGTTGGGCGTAAAACAGTCCGGCATGGTGCTGAAGTTCATTGCCAAGGCCCGAGAGCAGGGCACCGCCGTCATCTTCATCACCCACAATCCCAAGCATGCGCTGCTGGTGGGGGATAGGTTTGTGGTGCTCACCCTCGGCAAGCAGACGCTGCAGGCGCGGCGCGAGGACGTGGATGTCGACACCCTTACCCTGGAGATGTCCGGCGGCGGGGAACTCGACGCCCTGCAACACGAGCTCCAGCGTTAGATACCTCGCCCCAGACGAGAGCGGTGACGTGCTGAAACGTCTTGACCCGCTGGCTGGGGGTGTGTATCATTTCATTCTTGGACTCGCGAGATCCCGCGAGATCCTTTTATTTTGTACGTTCCTACTTTGTTGTAGGCCTTAATATTCGCCCCATAACGTCCAGCGTTCGTGAGCGCAAGGCAGCGAGCTTTCCCACTATTGAGTGCGTGGAAGCGCCAGAGTCGCCGGCTCCCTAGTGACAGCTGACAACGGTTCTTGGGTGAATTAGGAACCGCAACGAGAAAGGTATCAAGGTCTAAGTCTTATGACCATGACTGATCCCATTGCAGACATGCTGTCTCGCATTCGTAACGCTAATCACGCGTACCACGAGACCGTGTCCATGCCGTCTTCCAAGCTGAAGGCGAACATCGCGGGCATCCTCAAGCAAGAGGGTTATATCAAGGATTACAAGGTGGAGGACGCCAAGGTTGGCAAGACCCTCACCCTGGATCTGAAGTATTCCTCCGCCCGTGAGCGTTCCATTTCCGGCGTTCGTCGCGTGTCCAAGCCCGGTCTGCGCGTGTACGCAAAGTCCACCAACCTGCCGCAGGTTCTCGGTGGCCTCGGTGTGGCGATTATCTCCACATCCCAGGGGCTGCTCACTGACCGCCAGGCTCACGAGAAGGGCGTAGGCGGAGAAGTCCTCGCCTACGTCTGGTAAGAGGGAGGGAATCTAAATATGTCTCGTATTGGTAAAGCTCCCATCGCCATCCCCAGCGGCGTTGACATCAAGATCGACGGCCAGCACGTTGAGGTCAAGGGCTCCAAGGGCACTCTGTCCCAGGACATCCCGGCCCCGATCACCGTTGCCGTGGAAGACAACCAGATTATTGTCTCCCGCCCCGATGATCACCGTAAGCACCGTTCCCTGCACGGTCTGTCCCGCTCTCTCGTGAACAACATGGTTGTGGGTGTGACCGAGGGCTACACCATCAAGATGGAAATCTTCGGTGTTGGTTACCGTGTGCAGGCCAAGGGCCAGAACCTCGAGTTCTCTCTCGGCTACAGCCACCCCGTGCTGGTTGAGGCCCCCGAGGGCATCACCTTCGCGGTCGATGGCAACACCAAGCTTTCGATCTCCGGTATCAACAAGCAGCAGGTCGGCCAGGTCGCCGCTAACATCCGTCGTCTGCGTAAGGATGACCCCTACAAGGGTAAGGGCATCCGCTACGAGGGTGAGCAGGTCCGCCGCAAGCTCGGAAAGACAGGTAAGTAATGAGCAACACTGCAGAGAACAAGCGCGTTCCTGTCGGCAAGGACATCTCTACCCGTCGTCGTCAGGCTCGTGCCCGTCGTCACTTCCGTCTGCGCAAGAAGCTGCGCGGTACCCCCGAGGCACCGCGTCTCGTCGTCCACCGTTCCTCCCGTCACATGCACGTTCAGGTCATCGACGACCTGGCCGGCCACACCCTGGCCGCTGCATCCTCGATGGATCAGTCCATCCGCGAGATGGAGGGCGACAAGAAGGCCAAGGCCACCGCTGTGGGCAAGCTCGTCGCCGAGCGCGCCAAGGCTGCCGGCATTGAGAAGGTTGTCTTCGACCGTGGTGGTTACCAGTTCCACGGCCGCGTTGCGGCTTTGGCCGATGGCGCTCGTGAAGGTGGTCTGAACTTCTAATGATCACCGCAGATAAGTTCAACAACGGAAGGATCGCGTAATGCCAGGACGTGAACGGCGCGACGGCGGACGCACCGCCGACGAGAACCAGAAGAACAACCGCAACGACCGCCGCGGTGGTCGTCGCAATGACCGCAACCAGCAGGACGAGCGCTCGCAGTACTTGGAGCGCGTTGTCACCATCAACCGCGTGTCCAAGGTCCAGAAGGGTGGTCGTCGCTTCAGCTTCACCGCTCTCGTGATCGTCGGCGACGGCCAGGGCATGGTCGGCGTTGGCTACGGCAAGGCCAAGGAAGTTCCCGCCGCTATCCAGAAGGGTGCCGAGGAAGCTCGTAAGAACTTCTTCCGCGTCCCGATGATTGCCGGCACCATCACCCACCCGGTTCAGGGTGAGGCCGCAGGCGGCGTCGTTATGCTTCGCCCCGCTGCCCCCGGTACCGGTGTGATCGCTGGTGGCGCTGCCCGCCCGGTGCTTGAGTGCGCTGGCGTGCAGGACATCCTGTCCAAGTCTCTCGGCTCGGACAACGCCATCAACGTTGTCCACGCCACCGTGGATGCCCTCAAGCAGCTCGTGCGCCCCGAAGAGGTCGCTGCCCGCCGCGGCAAGAGCATCGAAGAGGTCACCCCGGCCCGTATGCTGCGCGCACGCGCAGGTCAGGAGGCTTAAATCATGGCCCTCAAGATCACCATGACCAAAAGCACCGTCGGTGCTAAGAAGAATCAGCGTGACACGCTGCGCAGCCTCGGCCTGAAGCGCCCGAACAATGTTGTTGTTCGCCCGGACACCCCGATCGTTCGTGGCTACATCAACACCGTTCGCCACATGGTCGAGGTCGAAGAAGTAGCAGGGGAGTAGATAACTCATGAGCGAACCTATTAAGCTCCACGATCTGCGCCCGGCGAAGGGCGCGAAGAAGGCCAAGACCCGCGTGGGTCGCGGTAATGCCTCCAAGGGCACCACCGCTGGCCGCGGTACCAAGGGCACCAAGGCTCGTAAGCAGGTGCCAGCAGGTTTCGAGGGTGGCCAGATGCCCATCCACATGCGCCTGCCGAAGCTCAAGGGCTTCAAGGCCCGCAACAAGGTCATCTTCCAGGTGGTCAACGTTGCAGACATCGAGAAGGCTTTCCCGCAGGGCGGCGACGTCACCGTTGCCGATCTCGTGGAAGCCGGCCTGGTGCGCAAGAACCAGCCCGTTAAGGTGCTCGGCAACGGCGAGATCTCTGTGAAGGTCAACGTGACCGCCCAGAAGTTCTCCGGTTCCGCCAAGGAAAAGATCGAGGCCGCCGGCGGCTCTGTCGCCGAGGCTCAGTAGCACCCCTCAGTCCCGCGCCGAGCGCGGGGCGTGAAGAGTGTGGAAGCCGCCAGTCCCAGCAGTAGCTGAGGCTGGCGGCTTTGTTATCTCCCATACGATGGCCGAGCGAGGGCTGCGTCGATAAGCGCGCGGCCCTGCTGAGCGGGGATTCCCCCTCAAGGTTAGGGTGTGGTGAGTACGCAATATCGGTGCCGGCGAGCATTGCTGGTAAAGTGGCACCGTTGTTAACTCTTGATCTCAGGCACGCGAGCTTGGTGCGTGCGCTGATTCGTCCAGTTAGGTATTTGTTACTACGTCCCTGATGTCCTCGATCGGGCGCGGCATAGCCGCCGCAGATCGAGCTAGGGGTGTACAGGAGGATTATTAGTGTCCGCCATTGTCTCGGCCTTCAAGGACGCTGATCTGCGAAAGAAGATTCTGTTCACGCTCGCGATGGTCGTGCTGTACCGCATCGGTGCACAGATCCCCTCGCCCGGCGTGGACTATCGCGAGATCAGCGCACGGCTGCATGAGATCGCCTCGGAAAACTCCGGCGTGTACTCGCTGATTAACCTGTTTTCCGGCGGTGCGCTGCTGCAGCTCTCGGTGTTCGCCATCGGCATCATGCCCTACATTACGGCGTCGATTATCGTGCAGCTGCTCACAGTGGTGATCCCGCGATTCGAGGAGCTCAAAAAGGAAGGCCAATCAGGCCAATCCACGATGATGCAGTACACCCGCTACCTCACGGTGGCGTTGGCGCTGCTGCAATCCGCCGGCATCGTGGCGCTCGCCGATCGCGAGCAGCTACTGGGCCAAGGCCAGCGCGTGCTGGTGGAAGATTCGAATATCTTCACCCTGCTCATGCTGGTTGTGGTGATGACCTCCGGTGCGGTGCTGGTGATGTGGCTCGGCGAGCTCATCACCGAACGCGGCATCGGCAATGGTATGTCGCTGCTGATCTTCGCCGGTATCGCCACGCGTCTGCCCACCGACGGCATGAACATCCTGCAATCCTCCGGTGGGGTGGTCTTCGGTGTCGTGCTCGCCGCGGTGATCCTGCTGGTGATCGGCGTGGTCTTCATCGAGCAGGGCCAGCGCCGCATCCCGGTGCAGTACGCCAAGCGCATGGTGGGCCGCCGCCAATACGGTGGCACCTCCACCTATCTGCCGCTCAAGGTGAACCAGGGTGGCGTGATCCCGGTGATCTTTGCCTCCTCGCTGATTTACATGCCGGTGCTGATCACCCAGATCGTGAACTCTAATAACCCCACGCCGCCGGATAACTGGTGGATGCGCAATGTGATCGCGCACCTGCAGACCCCCTCCTCCTGGCAGTACATCGTGCTCTACTTTGTGCTCATCGTGTTCTTCTCCTACTTCTACGTCTCGGTGCAGTACGACCCCTACGAGCAGGCCGAGAACATGAAGAAGTACGGCGGCTTCGTGCCGGGCATTCGCCCCGGGCGTCCCACCGCCCAGTACTTGGGCTATGTGATGAACCGACTGCTCTTCGTGGGTGCGGCCTATCTGGGCATCATCGCCGTGTTGCCGAACATCATGCTGGACCTCGGAGTTGGTAACATAGACGCAGGTGCAACTCCCTTTGGTGGTACCGCACTTCTGATTCTTGTCTCGGTGGCTCTGACCACCGTCAAGCAGATTGAGAGTCAGCTCCTGCAAAGCAACTATGAAGGATTCTTGAAGTAATGCGACTCGTTCTCCTAGGCCCTCCCGGTGCAGGCAAGGGCACCCAAGCTGCGATTCTCTCCGAGAAGCTGGGTGTTCCGCACATCTCCACCGGTGATCTATTCCGAGCAAATATTGGCGAAGGAACCCCGCTGGGCGTGGAGGCGAAAAGCTACATCGACGCCGGCAAGCTCGTCCCCACCGAGGTGACCGCCCGCATGGTGGAATCCCGCCTCGCCGAGGACGACGCCAGCGAGGGCTTCCTGCTGGACGGCTTCCCCCGCACTACCGAGCAGGCCGACCTGCTGGCTGAAATGCTGCAGAAGCAGGGCGTGGACGTCGACGGCGTGCTGAACTTCCAGGTATCCGAGGACGTCGTGGTCGAGCGCATGCTCGCCCGCGGTCGCGCCGACGATAACGAGGAGACCATCCGCACCCGCATGGAGGTCTACCGCGAGCAGACCGCCCCCGTGATCGACTACTACGGCGACAGCGTCTACACCGTCGAAGCTGAAGGCAGCATCGAAGAGATCAACGAGCGCGCCATGAGCGCCCTCGGCAAATAAGTTCATCTCTCGCCTCCGCCGGCCTCCTCTCCTCGAGAGGATGGTCGGCGTTGTGCTGTGCCGACCCCCCTAACCGAGAACCAAAGGAGAACGCCGCCCATGGCGCGTCGCAAGAACAACCGAAAGATTCCCGCCAAAACCCCCGAGCAGCTAGAGAAGATGGCGGCCGCGGGCGCTATCGTTGGCCACGCCCTGCACGAGGTGCGCGCCGCCGCCCGTGAGGGCATGAGCACCCTTGAGCTCGACCGCATCGCCGAGACCGTCATCCGCGATCACGGCGCCACCCCCACCTTCCTCGGCTACGAGGGCTTCCCGGCATCCATCTGCGCCTCCGTCAACGACGCCATTGTGCACGGCATCCCCAACACGGAGACGATTTTGCAGCCCGGCGATCTCGTCTCCATCGACTGCGGCGCGACCTATAACGGCTGGGTCGGCGACTCCGCCCTCAGCTTCGGTATCGGGGAGCTTGACGACGCCACCTCCGCGCTCAATGAGGCCACGGCATGGGTGCTACGCCAGGGCATCGAGGCCATGGTGCCGGGCAATCGGCTCACCGATATCTCCCACGCCCTCGAGATGGCCACCCGCGCGGCCGAGAAGAAGTTCAATGTGGAGCTGTTCATCGTGGATGGCTACGGCGGCCACGGAATCGGGCGCACCATGCACGAGGATCCCTTCCTTGCCAATGAGGGTCGGGGCAATAGGGGGCCGCTGATCCAGGAGAGCTCCGTGCTGGCGATTGAACCCATGCTTGCTGGCGGCACTGCCTATTCGGAGGTGCTGGAGGATAACTGGACGGTGGTCACCGAGGACGGCTCGGCCGCCGCCCACTGGGAGCATACTGTTGCCGCCACCGCTGCGGGGCCGCGCATTCTTACCACGCGCCCGGAGGGGGACTTCTCCTAAGGCGTGTCCCCTTGACTGCACTGCACGATAAGGGGATAAGATTCCACAAATATGGCCCAACCTGAGTGTAATCAGATAGGGTGGGCTTGAAATACACATCGCGGCACCCATCGGAGGTGTCGCTTGAAGAAAAGGACGTCTACATTCCTATGGGCTCTCGTCACTCCTCGGGCCGCGGTGTTGGTGCTCGACTCGTGCGCGGCGCTACCGCCGTCTGTGCCACCCTCGCTGTTGCTCTCCCGCTGGCTCCGTCCGCGCAGGCACAGCTTCCCTTCGGCCTCGACAACATGGTGCCGGATTTCGGCTCCTCCCAGTTCCAGCTGCCGGGTCTCGATGATTTCACCATCCCCACCCAGTCCGATTTCCGTGCCCAAGGCGAGGCCCAGGCATGGCGCACCCGCGGTGATCTGCACCGCAGCGCCGACCAGCTGCTGCCGGCACCGCTGGCACAGCAGGCCAAGGACGCCGTAGACCGCACCCTCGAGGCCGTCTATCCGGGCATCATCGCCCGTCACTCCGGCCCGCGCCCCGCCCCGAACCCGGCCCCCGCTCCGGCCCCGCAGCCCGCTCCGGCGCCGAGCCCGCGCCCCACTCCCAGCCCGTGCCCGAAGGAGGCACGTGCCTGCGTGGACGCTGATAAGCAGGTGGCATGGCTGCAAGACGGCAAGGGTCACCGCGTCAGCGACGTCATCCGCATCTCCACCGGCGCCGATGGCTATGACACCCCACCCGGCCGCCATTATGTGAACCGCAAGGTCAAGGACGAGGTCTCGCGCGAGTTCTTCAACGCTCCCATGCCGAACTCCGTGTACTTCACCTACAACGGCATCGCCTTCCACGGCGGTGACCCCGAGGTGCTCTCCCACGGTTGCGTGCACGTGCCGATGCGCGAGTCCGAGCGGTTCTACAACCACCTCAACATCAACGATCTCGTCTACGTGTGGGGCGATGTGGACTACGGCGTTCCCAACGGGCCCGTGCGTCGATAAGCGTCCTTTGACGCGCGGCGGGGCCAGCGCTCCGGCGCTGCTGGCATCATAGTGTGGCCTAGATCGCTACACTGGATAGTCATGCAGGACTATACGATCCGCCCCGCCCGTGACACAGACATCCCTGAGATCCTCGATCTCATCCACTGCCTCGCTGAACACGAGGGTGCTCCCAATGGCGTACGTGCCAACGAGGAGCGTCTCGAGCAGCACCTCTTTAGCCCGCACCCTTTGGCGCGGGTGACTGTGCTTCAGGAAGACGGCGCCGAGCGGCTCGCCGGCTTCGCCCTGTGGTTCTATAAATTCTCCACTTGGGAATCTACGCCCGTCATTCACATGGAAGATCTCTATGTGCGCGAGGAGCACCGCGGCAAGGGCTATGGCCAAGCGCTGCTGAGCTCGCTGGCCGCCGAATGCGTGGACCGCGGCTATGCCCGCATGGAGTGGAATGTCTCCAAAGACAATGACAATGGCCGCGCCTTCTACACCAGGATGGGCGGTGGGGCGCTGGAGGATCAAGAAATCTTCCGCCTCGAAGGCGATGCCCTCCTCCGCGCCGGCAAGAAAGACTAAAACTCGCCGGCCCCGAGCGCGTGATGGCGCCGCCATTTTGCGATTTCCAGCAGAAACGGTATGCTTGCGCTTTGGTGTGACTGCTTTGGCTGTCGCACCGATGTAGCAGACGACCATCAAACCGGCCACAGCAGTGGCTGGGGAAATGTTTGAGGATATGGCAAAAGAAGGCGCAATTGAGGTCGAGGGTCGAATTATCGAGCCTCTTCCGAACGCAATGTTTCGAGTAGAGCTGGACAACGGCCACAAGGTGCTCGCGCACATCAGTGGCAAGATGCGTCAGCACTACATCCGTATCCTGCCCGAGGACCGCGTGGTTGTGGAGCTGTCTCCCTATGACCTGTCCCGCGGCCGCATCGTCTACCGCTACAAGTAAAACTCACAGCCTCCTAACTCTACCGAGTGCCCCGAGGCGAGACGGAACCCGACGGTTATTTCACGTTGGGTTCTTGCTCATGTATGCGCCTTCGCGGCGGTTGCAGCTTCGGCACTCAACCAACCTTCGGCAATCGGTGGCTGAAGCCCTACGTATCTTGGCCCACAGTCCGGCACCGCATCCGGGCGAAGCGTCAACTGGTGGGGACGAGTTGGGAGAAAACCACCGTAACAACCGGAAAGGTAATGCCTCATGGCACGTCTAGCTGGAGTTGACCTCCCGCGCAATAAGCGCATGGAGGTCGCTCTCACCTACATTTACGGCATTGGCCCGGCTCGCGCCGCCAAGCTGCTGGAAGAGACCGGCATCTCTCCCGACCTGCGTACCGACGCTCTGACCGACGAGCAGATCTCTGCTCTGCGTGACGTCATCGAGAACTCGTGGAAGGTTGAGGGTGACCTCCGCCGCCAGGTTCAGGCTGACATCCGTCGCAAGATCGAGATCGGCTGCTACCAGGGTCTGCGCCACCGTCGTGGCCTGCCCGTGCGCGGTCAGCGCACCAAGACCAACGCTCGTACCCGTAAGGGCCCGAAGAAGACGATCGCAGGAAAGAAGAAGTAATGCCTCCAAAGACTCGCTCCGGCGCTCGCCGTTCTGGCCGTCGCGTCGTAAAGAAGAATGTGGCACAGGGTGCCGCTTACATTAAGTCCACCTTCAACAACACCATCGTGTCTATCACCGACCCGAATGGTGCCGTCATCTCCTGGGCCTCCTCCGGCCACGTCGGGTTCAAGGGCTCCCGTAAGTCCACCCCGTTCGCTGCGCAGATGGCTGCCGAGAACGCTGCCCGTAAGGCAATGGATCACGGCATGAAGAAGGTTGACGTCTACGTCAAGGGCCCGGGTTCGGGCCGCGAAACCGCAATCCGCTCCCTCCAGGCCGCCGGCCTTGAGGTTCTCTCGATCTCGGATGTGACTCCGCAGCCGCACAACGGTTGCCGTCCGCCGAAGCGTCGTCGCGTTTAAGAATTCGGGAAAGGAAGGTTAGAAACTCATGGCTCGTTATACCGGCCCAGCAACCCGTAAGTCCCGCCGTCTCCGCGTCGACCTCGTCGGTGGAGATATGTCCTTCGAGCGTCGCCCGTACCCCCCGGGACAGGCAGGCCGCGCTCGCATCAAGGAGTCCGAGTACCTCCTGCAGCTGCAGGAGAAGCAGAAGGCTCGTTTCACCTACGGCGTCATGGAGAAGCAGTTCCGCCGCTACTACGCAGAGGCGAACCGTCAGCCCGGCAAGACCGGCGACAACCTGCTCATCCTGCTCGAGTCCCGTCTCGACAACGTTGTCTACCGTGCCGGCCTTGCCCGCACGCGTCGTCAGGCTCGTCAGCTTGTCTCCCACGGTCACTTCACCGTGAACGGCAAGAACATCAACGTTCCGTCTTTCCAGGTTTCTCAGTACGACATCATCGATGTCCGTGAGAAGTCCCGCAAGATGGTCTGGTTCGACGAGGCCCAGGACAACCAGGTGGACGCCGTCGTTCCGGCATGGCTGCAGGTCGTGCCCTCCACCCTGCGCATCCTCGTGCACCAGTTGCCCGAGCGCGCCCAGATCGACATTCCGCTGCAGGAGCAGCTCATCGTCGAGCTTTACTCGAAGTAATAGCAGCCACTCGCTGGCCCATAGCGGCCGGCGGGGCGCCATTACCGAAGAGGAATCTTCACGTGCTCGTGCTGGTGCGATGCCACCTAGGTGGTTGTTGCACCGGCAGCACAACAACGTCATATGTTCCTTATCTCAGGCGTCATATAGCGGTCGCCACACAAGGAGTTCTATCCCATGCTCATTTCGCAACGCCCTACCCTCACCGAGGAGTTCGTTGAACAGGCTCGTTCACGCTTCGTGATCGAACCGCTGGAGCCCGGCTTCGGCTACACCCTCGGTAACTCGCTGCGTCGCACCCTGCTGTCGTCCATCCCGGGCGCCGCCGTGACCAGCATCAAGATCGACGGTGTGCTCCACGAGTTCACCACCATCTCGGGTGTGAAGGAAGATGTCTCCGACATCATCCTCAACATCAAGGGCCTAGTGCTGTCCTCCGACTCCGACGAGCCGGTTGTGATGTATCTGTCCAAGGAAGGCGAAGGCGAGGTCACCGCAGCTGATATTCAGCCGCCGGCTGGCGTGGAGATCCACAACCCGGATCTGCACATCGCCTCGCTGAATGAGCAGGGTCGTCTGGACATCGAAATGGTGGTGGAGCGCGGCCGCGGCTACGTTCCCGCCACCATGTACAACGGCAGCAAGGAAATCGGTCGCATCCCCGTGGACCAGATTTACTCGCCGGTGCTCAAGGTGAGCTACAAGGTTGAGGCAACGCGTGTTGCGCAGCGCACCGACTTTGACAAGCTCATCATCGATGTGGAGACCAAGAACTCCATCACCGCCCGCGACGCTCTTGCCTCCGCCGGCAAGACCCTGGTGGAGCTGTTCGGTCTCGCCCGCGAGCTGAACACCGCCGCCGAGGGAATCGAGATCGGCCCCTCCCCGCAGGAGACCGAGAACATCGCCGCCTACAGCGTGGCCATCGAGGATCTGAACTTCTCCGTTCGCTCCTATAACTGCCTGAAGCGCCAGGACATCCACACCGTCGGTGAGCTCGCAGAGTGCACCGAGTCGGATCTGCTGGATATCCGCAACTTCGGTCAGAAGTCCATCAACGAGGTCAAGGTGAAGCTCGCAGGGCTGGGCCTGACCCTCAAGGACGCACCGGAGGACTTCGATCCCACCCAAATCGAGGGCTACGACGCCGAGACCGGCGACTTCGTGGACACTGACGCCTCCGACGCTGAAGATTCCGAGTAAGACATATCCGGGCGAAACCGCCGCCCACCAGCGCTAAACGGCTGGGCCCGCGGCGGGAATAAGCTCACAACATTCCTATACGAGGAGAACCATTATGCCTACCCCGAAGAAGGGTGCCCGTCTGGGCGGCTCGGCTTCTCACCAGAAGAAGATTCTGGCGAACCTGGCAGCCCAGCTGTTCATGAACGAGCAGATCGTTACCACCCACGCCAAGGCCAAGCTGCTGCGCCCCTACGCGGAGAAGCTCATCACCAAGGCCAAGAAGGGCACCGTCGCGGATCGCCGCAACGTTGCTAAGCACATCCAGGACAAGGATGTCATCTTCCACCTCTTCCACGAGCTGGCTCCCCAGTTCGAGGGTCGCGAGGGCGGCTACACCCGCATCATCAAGCTGGAGAACCGTCGCGGCGACAACGCCCCGATGTCCCAGATCTCGCTGGTGCTCGAGCCCACCGTCTCCACCGAGGCAGAGCGCGCCACCCGCGCAGCAGCCTCCAAGAAGGCTGAAGAGGCTCAGGCTGAGGAGACCGAGGTCGAGGAGACCGAGGCCGCTGAGACCACCGAGTCCACCGAGGACAAGGCTTAAGCGCTTCCGCTAAAGCCCGACACTCGTCGGATTCAGATAGAAACACCGCAGGGATTTCCCTGCGGTGTTCGTCTTTTCCTAGGCCCGGCCGCACTGGCTCGGCTGTGTCAGCCGCGGCCGCGCTACGGGCGCCTAATCCTGAGCGCGGGAGACGTCCCGGCTCGTACCCATCGCCTTGCCGGCAATCCAATACGCGTGGTTGTGCATGTCGGCTTTTTTCATGCCCACGTTTTTCAGCAGGTAGCGTCGCGTAGCGAGCAGCACCTTCGTTTCGCAAACAAGGTGCGGATACCAGCCCTCCCAGTCGAAGCCGCGGGCCTTTTCCAGCAGTGCCTCGCTGGTGGGAGCCACCCATTCCACCGAGATATTCTCATGCTCCATGATGGGGATCTCATGATCGGTTGCGTGCCAATCAAGCATCCACACCTGCATAGGGAAGCGGGGCGCTAAGTCCGCGGCAAGGGCGTTGACATAGGGGATACCTGCGGCATCGGCAATGAATACGAAGCCATCGGGGTCTGCACCCTCCACGTGAAAGGGGCTGGAGCCATAGTAGGCGGCATCGAATGTATCGCCCTCTGTAGCGGTCTGGGCCCACGCACACGCGGGCCCGGCAGGTTCGTGGAGCAGGAAGTAGAGGGTGAACTCCCCGGTGTCATAGTCGATATCGGTCAGGGTGTAGCCGCGCATCACTTCTTTAGCCGGGTTGTTCAGCTCTGGGAACCAGCAGCGCAGGTACTCGCCCTCGGCGGGCCGGTGGGCGCGAATGAACTCGGGCGAGCTGATGCGCAGCGCCTTCATGGTGTCGGTGTGCATCCACACCCGCTCGACCCTGCACTGCAGATCCTCCGCCCGCAGCAGCTTCATGATCGTGCCGTATATTCCCTTGCCCATGCTGCACTGTCCTTTACGCGTTCGTGGCTCGTCATGGCGTGTTAGTCACGTCGATGCTATCGGAGACAAGAATATATAGGCAAGGCGGCCCTAACTATCTAGGCGGCGCAGGGCAGTGGTGGTGCCCGCACGCGTGCTCGAGGTTTCTTCCTCGTGGTCGCTAGTCGGTCGCAGTTGATCGGTTAGGGTAGAGGCGTGAATGAAACCAGCGGCGCCCCGCAGTCCCCGCAGCCACCCGAGGAGGGTTCTCGTGCTGCGGATATGTCGAACGCCGCTACCTCCAGCACCACGCCGAGCGCCACCCCGAGCGCCACGTCGAGTACTGCGGCCGCGGGCAAGGAGCAGCGTCCGCGCCCCCGCTATGAGGATCGGCCTTCCAATGCCGCGATGCAGTGGTCGCGCATCCGCACGATCGGCTGGATGATCTTCCTCGGGCCGCTCCTGATTTTCCTGGCCCGCCTCTATGCCGCGCGGGTCTATCTGGGCGATTTCAATATCGAGACCAACCGTGTCGATGATCTCGGTGCCCGCACCTGCGGCTCCTTGCCCATGGAGATCCCCGCGGTGGAGATCTGCTCCCCGGGATTCTTCGTGTTTAACGGGGCGCTCCTCGCCACCGGGGTGTTGATGCTCACCGCCTCATTGATGTGCGAGCAGCTCCGCATGGGTATTACCCGCCTCCACCCGCTCTTAGATGCCCGCGTGACCCGGCTGATCGGCGTGTGGGGTGTGGGAGTGGGCCTAGCAGGGCTGGCGCCTCTCGATATCACCCGGTGGGTGCATGAGGCCATGCTGGGGCTGATCTACATTTCCGCGTGGTCTACCTTGGTGGTCACGTTTATCGTGATCGTCGGCGCCCGCGCCGCGCACGGGGTGAAGGCTGCCGGCTGGGCGTTCATCATCACCACCGCGCTCATACTCTTTTTCTCCGTTGTCTCCGCGATGATGTTCCTCGTGGCGGTCACCGGCGCCTCGGGAGGTATCTTCCAGCGCATCTCGCTCGATACCCTCGGGCTGTGGCTGCAGTTTTATGGTTTGACGGTGGTGCTCACCGGCTCTAAGCGTTTCACCAAGTATTTTATGAACAACTAAACGGCCGCGTCACCGTGGCCACGTCTCGCTCATCCCGCAAGGAGGATTATCTCCCGTGTCTGAGATCGACACCGCGCAGTCTGATACTGTCCGCCTGCGCTTTGACCTCGCCTATGACGGCACGGACTTTCACGGCTGGGCCAAACAATTCAACCGTGCGCGCCCCGATGCCCCGCGCCCGCGCACGGTGCAAGAGGAGCTGGAAGAGCGGCTGAGCACGATCTTTCGCCAGCCCATTGAGCTGGTGGTGGCTGGCCGTACCGATGCGGGAGTCCATGCCCTCGCCCAGGTCGCCCATGCCGATGTGCCGGCTGCGGCCCTGGAGTCCCGCTCCATCAATGGCGATCCCGCGCGTTTGGTGACGCGGCTGAATAAGATGCTCCAGGGCGATATCCAGGTTCGCGATGTGCAGCTCGCCCCGCAGGGTTTCGACGCGCGTTTTTCCGCTTTACGACGCCACTACGTCTACCGTCTCACCTGTGCCCGCGCTGGAGCCCACCCGTTGCGTCGCCGCGATACCGCGCAGGTCCGTCACGAACTGGATCTCGAGCTGATGCAACAGGCCGCGGACCGAGTGCTCGGCCTGCACGATTTTGCGGGCTTCTGCAAAGCCAAGCCCCACGCCACCACGATCCGCACTCTGCAGTATTTCCAGTGGGAGGATATCTCCACCGTCCTGGAGCCTCGGCTCTTGCAAGCGTCGCTAAGCGCGGATGCGTTTTGCTGGAACATGGTGCGCGCTCTCGTCGGCGCCTGCATCGAGGTCGGTCGCGGCGCCGAACCGGTGGAGTTCGTGGACGATCTGCTTCTCCGTGATACCCGCTCCCCGCGGCTGCGGCTGGCCCCAGCACGAGGGCTGGCGCTGGCCGGGGTGGACTATCCAACAAGCGTCGAGGAGCTACAGGCGCGCTCCCTCGTGACCAAAAAACGCCGCGATCACTAGCGGTGTGCAGCGCGGGCATACCGGCTCGTGGGGTAGTGGGTCTAGGATAAAAGTCCGTGCAGTATCCCTCATGCGAGTAATGAAGGCAGGGTAGACGCGTTGTTGTTCTCGGTGCTCACCATCACCAGTCTGGTCTTTCTGCTGCCCGGCTTTATTTTCGCCTTGATCAGCGGGCTGCGTCCCTCGAGCGCAGCTGCGATGTCCTTGCCGCTGAGCTTCGGTATTTACGGGTTGTTGGCGTGGTTGGCCGGCGCTATCGATAAAGACTACGACGGTGGATTTATCCGCGGCGGCATCATCAGCATGTGGGTGATCGCAGCCCTATGGGGCGTGGCGCGGCTCGTGATTGCCCAACGGCGCTTCGCGCGGGCGCGCGGCGGCGAAGGCTGGGGCGATGCCTCCTCGCGTATTACCGATGCGGTGCGACGCCGCGTGCGCGATAGCCGCACCTACACCTGGTTGATCGCCGCGGCCGGTGTGCTCCTGGGCGTCAGCATGTTCCTCCGACGGGGGCTGGAGATCCTCACCGACACACCCGAAGGCTTGGGCTCGATCCACCAAGGCTGGGACGTGGAATGGCACGCCAATGTGGTGCGCTATATCGCGGAGAACCACATGGCGTCGCCGACCCGCATGGGCGAGGTGCTCTCCCGTGAGCCCGAGGTGAGCCAGTTTTATCCCTCCGGCTGGCATGCCGGGGTTTTTGCGCTTGTCGACGCCAGCAACTACTCCGTTATCGAGGCACTGAATATATCCTCCATCATGCTCCCAGCACTGGGCTTTGTGATGGCCGCAGCCTATGTGGCATGGCGCATCCTTGGCTCCCGCGGCATGGCGGCGGGCATTGCGGCCGCCTTCGCCGGGATCATTGTTTACGCTATTCCGGCTGTGTTCTGGATCGGGCACTATGTGGGGGCCTGGCCGTATATCGCGGGTGTAGGCATGGCGATGATCGCTGGCTGCGCGATGATGAAGGTGCCGGAGAACCCTGGCCGGGCGTTGGCCGCGGGGATGGCTTTTTTGGGCGCGGCCCAAGTGCATTCCTCGGTCGTCACGATCGTGGTGACACTCGTGGCCTGTTATTGGCTGTTGTATCTGCTGTGGTTGCCGTCGACGACACCGGAGAATTGGCGGGAACGCATTCTCGTCCGATTGAAGGATGTGGGGTTGCTTGCCGCGACTGGTGCAGGCGCAATGCTGGTGCTCTTGCCCCAGATTGTGGCTGGTTTCGGCGCGACGAAGGAAGTGGAGGCCTTCGGGGAGGACTTCGGTTTCTCCCGTTCGGAGGCGTGGTATCACGCCGCTACGTTGCAGACCCGCCACACCGAGATTTTTGAGCTCCACATGGGGCTGCTCTGGCTGGCATTGGCCGGCGGCATTGTGGCACTGCTGTGGCGTCGCGCGCTGTGGGCCGCCGCAGCCTATGGAGTGTTCTTGGCGGTCACCACCGAAGCCTTCGAGCCTTTCGATACCGGCGTGGGAGATCTGCTGCACATGATCTCGGCGTTGCACTACAACGGCCCGCACCGGCTGGTGATGCCGGTGGGGATCTTCATCGCCGCCGGGGCCGGCGTGGCCCTCGCTGCCGCGGTGCGGCTCGTGTCTTTGGCCCCTGTGACCTGGTGGCTGCGTCGTTCCCAGATACGCCGCGCCCGTGCCGCGGCGGGGGAGCATGCCCACTCCCCAGACTATGACGATCCCGCCCCAAGCAAGCAGGTACGTACCTGGGCGGCGGCCTCTGCCGCGGTATCGCTGCTCTTCAGCGGAATCGTGGCACTCGTGGCCGTCGACGAGGCCGAGGCGGCTGTGCGCGGCGGCGACCAGTGGGCGGTGGGCTCCACCTACCGTGTAGAGCGCATGGTCACCCCCTATGATCGCCACGCCTTTGACTGGCTGGCCAAGCAGCCCGGTGCCTATGAGGGAACGATTATTGGTGAGCCGGCGGATGGTCATGGGTGGATGTACGCCTATAACGGGCTGCCCGCGGTGTTTAAGCACTATCAGTGGCCCGAGCCGCCCATTGGTTCGCCGACACACATCGCTCATGATTATCCGAACCTGGTGGGCGCTGGCACCACCTATGATCCGGATGAGGAGAACTTTGCCGATGAGATGGTCAAAAAGCTCAACGTGAAGTACTACATCTCCTCCCCGCCGATCTTCTGGCCCTTCCAGCACCCGCACCTGCGCCTCGACCACGGCAGCTGGGAATCACCCGGGCTCACCCCGGTGTACAAGGACCACGACACAGTGATCTGGGCGGTGAACGCTAACTTCACCGACAAGGAGCTGCTAGAGATTCGCAAGAACTCCCGTTTCTCCCCAGAGAAGCTGCCGCCCTTGCCCACCCGCGTCAACGACGAGGGCGAAGAGGTGCCCTATTTCCATCGCCCCTCTAAACCCAATAAGAATCGGGACCGCGATCCGAAGGAGCTCTCTGCCACCATGCAGGGCTGGCGCTTCAAGGGCAATCACCTCGATGATCCGCCCCGCGGCCCAGCACCCCAGCCGATCGCAGCCGCTGATCCAGAAGACAAGGACTCCTAACTCGACGACAGCACGGAGGTGCGCAACCATGGGCGCAGGCGACATCCTCATCATTGTTCTCATCTTCCTCATCACCTTGGTGACTCCCACAGTGGTCGTCGCCGCCAAGGTCCTCGGCAGAGGCCCGCGCCCATCGCAGCGGCGGGACTCTGGCGATGGCGCAGACGAGCGAGATGATGTGCGCTAGTTAGCGGGGTGGGGAGCAGTGGCGGATAGGTGTGGATTCTTATCCATGGGGTGTAGGTGGCCGCGCTCCTCGCCGGTGAACGTTGCCCGATCCGGATACCCTGACAGCAGTACCGTTGTGCCAGTGTGTGCGGGGACATAGAATTTTCGGTGATAGATCCTCAGTCAGGCCTCTTCCCCTTGTGGGTAATGCACACATGACCGGGGCCTTTTATTTCTATGGAGGCATACACGATGCCGAAAGGTTGGCTGAGCTACGAGCACTAGGTAGAACCGCTCGAGCAACGCGGCATGCGCATCGACGACAAGGCAGCTGCAGCACAATTCCTCGCGCGGCTTAACTACTATCGCTTGTCCGGATAGCGGTTTCCGATGCGGCGCTTCGCTCCGCCCGATGACACCGCGCACGAAGAGTTTGATGAGGGAGCCGAAGTGATCGAGGACGAGATCGGCAGAGCCGCGCATAGTGGGGCACTACCCAGTCGCCCAGCTAGATCGGCACTCTCATAGAACTCACCGCACCTTGGTGGCGCCGTTAAAGAGGTACGAAAAAGCCGCGCCAAGAGGCTGCACAGCTAGTGGGTGGTAGCTAGAGACCCACAGCTGTTGCCTCCACTAATCGCCGGTACGTGCAGACCGAAACGATTGGCGCGGCTTAATTCCTGAGCGCGATTGGTTGGGGTGTACGTAACCCCCTCCGCGCGCGGGGCGTTAGGCCTTGTTTCGCGGGTTGGCTTCCATGAGCTCGACGAAGCGCTGGACGTGGCCCTGGAGGAATTCCACCGTGGATTCCACAGCGATCTTGTCATTGTCGTCGAAAAGCGTCGGCGACTGGCCGAGGAATACCTCCGGCTGCCCCAGCATCGGCATGTCGAAGTAGGAGAGTGCCAGCTTCAGGTTCTTTTGGGAGGAGTAGCCGCCCATCCGGCCAACGGAGTGGCTGATGATCGCAGCGGGCAGGCCCTTCCATGCCACATCGGAGTTGGGCTTGGATCCGATATCAACGGCGTTCTTCAGTGCCGCGGGGATGGTGCGGTTGTTTTCTGCCGTAACGAAGAGAACGCCATCGGCTTGCTTGAGCCGCTCGCGGAACTCGGTGTACTCCTGCGGGGTGGTCTTGTCCTCGACCTCGGGGTCGTCATAATCGAAGTCGTACAAAGGCAGGTCCCGGATCTCCACGATCTCGGCGGAGATGTCCTCGGGGAACATGGGGATCACATTCTTCGCGATCTTGCGGGCGAAGGATCCACGTCGCAAACTTCCGACAAGTACTACTACGTTCTTGTTAGTCATACATACTCCTTAAAGCGTGTGTAGCTGGTGTTGAGGGGCTGCTCGGCGCTTCCCGCAGTGGAGGACGATCCTGGTGTGGGGGCCGTGCTGTGGCATAACCACGCTGAGGCACGTGCCGCTGAGACGATGAGCACGCGACGGGAAAGCTCCATCGCGGAGGGGGCCGTGCGGGCCCGCTCAGAAAGGCTCGTACTCATGCATTCGCAGCGGTGGTAATCCACTTTGAGCTGCACAAATGCGCTAATCCGCCCCGCCCGCAGCGACCGCGGGCACCAATGTGTAGTTATCCACGGCAATTATGAGCGCTTGTGATAGGCTGTGTCAAACATTTAACTTCGGCTAGGCGAACACTGTGGCTCTGTTGAGATCTGCAGTACGCGAACCGAAGACCATGCACATGTTCACCGATATGGGCAGTGGCTGTGTCCTTGACGCAGCCGGTGCCGGTGCGGTGGATGGACACTTCTCGTCATACGAGGGAGGAAGAGCGATGGATGCACAACCAGCCTCCGATGGTCACTGGATAGAAGCCGTAGGCATGTTTAGTGATCTCAAAGAGGGAAACCCCGCATCGGCTACGCGCATCTTGGCTAGCTCCCATGCGCCTGAAGAGGTCATGGAATATTTCATGAGGATGGTGAGCCTCTACCTGCGCAACGCCGATCAAGACGACGTGACTCGTTTTGTGGATGCAGCGTGGCAGATGGGACCGCCACCCCGGATCCCAGATGCGCTCCGCGGATTCTTCTGATCGCGCGGCGCAGCATAGTTAGTCCTGCGGCTGCGAGGGAATAGCGAAGATCGACTGCGCTATGGTGCTGCTGATAGTGAGCGCCTCCTCGCCGTCGTGCGGGGTGATAGTAATCGACTCACTAAAGGGCGGCCCCGCCGTGACCTGAACGCGCGTATCGAGGCCGATGTCATGTTCGGCAAGGTACTGCAAAAGCTGCGGATCATCATCGGCAATGCGGGCAATGGTCACCACGGAATGCGGTTCGCATTCCGTTAATCGCACCGCGGGCGGGCGGATAATAGTGCCCTGTGAGTCAGGAATTGCGTCCCCGTGCGGGTCGCGTTGTGGATGGCCAAGGTGCTCATCCAATCGTTCGATCATCAGATCAGACACCACATGTTCAAGAGCATCCGCTTCGCGATCCACCTGTTCCCAGCGATATCCCAAGGTATCCACGAGGAAGGTTTCGATCAGGCGGTGCCTGCGCACCATGGCCACTGCGTACTCTCTGCCCAGATCCGTGAGAGTCACTGCTGAATAGCGCGAGTGCTCGACGAGGCCGGCGTCACTAAGCTTGCGCAACGCATCGGAGACCGTGGACTTCTTCACCCCAGCTTTGTCCGCGATCATTCCCGTGGTGATGGGCGCCGTACTCCATTCGCTCAGCCCCCAAATGATCTTCACATAATTCTGGGTACTGGCAGATAACGAGCTAACAGACATGGTTCCAGACTACCCGTACTTCGGGGCTCCCAACTCAGAATTTCGTTTAGTCAGCGATATCGCTAACGGCGCTGGGGCGATGCTGGCTATTCTCCAGCGAGAAGATGGTGTGTGCCCTCACCCTGCACCCCGCCTGCGCAGCGTTTAAAGTGAGAGCAGCGTCGCTCAGCGCAGGTACACAGCACAGAATCTGCAGGCCTTGAGGCCATCAGCACCCGTCGGGGGACGGGGTGCGTCGAAAAGCCACGTAGAGGCTTTCGCGTGAGTGTGTGTGCGAGGGCGCAGTTCCAATAATCATTCTCGGGGGAGGAGTCTGGTGCCACATGGGTGAGCACTCCGATACACATCATCAGCCGCTGCGATCGATCCTGCAGCCCACCACGCAGGCGCAGGTGAGCGGCTATAAGTTTCTGCTCCGCCGCGCCGAGCTCGGGGCGGTGATGGGCGATATTCGAATGATCCACGATCCGCTCGGGGCGCGGAATAAGGCGCTGGCCTTTGGTGCTGCCGCGGCTGTGGTGGTGGGGTTGGGCGCCGGCGCGATGGCGCTATTTTCGCCGCAGCGCGATCCAGGGGAGGCGCCGATCATGGTGGCCGAGTCGGGGGCGCTCTATGTGCGCTCTGAGGAGGGCGTTCATCCCGTGACGAATCTGGCCTCGGCGCGGCTGGTGGTGGGCGAGGCCGCCACCCCGGCGCGGATTTCGGATGCGGTGCTGGCCACGCAGCGTTTCGCGCATGAGGTGGGCATCGGTGTGGCGCCGTCGGCCGTGGCGGATTCGGCGCCGGAGCAGCCTTTGGTGGCCTGCCACGAGGTGCGTAGTGATGAGCTGCACGTGGGTTCGGGGATTGCGTATCGGCCGCTAACGGAGGAGGAGGCGTTTGTGGCCCGCGATGAGCGCGGTACGCAGTGGTTGATCACCTCCGAGGGGCGTCGCCGGCTGCCTTTTGCGCGTGATGAGCTGGGGGCCGCTACCCGCCAGGCAGTGGGGGTGGATAGAGACACGCCGGTGGTGGAGACCACCAGTACGTGGCTGAATACTGTGCATGCGCTGCCGGATTTCGCGGTGCCCTCGGCCCCGTGGGAGATCGCGGATGTGGGTGAGGCCGCCTATCTCATCCGCCGCGAGAACCTGATAGAGCTCACGGATACGCAACGCAGCATTCTCGTGCAACTGGGGGCGCGGACGCGTGAGCGCACGCGGGAGGAGATCAGTGGTTTCGGCGATAGTGGGCAGACACTGCAGCTGCTGCGTCGCCCCTATTCGCTTATCGACGCCCCCTTCCTCGGCGCGCCCGAGTCGCATCCAGCGGCGGTGTGCTCGGCGGGGAAACAGCGCGGCCCTGGGGTGCGGATGCGCGCGCTGGAGGGTTCGATCCCCGTGTTGGGCGCCCATGCCACCCATTACCGTCCGGCCTATGAGGATGAGCAGCGCTCGGGCCTAGCCTTTGGGGTGGATACCGCCCAGGGCACGCATGTGATCTCGGAGACGGGGCGGCGGCATGCGGTGCCCTCAGACAAAGAGCTGGCGGTGGTGGGGGTGGAGTCCACCACGGCGGCCTCGTGGTCGGTGGTGTCGTTATTGCCGGAGGGCGAGGTGCTGTCTTTTGAGGCGGCCCGTGCTCCCGCGCATCGCCGTATAGAGGAGTAATTCGGCGCTTAAAGTACCCCCTCGCCCTCGCCGCAGTCTGTGGGCGAGGGGCGAGGGGTTTTAGGCCTCGCGGTCGCTGCGCCAGCCGCGGATAATGGCGCGGAGTGCGATGGCGGCGAGGGCCACCGCTGCCATGATCGCCACCCGGTTGCGGGTGGGATCGCTCTGCGCGGTGCGGATAGTGATATCCCGCTCCGCTGCGCTGGTGCGGGTGTCGAGATCGAGATGAGTGAGTACGGCGTGGATATCGAATTCACCCCGCGCTGGGTCGGCGATAGTGGCCAGTCGCGCTCGAATCTCCGCTGGGCTGGCGTGGCGGTCGCGCTGCAGCAGGAGTGCCACCGCGCCAGAGACTATCGGCGCGGCGAAGCTGGTGCCGATATAGCCGTGTACTTGGCCCTCATCGCGGTATACCCCAGAGGCGAGGCCGCTTCCTTCCGAGTGCAGGGCTATGGGAACATCGCCGGTGGCGCTGAGCTGCAGCCCGGTGTCCTCGGCGGCGGGGAGCGTGTACTCGGCGAGGCTGCGCGCGGAGTGATCGACGGCGCTGACCGCGATCACGGTGGGCAGATGCGCCGGATACACCACATCACCGGGGGAGCACCTCTCGGAAGCATTGCCGGCCGCGGCGACCACCACGACGTTGCTGGCCTCCGCCCGCCGTACCGCGGCGCGGAGCGCTCGCGTGTTCAGCCCCGCGGCGCGGGCGGGAGAGACACAGGACACCACCGACACATTGATCACATCCGCCTTGGCGTCGATAGCCGCATCGATAGCCTCGGCGAGATTCGCGAGATTGCCGCTGCTGTCGCGCTGCGGGCTGCGATAGTGGGCGCTGGTGTGGCGGATGCTGAGGATCTCGGCATCCGGGGCGATGCCGGTGAGTTCATCGCTGCTGGGGTCGGGGCGCATGCCGATAATCCCCGCCACTACGGTGCCGTGGGAGTCACAATCATGATCCGCGCGCGGCTGCTCGGGGTGGATAAAATCCGCACCCGGGGTTATGCGCAGGCGCGGATGCTGCGCCACCCCGGTATCGACCACGGCGACTTTTACCCCAGCGCCGGTGGCGTGCTGGTGGGTATCGCGGAGGGCGAGGGAGCGTCGTAAAGCCTCATCCCACGCGGCACGATCGCCAGCGGAGTCGCTGATCTGTGCGGGCTGAGCGCAGGCAATGTCTGGGGTGTTCGGTGCGGGCGGCGATTCCTGGGCGACGGTGAGAGGGGCACAGCCAACGAGCAGCACGGCGGCCAGCAGGGGAGATACGAAGCGCATCACGGCCTACCACCCCCAGGTGCGGATCGCGGTGAATACGCCCATGAGGTGCGCGGAGAGCGGAATGATGGCGGCCAATGCGATATGCTCCACCCGCTCGAGGCGCCGCTGCCATGTGGGCTCCATGGTCGATAGCGGCCCGGTGAGCAGGGGAGCGGCGCCCGCGAGCGCGAGCACAGCCCCGGCGATCACCAGCGGCCAGATAATCCACGAACCCTGGCCGGCAAGCTCCGCGGTGGCCATATGCAGCGCGCAGAGCGCGAGCGCGGCCACCCCGGCGCAGCTAGAGACCCACAACGCCCACATGCTCCAGACATCGTGATGACGGGCGGCATGCACCACCACGGACCCCACGGTGCAGGCCACCAAGGCGAGGGCGAAGGCATCGGCGCGCTGGGCGAGCACCAGCAGCAGCGGGCTCAGCACCACCGTGAGCCCGAGGTAGAAACCGCCTAGGATCTGCGCAGTCCTGCGGGCCTTCTTCTCCGGCTCGGCGATCGTATGATCGGCCACCTCGAGGTCCTGGCCGGCCGATGGGATCAGCGGCACCCGCAGGCCCGCGGTTTTGAGTGCCACACTGGGCGCGGCGCTCATAGCCACCATGGCCACCGCGATGGTGCCGGCGCTGGCAGCCACCCACTGGCCGCTCGCGGCCAGCAGCCCGCCGCACACCGTCAGTAGGGCGACCGTGGTGATCGCCGCGGCACAGTGTCGAATATGCAGGGCCTTCGCGCCGAGGGCGGTGGCGGCGGCCAGTCCACCCGCAGCAGCCACCAGCGTCCACCCCGCAGCGCTACTCGAGAGCACCAAGGACTCCACACCGCGCTGCTGGGCGGCGCTGGCCCCGGCTATCGCTGCGCTGAGCTGGGCAATGGCCGTATAGCAGGCGGTGGCCTCTGGGCTGAGCCGGCGGCGCGCCCGCAGGGCCACCGCGCTGGCCGCCAGGGCGAGGCTGGCGCACCACCACGCCACTGCGGTGGGGCTTAAGGGTGCGGCCACCGCGCCGAGACACAGCACCAGGCCCGCCACCAGCAGCGGTAGCGTATCGAGGCCGCGCCGGCAGGGCGTGCTGGCGGCGTCGGCAAGCGCATGGGCGGTGTCTTTGACCACCGGCGCGGCGTGCTGCTCATAGGGGCCGAGCACCAGCACGCCCCCATGTAGGAAGGGCACGGTATGCAGCGGCCGGGTGGCGTCGATAGGCACCCCCGCGGCGGTGCGCCCCTGCCAGGGCACGCTGATACTCGGCGCATCGAGGAGATCTAAGACCTCATCGAGCACCTCCGCCAGTGAGGAACGCGGCGGCAACACAATATCGAGCTGGCGATTGCGCTCGGGCTGCTCCGGCACGTCGAGACGGATGGTGGTGGTCACCGCCGTGGTGGCGGGGCGCGGCTCGGGCGGCGGCGCCGATGGTGAGTGCAGTGACAGCGTCACAAGAAATTCCCCCTGAGTAGATAACACGATCACGCCCACAGACGGCGCAGAGAGATAGCTAGGCTCGCGCGCGCAGATGATAGCGCCGAGTACTGCTGCGATGGTTCCCCCGAACCATCTCCCCCTCCACCCTCCATGGGGTGCTGGCGAGCTGCAGGCACGCAACCGTTGGCCTGCAGTGCCCATCAGCTTGGCTTAGGATCAGTGCCGTGTCCACTCGAGGCGCACCCCGCCGCGGCCGAGCAGTGCTGTACCGGTGGGGCTGAGCGATCGAGCGGGCGACGTCGATCATGCATGCGGCGCGGGGATGGGGGACATGCCTGCGCGCCGGGTGCAGCCAGTATCCGTGCTACGGGGGGAGTTTGAGATATGGCTGTCGCATTTCCGCAGGCAGTAGAAGAAACCAGAGCGATCGAGCGGATCGCCGCACCACCGCTGCCCAGCGGCAGCATCCAGCCGGAGGCCGTACCGGATGCCCCGACGCGGCAGCCCGTGCCGCTGGTGCGCATCATCATCCCAGTGGTGATGGTGCTGGCCATGGTGGGCATGGTGGCGCTGATGCTCACCGGGGAGCGGCAGCTTAATCCCATGATGCTGCTCTTTCCGCTGATGATGGGCGCCTCGATGCTGGCGATGTTTCTGCCCCAGGGCGGCGAGGACAGCGATGACACCCGCCGCACCTACCTGCGGCATCTCTCGCATGTGCGCCGCGCCGCGCTGAACAACGCCGCCGCGCAGCGCGCCCACGAGCTGCACCGCCACCCCGATCCGAAGGCGCTCTACGCCGCCGCCGGCTCGCCGCGGATGTGGGAGCGCAGCCTCGGCGATCCCGATGTGGGGGAGGTGCGCATCGGGCGTGGCACCACCGCGCTGTGCACACCGATCGAATTACAGAACATCAACGCCACCGAGGACCTTGACCCGGTGTGCGCGGTGGCGCTGCGCCACATGGTGACCGCCGTGGACACCGTGCCCGCCATGCCGCTGGTGGTGCAGGTGGGATCGTTTAGCGTGATCTCACTGCACGGGGAGAAGGCCCGGGCTCTCGCGCGGGCACTCATCGCCCAACTGGTTTTTCACCACGGCCCCGAGGCCATCGGCATCGAGGTGCTCAGCGGGGCGCGAGCCACTACCGCCGACGCCGAGGGGGAGTGGCAGTGGCTGAAATGGCTACCGCACACCCGCACTCCCAGCGAGGCCGCCTGCCGGGTGCTCATCGTGGATATCGACGATGCCGAGCAGCCCGCCCACCTCGTGGGCTCGCGCCGCTGGGATCTCATCATCGCCATCGACGCCCACCAGGCCACACCGCTGTATGAGGCAGCCTTCAATGATGGGCTGATCCTGCGCGCCGATGCCGCGCTGGTGGTCTCGATTCTTGGCGGCGAGGAAAACATTGGGGTGCCCGATACCCTCAGCATCGCCGAGGCCACCTGCCTAGCCAAGGCCCTTCATCCCCACGATCGACCCGAGCGGCAGAGCAGCGCCCCTTCGGGAGAGCTCCTGCCGCTGCTCGGCTACCACGAGCGGGAGCATGTGCGCGCCGAAACCCTGTGGGCGCCGCGCGCCCCGGGCGATCCCACCCGTCTCAATGTGCCTATCGGCGTGGGAAGCGATGGCCAGCCGCTGCTGCTCGATATCAAAGAATCCGCCCACGGCGGGGTGGGGCCGCACGGGCTGTGCATCGGTGCCACGGGATCGGGAAAATCCGAGCTCCTGCGCACGTTCGTGGTCTCTCTCGCCCTTAGCCACTCCCCAGCGGAGCTGAACTTTGTGCTGGTGGACTTCAAAGGTGGCGCCACCTTCCTCGGCCTCGATGGCCTGCCGCATACCTCCGCGGTGATCACCAACCTGCACGCCGAAGCTGATCTAGTAGAGCGCATGAGCGACGCCATCTCCGGGGAGATGAACCGCCGCCAAGAAGTACTGCGTGCGGCCGGCAACGTGCCCAATGTGGAGGCCTTCAACGCCGCCGCGGCCGCCGCTGGCACCGAGCCGATGCCGGCGCTGGTGATCGTGATCGATGAGTTCTCCGAGCTGCTCGGCCAGCACCCCGACTTCGCCGATCTCTTCGCCGCCGTCGGCCGGCTGGGCCGCTCCCTGCACATCCATCTGCTGCTCGCCAGCCAGCGCCTGGAGGAGGGGCGGCTGCGCGGGCTGGACTCGCACTTAAGCTACCGCATTGGGTTGCGCACCTTCTCGGCCATGGAATCCCGCCACGTACTCGGCGTGCCGGACGCCTATGAGCTGCCCAATCAACCCGGCCGTGGCTTCATCAAAGCCGATGCCGCCGAGGTGCGCGGCTTCCAAGCCAGCTATGTCTCCGGCCCGGTCAGCGCCAGCACCGGCCCCGCTGCGGAGGCGATCGGGCGGGTGGGCCGCTTCGATACCCGCGCCGATACCCTGCCCGAGCCGTGCCTGCCCGCCGCCAGCGCCAGCTCGCAGCAAGACCCCTCGAGCACGCAGACGCTCGTGGATCTCACCGTGGAACTCACCACCGCTCGCGCCGCCCAGCTGGGGCTAAAGGCGCACAAGGTGTGGCTGGATCCGCTGCCCGCCGCCATCCCGCTCGGCGGGGTGGTGGAGGATCTCGGCCCGCTACGCGCCCCGGTGGGTGTGATCGATCGTCCCTATGAGCAGCGCCAAGATCCCCTCGTGGTGGACTTCACCGGCCAACACGGGCATGTGGCTGTCTGTGGCGGGCCGCAGAGCGGCAAAACCACCATGCTGCGCAGCATCGCCACCGCGCTCGCCTCCACCCACAGCACCGAGACGCTGCGCCTCTACGCTCTGGACCTCGGCGGCGGTGGACTCGGCACCCTCGATCGCCTGCCGCATACCGCCGGGGTGGCTGGCCGCGAGCAGGAAGAAACCATCGCCCGCGTGGTGGATGAGGTGCTCGGCTTCATCGATGAGCCGGAACAGCGCCACACTTTTTTGCTTATCGACGGCTGGCAGGCACTCACCACCGACTTCGAGGAGCTCACCCCGAGCCTGCAGCGCATCGCCAGCGAGGGCCTCGCGGCGCGGGTGCACCTGGTGATCTCTACCTCCCGCTGGACCGCCCTGCGGCCATCGGTGCGGGATCTCATCGGCCAACGTTATGAGCTGCGCTTGCCCGAGGCCATGGACTCCATGATTGATCGCCGCCGCCAAGAAAAACTCCCCGCCCTGCCCGGCCGGGGGCTGAACGCGGCAGGGGAGAATATCCTCATCGCCCAATCCAGCGCCCAAGACATCGCCCATGTGGCCCAGCAGAGCGAGGAGGCCGGCATGGCGGCCGTGCCCGCATTAAAAACCCTGCCCCTCACCCTGCCGGCCGCCAGCCTGCCCGACTCCGAGCAGGTGCTGCTAGGTATAGGCGGGGCCCGACTCGAGCCGGTGGCGGTGGACTTCAGCGACACCCAACACGTGATTGCCCTCGGCAACAAGGGCTGTGGCAAATCCCAGCTGCTCAAGGTCGTGGGCCGGCAGCTCGCCCAGCTGCTGCAGGAGCAGGCACGGCTGCTGCTCATCGATCATCGCCGCCGCCACCTCGGGGTAGTCCCCGAGCACATGCTGGCCGGCTATAGCGGCACCACCGACGCCAGCCGCAGCCTCATCAGCGATCTCTGCACCACGCTGCGCCAACGCCTCCCCAGCGAAGACATCACCCCGCAGCAGCTGCTCGAACGTTCCTGGTGGAGCGGACCCGAGCTATATCTGCTGATCGACGACGCCGAGCTGCTGCCGCACGGGCTCCTCGATCCGCTCGCGCCCCTGCTGCCACACGCCACCGATATCGGCCTGCACCTGATCTACGCCCGCAAATCCGGCGGTGCCTCCCGCGCCTTCTACGCGCCCGGGCTCGCCGAATTGAAGGACTCCTCGCCGCTGGTGCTGCTCTTCGACAGCGACAAAGACGAGGGCCCGCTCTTCGGGGCGCGGCCTGCCACCCTCGCGCCGGGTAGGGCCCAGTTGATCCGCGGCGGCAGTGCCGAGGGACTCATTCAGGTGGTGAGTGACTAAATGATGCCCCGTTGGGAAGTCTCCGTCACCGATGCGCTCACCATCGTGGTCGAAGCAACCACCGCTAAAGCGCACTATTTCTATGATCTTGGCGCCGCCGCCTTAAGCGAGCCCGATCAGGCCCGCCGCTTAGTCTCTGAGCTGCGGGATCTGACCGGTAGCCAGTGGCCGCAGGTGGAGGTGATTATCGACGCCGCCGAAGAACCCGGCGAGTGCCTGCTCGAGCAGTGTCACACCGCCCGCGTGCGGGCCTGGCGCTATGGCGAGCCGCCACCCGAGCCAGCAGAGCCTACAGAGCCTACGGCGCCTGCCGAGGTGCCTGCCCCAAACGCCTCCGCGCCACGATCTGCCACCGCGCCGCGGCCGGAGCCCGAGGACGGCCCGTGGCCGCAGCCGCCACAGGGCGTGCGCCGCCGATCTCTTCAGGGTGGCGGCATCGCCCGGCTGCTGGAGCGGGTCAATCTCTTTAGCGTGGCCATCGTGGCCGTGGTGCTGCTGGTGGTGGGGGTGAGCTGGTGGTCCACCCGCCAGTCATTAGAACCGGCGCCGGTACGCACGGTGGCGGAACCGGAGCAGTCGAGCTCCAGCCCGCCGCCGAGTGACAGTGCCGGGGAGGAGACGTCGACAAGCGCGGAGGCGCCGCGAGAGATCGTGGTAGAGCGCGGCCCAGTGCGGGTGCGCACCCCAGAGGGATTTGAGATTAGTGACCGCGGGGACAGTAGCTTTCAGCTCAACGGTGCCGATCCCGAACTGCGCATCCTCATCTCCTTCGATGAGGTTTATTCCGTGTCGGCGGCGGCGGTGATCGCTGAGATAGAGTCGATGGTGGCCGTGGATGAGACACTGCGCACCGAGGCGGCGGTATTTCGCCGGCATGGGCAGCCCGCCCAGACCAGCTATGTGGAAGAACCAGGCGATGGCTCGGTGGTGCGCTGGACCGCCTGGGTCGAGCAGGGGACGTTGATCAGCGTGGGCTGTCATTCACGGCACCAGCCCAGCCATGCGCATACCGCCAGCTGCCGCATGGCGGTGGATAGTCTCGAGCACCGCGATAACACCACCGGCGATGGGGAGAAGCTTTTTTAGCCGGGGCGGAACCTCAGCCGCTGTGCCTGACGTCTATATCCCATGAAGCCACTTGGTTTCACCATCACAGGGGGGATTGTGTGGAGCACTCGGGGGAGCATCACATCCGATCACTGTGCAGTCCATTCCCTATATATCCGGCAGCAGCTGCTGCATCAATGCACACAGGATTATCTTTCAAGGAGTATCTATGACTGGGCATTTTCGCACAGAATCACAGACCATGGTCGCCACCGCAGGCAAGGTGGATCAGACCAACCACGACGTTCAGGCCGAGCTAGCGCGGCTGCGCGGCACCGTCGACGCCATCGGCGGCAGCTGGCAAGGCAGCGCGCAGCTGGCTTTCACCAATCTCATGAGCCGCTGGGACGCCTCGGCACGCCAGCTGCAGGAGGCGCTGAGCTCCATCTCGGAGAATATCCGCGCCAATGCCCGCGCCTTCGACGTTTCCGAGACCGAGAACGAAACCGCATTCCGTCAGGTCGGTGGCGGCTTGGCGCTCTAGCGCACCCGCATCCCACTCACCTGCATCAGCACACCTCATAAGAGCGCAACACAGAAAGGCTAGTGCCACTCATGGACACGATTCGTTATCAATTCGGCGCCATCAGCCAAGCGGCTGAGGATATTCGCGCCACCTCCGCCAAGATCAACGCCAACTTGGAGGACCTCAAAGCCCAGATCGCGCCGATGACCGCGGCGTGGGAAGGCGAATCCTCCTCCGCCTACCAGGAAGCCCAGCGCGCGTGGGATGCCGCCGCACTGGAGATCAACACTATTTTGACCACCATCTCCCGCACTGTGGCAGAAGGCAATGAGCGCATGAGCGATGTCAATCGCCGCGCTGCCGCTAGCTGGAGCTAGCCGCCCGCCGCCGCAGAGGCTCGGGCCGGTGTGTCTCGCGCGCGGGCGTGTCCGTGGAATCCCCGTGTTCTCCGTGTATCTCCAAAATCCAGGGACGCAGCCAGCCACTCGCGTGAGCGCACCGCCTCGTGCCCCGCGGCGCCTCAAACCACCACCTCATCGAGCAATACCCAGCCACACCCCGCGTAGTAGCACCAGCCGCCAGTGATGAATGGGCGGCACGCTACCGCGGGGTGTGTGTTGTTTCATGCCCCAGAGAGCTGTCCGGTATTAGCTGATCTGCGAGTAGTCTTCAGGCACCTCGGCGAGGGCCTCGGCGATAGGGGTGGAGCCATTGATAAAGGGGATCACCCGGTGGATGGTGGCGGGCTGCTGCAGGGCGGCGGCCGCCACCTGTGCGACGTTGCCGCGGGAGGTCGCGGAGGACATCCCGTGCGTTATCGGCGTGACGCGCACCGTCCCCGTCGCTGGCTCATCGTCCAGTGCGCCAGGGCCCAGGATGGTCCAGTCTAAGTCGCTATCCACCAAGTAGGTATCGGCCGCGAGCTTGGCCACGGCGTAGTCGTAGAGGGGATGATCCTCCGGGATCTGGAGTGGGGAGCGCGAACCATTGAAGGAGACCATAATATAGCGCTTCACCCCGGCGGCCTGGGCGGCGTCCATGCTGCGGATAGCCGCATCCCGATCCACGGCGTAGGTGCGCGCGGCCCCACCAGAGCCGCCGGCACCGGCGGACCACACCACGGCATCGGCGCCCCGCAGGGCCGCGGTGAGTTCCGCGGTCGAGGATTCTTCCACGTCGACCACCACCGGGCGCGCTCCGGCGGCCTCCACATCGGCGGCATGGTCGGGGTTTCGGATCAATGCAGTGACGCTATCGCCGCGTTCGCTGAGAATCGGGGCCAGCTCAAGGGCAATCTTTCCGTGGCCACCAATAATGACGATATGAGACATAGCTGTCCTCCTTAAAGCTATAGACGCGTGGTTCCACCCCAGGCGAGAGCCTGCGGTGGTGCAGTGCGGTTCCAACGACACAGCCCGAGACGATATTCCCGAGCGAGCCGGAGCAGTGATGCTGCGAGGAGTTTGCGCTGCGCAGGCAAAGGGGGCTAAAATTCACTCTTCGTGTGTACTCGCCGTAGTAACGCCTGCCCTCGTGGGGTAGGGAAAAGCTGCGAAGAGTACTGATAGCGCGGGTCTCCACCGGCCGCCGCGCTATCCATAACTGACACGTTTGGCTGGCAGCGAGCAGAATAGACTTTGAAAGGTTTTGCATTGTCTACTTATCACCCGAAGAGCGGTGACATCACCCGCAAGTGGTATGTCATCGACGCCACTGATGTGGTGCTGGGTCGCCTGGCAGTGACCGCCGCAGGCCTCCTGCGCGGCAAGGGCAAGCCCCAGTACGCACCCAACGTCGACTGCGGTGACCACGTCATCATCATCAATGCTGACAAGGTTGCTGTTTCCTCCAACAAGCGCGAGCGTGAGTTCCGCTACCGTCACTCCGGCTACCCGGGTGGTCTGAAGACCATGTCCCTGGGTCGCTCCCTCGAGCTGCACCCGGAGCGCGTTGTGTTCGAGTCTGTTGAGGGCATGATGCCGCACAACCGTCTCTCCCGCGCCTCGGTGAAGAAGCTTCACGTCTTCGCCGGTTCCGAGCACCCGTATGCAGCCCAGAAGCCCGAGACCTTCGAGATCAAGCAGGTGGCCCAGTGACCGAACAGAATCAGAACGAATCCCAGGTAGCCTCCGCTGAGGACATCGCTGCAGCGCAGGCCGCAACCGAGGAGTTCACCAACACCATCGGTGACTCCCTCGTGGACGAGTCCGCCGAGACCGCCGAGGCTCCCGCAGCCGAGGGCCCGGCCGATCTCAGCCAGCCGATCCAGACCGTTGGCCGTCGTAAGCGCGCCGTCGCCCGCGTCACCATGACCCAGGGCACCGGCAAGATCACCGTCAACGGCCGTGAGTTCGAGGAGTACTTCCCCTCCAAGCTCAACCAGCAGGACATCAAGACCCCGCTGACCCTTCTGGAGCGCGAGAACCAGTTCGACATCCGTGCCCGTATCTCCGGTGGCGGCCCCACCGGTCAGTCCGGTGCTATGCGTCTGGCTATCGCCCGCGCCCTCAACGAGTACAACCCGGCTGAGCGTAAGCAGCTGAAGAAGGCTGGCCTTCTCACCCGCGACGCCCGTGCCGTGGAGCGCAAGAAGGCAGGTCTGCACAAGGCCCGTCGTGCTCCGCAGTACTCCAAGCGTTAAACACCAACGCTTCTTCAACGCCCGTGGCTTCGGCCGCGGGCGTTGCTCGTTTCTGGGGCACCGCTAGCAGCGCCCGGCCAGACACACCCGCCGCGATGCTGCTAGCTCCACTTCGGTCTCGGGGCGGTCCAGGTGCGCATGGCTTGGAGAATCTCCTCGGGGCTATCGCCGAGGATGAGCGCGTCATAATCCTCTGCCCGCACAAAGCCCTCCTCCACCATGATGCTCAGCGCCCGCAGAGTAGGAGCCCAATAGTCGCTGTCTAATAACGCGATCGGCTTGGCGTGGTAGCCGAGCTGCTGGCCGGTCCACACATCGAAGAACTCATCTAATGTGCCGGTGCCGCCGGGCAGGCAGAGGAAGGCGTCGGCACGCTCGCTCATGCGCTGTTTGCGGGCGTGCATTGTCTCCACCACCTCGAGCTGCGTCAGCCCTGGATGGGCGATCTCGCCGTGCATCAGGCTCTGCGGGAGCACCCCGCTCACCGCTCCGCCGGCCTCGAGAGCCGCCGTGGCCACAGCCCCCATCAACCCCACCGCGCTGCCACCATAGACCAGGCGCATGTCATTGCGCGCCAGGCTTTCTCCCACAGCGCGGGCAGCCACGAGGTGGCGCCCATCCTGTCCCGCGCGGGCGCCGCTAAACACCGCCACCGAGTGAATCGGATGGGCCTGAAGATAATCCAGCACATGCTCTGTGAGCAGCGGCGCCAGCGGCACGGAGCGATCATCTGGTGCGAGCCACTGCCGCTCGGGGCCGAGCCCCTGCCCCTCGGCAGGAGCTGTTGTGTCCTGTGAGGCTGCGTCGTGAAGCGGCGAGCCAGGAACGATCCATAGTTGGGTGGTGCTGCTAGTGCGGGTCGTGATCTCTCCGCAGGGGGTGAGCTCCGCTGCCGCGAGGGTGATGCCGAGTTCCTGCAGCGCTCTGAGTGCGGTTTGTACGGGGGATTCTCCCGGCCGCGCTACAGCCTGGGGGAGGGTCAGCGCGGCGCCGTCGGGCTCGGGCACGGTGAGGAGACGGCGGCGGGGATCGCGAATAATAACGGCACTCATTGCGCGGGCATCGACAGACATGGCTGCAAGGCTACTAGCTGTCAGCCCCGGCGCACGGGCAGCTATGCCCACACGGGCACCGGTCATACGTCTGAGCACCACCGCAGGGGAATGTCTGGCGTGGGATCGGGGTAGCCGAGCGTGCATAATGGAGGAATGACTCGACTCTTCGGAACAGACGGTGTACGTGGATTAGCCAATAAGAAGCTGACGGCCCCCTTGGCGCTGCAGCTTGGTGCAGCGGCTGCGGAGGTACTAACGAAGGAGTACCGCAACTCCAAGCGCCGCCCCGTCGCCATCGTGGGCCGCGACCCGCGCGTCTCCGGCGAGATGCTGGCCGCGGCGATTTCCGCGGGCATGGCTTCGCGCGGTGTGGACGTATTGCGCGTCGGCGTGATCCCCACCCCGGCGGTGGCATTTTTGACCGATGATTATGGCGCGGATATGGGCGTGATGATCTCCGCCTCCCACAACCCCATGCCGGATAATGGCATCAAGTTCTTTTCCGATGGCGGCCATAAACTGCCCGATGAGGTAGAGGACGAGATCGAGCGCCGCATGGACAATATCGCCGACGAAGGCCCCACCGGCCACGGTATCGGCCGCGTGATTGAGGAAGCCTCGGACGCCCAGGAGCGCTATCTGATGCACCTGGCCCAGGCCGTGCCGCAGGATCTTTCCGGAATCAAGGTGGTGGTGGACTGCGCCAATGGCGCCGCTGCCGAGGTAGCCCCCTTGGCCTATGGCGCCGCCGGTGCCGAGGTGATCCCGATTCACCACAAGCCGAATTCCTACAACATCAACGATGGCTGCGGCTCCACCCACATCGAGGAGGTGCAGCGCGCGGTGCGTGAGCACGGCGCCGATATTGGTCTGGCGCACGACGGTGACGCCGATCGCTGCCTCGCCGTGGATGCCGAGGGCACCATCGTTGATGGCGATCAGATCATGGCGATCCTAGCCGTTGCGATGAAGGCCAATAGCGAGCTGCGCAAGAACACCCTGGTGGCCACCGTGATGTCGAATCTGGGGCTGAAGCTGGCCATGGAGGACGCAGGCATTGAGGTGCTCACCACCCAGGTGGGCGATCGCTATGTCCTCGCCGAGCTCAACCGCAGCGGCTATAGCCTCGGCGGCGAGCAGTCTGGCCACATTGTGATCCCCGATCATGGAACCACCGGCGATGGCGTACTGACTGGTCTTTCGCTCATGGCCCGCATGGCCGAAACCGGCTCGAGCCTGAAGGAATTGGCCACCGTGATGACGGTGCTGCCGCAGATGCTCATCAACGTTCCGGTCTCGGACAAGTCCGTGATCATGGATCATCCGCGCGTCAAGGAGGCCATCTCCAAGGCCGAGGCGGAGCTGGGCGACACCGGCCGGGTGCTGCTGCGCGCCTCCGGCACCGAGGAGCTCTTCCGCGTCATGGTGGAGGCCGCCCACGAGGAGCAGGCTCGGAAGGTGGCCGGCCGCCTGGCCGCCGTGGTGGCCGAGATCTAAACCCGCCTGAGCCCGTCAATCCCGCGGGCGGCGCAGAATACTTCCGCGCCGCGGGAACCTCCCAGGTGCGAATGTGCGTCTAACTCGGTGAGAAGGTGCGCCCTGCTAGGGTGCACGCCGCCGTTTCTTTGACCTCGCATGGGGGAGGCTATGACGCACACTGACATAGATGTCGATCCACCAACCGCGCTGGCGCATACCGCCGAGTTGCTCCGCACTCTCGCCGAGAACACGAGCGCGCACCAGCGCCACGCACCACAGTTTCCGCCCGCCGCGGCGGGGAAGGGGCTGCGTGCACGCGGTGAAACCCTCGCCCGTGTCTTTACCCAACTGCACACCGATACCGCCACTGCTTTAGACGCAGCTCGCTTATCGACGCATACCGCCAGCGATCAGCTCCGCGCCCTCTCAGAGCAGGACCACGCGGTGGCCGACGCTCTGCACCGCATCGATAGGGCAGGTGAGGGCAGATGAACAGCTCCGTGACCTGCTACGCCTCCACGGTGGAGGCGCTGCGTCTGGCCGCGGGCGGGCTGTATGCCGGGCCGCAGATCAGCGCCGAGGAGCTCAGCGCCGCCGCCGAGAACCTCGCCGGTTTGGATACTTCCGCACTACGCACAGCCGCGAGCTGCGCCCTAGGGGAATCCGCCCCGCAGGACGCCGGCCGCTGGGTGCAGGAGGTGCTCAGCCCCGCTCTCGCCGGAGTGGCCGAGGGGGCCATGTGCGGCGGCCTGAGCGAGGCTATGCGGCAGTGGGAGCAGCGGGTAGAAGGTGCCGCAGCAGTAGAGGCGGCCGCGCATTCCTGCGCCGATAGCATCGACGCGGTCGCTAGCAGCGCCCATGAGGCGGCGCAGACGATGACGCTGAGCCTTGATGAGGCCGTACGCGCGGTGTGCCACGCCCTCGAACTGCTGGGCAGTAGCGGAGCCCGCGGGCTGGCGCAGCAATTAGTGCACATGGGCGCAGGCCTGATCGATAGCGCCGGCCAGCAGTTGCTGGGTATCTTCGGCGATCACGACACCGCCGTGGCGGGCTGTTTTGATGAGCTGATCGCCCACGCCGAACAGCACTGCGCCAGCGAACCGCCCGCTGCGTGCACCCCAGAACCACCGTGCGAGCCCGCGCCACCGTGTGAGCCGGAGCCGCCGTGTGAGCCGGAGCCGCCATGCGAGCCCGCAGCCGCCGCGCCCGTAGCGGAGCCAGAGCCCTGCGTGGCAGAAAAACCCACACCGAAGCCCACCCCGCAGCCAGCACCGGCGCCTGCGGCAGCGCCCCAACCGACGCCGTCGGTAGAGCCGCAGCCGGCCCCACAACCGGCCCCGGCCTGCGAACCCGCGGCCGCCGCACCGCCGCCACAACCACCGACAGTGCCGCCTAAGCCCTGCGTGCCAGACACCCCGGCGACTCCGCCGAGCCCGCCACCGGCACCTGCTCCCGCCGCCGCGCCGCCGTGCCCGGCCGCCGAGCTCGGGCGGGTAGTGAGTGGCTCGATACTCACGGTGGGGCAGGCGATGGCCAGCGCCGCCGCCGTGGGAGTGGCACAGGCTCAGGCCTCGCTTCATGCCCACCTCGAGGCCGCTATCACTGGCTCTATCGAGGTATCCGCCGAGCTCGGACAAGCACCCAGCGCTTGTGCGCCCGCGCCGGTAGCGGACTGCCCGCCAGTGGTGGACCACCCCTGCGCCCCGGCTGTCTCAACTGCCGAACCGGAACCCGCGCCGGAACCCGCACCCGAACCGGAGCCTGAGCCCGAAGCGCCTCAGCCGGATGATCCCTGCCCACCAGAGGATCTCACCGCTGTGCCCGAACCCGAGCCGCCGGCGCAGAAGGTGGCTATGCAGAACGTGGCGCAGGAGGCAGCCCCAGCCCCAGCCCCGGCACCGCCCGAGCCACAACCAGAACCGCCCGCCGAGGCTGCCGAGCCGGCAGCAGCTGCCGCGGATACCGCCCCACCGATCGATGAAGGAGAACACAGTGAGCACACCAGCTGGCCCCACAAGGCAGGTGCATGGTGACTAACGTGAATCCCGATTTCCTCCGGCATCTCGAGACCTTCCAGCGCCACACGAGTGCGCGGCTAGCGGAGTTTTCCCGCTCCCTCGATGAGCTCACCGCCCAGGCACGGCGCGAGGCGCGCGCCAGCGCAGAACACACTCCCACCCCGCCGCACCCGGCTGCTAGGCAGCGCCCTGCAGCGAGTGCGGCAGAGCGGGCATGGCCGCGCCCAGCGCAGCAGAAACCCGCCCCGCGCGGTCCTGTTCGGGGAGTGCTGAGAAACTCACCCTAAAGGCACCGCTCGGGGCGGGAATAAAGATCAGATGTGGAGGTTAGTCCTGCTCGTCATCCTCCGTGGAGGCATTCACATGGGGGTCGTGCTTGGCTACCTCTTCACGCAGCTCTTGGCGGGTCCAAGCGGTCACGCCCTTGCCCTCAGCCGCGAAGGCAGAGAATGCCGAGTACTTGTTCTCCCCGGCGAGCTGGTGCAGCAGGAAGCCGGTGACCAGGCCGCGGGCAGTTTCTTGGGCGCCGAACTCGAGCCCGCTGATTCCGGTGAGGAGCTTGCTCACGCTCGCCTCGCGGAAGCCGGTCTGGCTTGCCTTGTCCACGACGCGGAAAGCGACATCGCCGCCCCAGTTGAAGGCCACCTTCGGCGGGTTGCCCATATCGAGGAACTCGCCGCGGCCTGGGGAGAGCACCAGCCCGGGCACGTTCACGTGGCGGGCGGCTTCCTCAGAGGAGGGGGCAGTAACGGAGGGGTAGATGGCGGCGACGGCCTTCACCAGATCGCGGTCCACGGCGGCGAGGATCGCGGCGCCGGCTCCCATGCCGTGGCCCACCAAGCCGATTTTGCCCGGGGCGACGGTGATATTGCCTTGGCCGAGCTTCACCCCAGCGGCAATCTGCATGCAGGTTTCTAGATCGGCGGCGAAACCACGGTGATCGGGGGCGAAGCCAGTCTCCGTATCCGGGGCCACCGCCACAATGCCCCAGCTCGCGAGGTGGCGCAGGGTGGCGTGGTAGTGCTTAATGCCCTGCCGCCAATCGTGGCCAAAGGCCACTGCGGGCAGGCCCTGGCCCTCCGCGGGGGTATAAACCTTGCCGGGGATACCGGCATAGGACAGATCGCCCACGAGCACGCGGTGGGGGCCACGCTTGGACAGTTTGCTTAGGTGTTTCTTCAAGTTCTCAGCCACGGTGTTCAAGGATAGTCTATGCACGCCAGGCCGTGGGGCGGCGGCTCCGGCCGGAGAGTGCACGGCCAAGGCGCAGCGGCGGGGAGAAGGGGCCGCGGCGCGCGGTGAGCTGCTGCGAGGGGAGGTGTCTCTGGGTTGGGTTAGGATGAACGGCATGTGTGGAATCGTTGGATACATCGGTCATCGTGAAGGCTTGGATGTGGCGCTCGGCGCCCTCAAGCGCATGGAATACCGCGGCTATGACTCTTCAGGAATCGCCGTCGCAGACGGTGCGGGCAGCATTAATGCGGTGAAGAAGGCCGGCAAGATTAGCAACCTCGAGATGCGTATCGACGAGGAAGGTGCCGATAACTTCCGGGGCCACACCGCTGTGGGCCACACCCGCTGGGCCACGCACGGTCGCCCCACCGATAACAACGCCCACCCGCACCTGTCTGCGGACGGCAAGGTGGCCATTGTGCACAACGGCATTATCGAGAACTTCGCGGTGCTGCGCGAGGAGCTGGAGCACAGCGGCGTGGAGCTGCTCTCTGACACCGACTCGGAGGTGGCCGCCCACATGCTGGCCGCCGCCTATAACGAGGGTGAGACCAAGGGCGATTTCCAGGCTTCTGCCCTGCATGTGCTCAATCGCCTCGAGGGCGCATTCACCCTGCTATTTACCCACGCCGATCACCCGGACACCATCATTGCGGCCCGCCGTTCCACCCCGTTGATCGTCGGTATCGGCGAGGACGAGATGTTTCTTGGCTCCGATGTGGCGGCCTTTATTGAATACACCAAGGATGCTGTTGAGCTGGGCCAGGACAACGTGGTGATCATCACCCGTGACTCCTATGAGATTCTCAACTTCGATGGCAGCCCCGCTGAGGGCAAGCCCTTCACCATCGACTGGGATTTGAGCGCCGCCGAGAAGGGTGGCTTCGATTCCTTCATGATGAAGGAGATTCATGAGCAGCCCGCAGCGGTGCGCGACACCTTGGCCGGCCACTTCCAGGACGGCCGCATCGTCTTGGACGAGCAGAACTTCAGCCAGGCCGATCTCAAGGCCGTGGACAAAATCTTCGTGGTGGCCTGCGGTTCGGCCTATCACTCGGGCCTGCTGGCCAAGTACGCCATCGAGCACTGGGCCCGCGTCCCCGTGGAGATCGAGGTAGCCAGCGAGTTCCGTTATCGCGATCCGGTGCTGGATAAAAACACCCTCGTGGTGGCTGTGTCCCAGTCCGGTGAGACCGCCGATACGCTCGAGGCCGTTCGCCATGCCAAGGCCCAGGGCGCCAAGGTGCTGGCGGTGTGCAACACCAACGGGGCGCAGATTCCCCGCGAGTCCGATGCGGTGCTCTACACCCACGCCGGCCCGGAGATTGGTGTGGCCTCCACCAAGGCCTTTTTGGCGCAGGTGGCCGCCAACTACATCGTGGGCTTGGCCTTGGCGCAGGCCAAGGGCACCAAGTACCCGGATGAGATCACGGATATCTACCACGATCTGGAGTCCATCCCGGAGAAGATCGAGACTCTGCTCGCCGTCGAGGACGAGACCAAGCGCATCTCGGAGGTGCTGGGCGCGATTCCCACCATGCTGTTCTTGGGCCGCGGCGTGGGCTTCCCCGTGGCGCTGGAGGGCGCGCTGAAGCTGAAGGAGCTGGCCTATATTCACGCCGAGGGCTTCCCAGCCGGTGAGCTCAAGCACGGCCCGATCGCGCTCATCGAGGACGATCTCCCCGTGGTTGTGGTGGTGCCCTCGCCACGTGGGGTGAAGCTGCTGCACTCCAAGATCGTCTCCAATATTCAGGAGATCCGCGCCCGCGGCGCGAAGACCATCGTGATCGCCGAGGAGGGCGATGATGCGGTGGAGCCCTACGCCAACTGGCTCATCCGTATCCCCGAGACCTCCACGATCATGCAGCCCCTGCTGGCCACCGTGCCGCTGCAATTCCTCGCCGCGTTCATCGCCCGCGAGTGCGGTAACGAGGACATCGACAAGCCCCGCAACCTGGCGAAGTCCGTGACCGTGGAATAGTCCCAGCAACAAAAAGAACTCGAGCCCACATGCCGTGGTGCTCGAGTTTTTTGCTTATCGACGCCGCCCTAGAGCCACGTCCACGCCGCCGCGGCCGCCAGCGCCCCGGTGGCGTTCAGCGCCCAGTGCAAACCAATGGGGGCGATCACGCTATCGGTATGGTGGCGCAGCCAGGTGAGCACCGCCCCGGCGCCGGCGGTGGCCAGCACCGCCAAGCCCACCCCGATCCAGGTGCCGAGGCTGCCGGAGCCGAGTAGCCCCGATAGGCCCGCGTTGGAGGCGGTCAGCCCCAGCGAGGAGCTGATATGCCACAGCCCGAACAACACAGAACCCGCCCCAAACACCAGCTTGGTGCCGCCGAGGCGAGCGAGGGAGGCATGCAGCATGCCGCGAAAAGCCAGCTCCTCCGGAACCACGGTTTGCAGCGGGATAATCACCAGCGCGGCCAGCAGCGCGCGGCGCAGCGTGGCGTAGGAATCATTGAGGAAGAACTCGCGCGTCAACGGCAACGCCAGCCCAGCGCCCACCACGAGGATCACTGCCGCCATCGATATCCCCGCCCAGCGCGCCCCACGGCGCAGCGTAGCCCGGGAGATCCCCATCGCTTGCGGGGTATAGCCGCGGGCAAAAGCCAGCAGCACCATCGCCGCTACCCCCAAGGGCACCGTGGAACGATAGGACGCCAGCTCGGTGAAGTGGGCGAGGGAATTGATGATGGCGAGGCTGCCGACCAAGAGGGCGACGTCGATAAGCGCTGAGCGCCGCGATCCGGATAGGTGGGGGCGACGGGCAGCGAAAACGAACATGCGGTTCATCCTACGCTGCGGTGACAGTGGCACAATGTGGCTTATGGATTTGCTCAGCACCACCATTGATCTCGAGGCGATTGCGCACAATACCCGTGTGCTCAAGGCGCGCGCCGGGAATGCCCAGCTCATCGCGGTGGTGAAGGCCGATGCCTATGGTCATGGCATGGCGGAATGCGCTGCCGTGATGGCGCGCGAGGGCGCCGATATGTTTGGGGTGGCCACCCTGCCTGAGGCACTCGAGCTGGTCGCCGCGCTGCGCCCCCGCGGCTATGAGCAGCCGGTGCTGTGCTGGCTCTGGCATCCCGCCCAGAACCTTGATGCTGCGCTCGCGGCGGAAGTGGTGCTGGGCATCGCGAACCTGGAGCAGGCCCGTAGTCTTATTGCCCAGCTACAGGGCCGCCCCATCACCGTGCACGTGAAGGTAGATACCGGGCTGAATCGCTCAGGGGTGGATGAAGAGCAGTGGGAGGAAATCTTTCACCTGCTCGCCGCCGCCCCTACGGTGACGGTCGATGGCATCTTCAGCCACCTGGCCTGCGCCGATGATCCGGGCAATAGCAGCATCGACGCCCAAGCAGAGTTGCTGCGCCGCGCCTGGGACTGCGCCCAGCGCCGCGGCCTGCGCCCGCGGCTGCGGCATCTGGCTAATTCCCCAGCGACACTGACCCGCCCCGATCTCTACTTCGAGGCCATCCGCCCCGGGCTGGCTCTCTATGGGGTCTCTCCCTTCGCCGGAAGAGACGTTAAGGAGTGGGGGCTTCTCCCCGCGATGCGGTGGACGGCGCGGGTGACCACCATCAAAACCACCCACACCGGCGAGGGCGTTAGCTACGGGCTGACGTGGCGTGCCCCGCGGGAGAGCGTGACCGCCGTGGTGGCGGTGGGCTATGCCGATGGGCTGCCGCGCGCCGTGCAGACCCGGCGCGGCGAATCCGATCTCTGGGTGAGTATCAAGGGCCAGCGCTATCGGCAGATCGGTCGGGTGTGTATGGATCAGATAGTGGTGGATCTCGGGGATAATGCACAGGGGGTGGCCATCGGTGATGAGGTGGTGCTCTTAGGCGATGGCAGCGCGGGAGAGATGACCGCCGCCGAGCTCGCCGCGGCCGCCGGCACGATCGCCTATGAGATGGTGTGCGCCCCAAAGGGACGGACGGTGCGGCACTATCTGCCGGCTCAGCAGCACAACCCAGTGGAGGAGTAGGAGTAGATGCTTAAAGAGTGGCCCGCCTCTGGGCAGGAGCGTTGCGAGGAATTGGAGGACACCCACGCCTTCGGGGAACGGCTCGGCCGTGTCCTCGAAGCCGGGGATGTGGTGATTCTGGATGGCCCGCTGGGGGCGGGAAAAACCAGCCTCACCCAGGGCATTGCCCGCGGCATGAATGTGAAGGGGCGGGTGACCTCGCCGACCTTTACTATCGCCCGGGAGCATCGCCCGCGCGGCAGCGGCCCGAGCCTGATCCACGTGGATGCCTATCGTTTGCTCGGGGAGGGCAGCGGCCCGGTGGATCCGGTGGGGGCGCTTGACTCTTTGGATATGGATAGCGAGCTGCACGAAGCGGTGGTGGTGGCCGAGTGGGGTAAGGGCTTGATGGAGCAGCTCGCCGAGCACTATCTGCTGCTCACCCTCGATCGCCATTCCGCGGTGGAGGCCGACCCAGACTCGGAGGCGCGCCTCATCTCTTGGCAGTGGCACTAGCTGCGCGTGGGCGCCTCCTCCGCAGCACCCACGATGGCGAGCGCGAGGGCGGCTCGCTGCCGCTGGTGCTCGTGGCGATGCTGAGCCGGTGGAGCAGATATTCCATGGGGCCGCGCCGCCAGCGCAGGCGATAGAGCGAGGTGCCGAGCAGGGCGATCAGCAGTTGGATGCTGAACACACTCACATCCTGCCAGCTATAGGGCTCGGCGTCCGGTGCTGGGATCTCGCCGACGCTGCCATCTGCATCGGGGGAGTACTCGCCGATGAAGCGCTCAGCACTCTCTCTGGCGGCTGTGGGGGAGTCGAGTGCGAGAAGCTCATCCCGGAGCTGTTGCTGCTCGGCGGACAGCGGTGCCGTGGAATCGAGAAGGGGATCGGGCTCGGCCATGTAATAGTCCAGGGTGTACTCGCTGAGAGCGCGCTCGAACTGCTCGCTGTTGAGGGGCCCGCGCAGGCGCATGTGGAGCACATCCAAGGCGCGCTGGCGCTGCTGCACCACCTCTGCGTCCGCGGAGTCGGCCAGCGAGTCGCCTTCTTCGTAGCGCGTGCTGCCCGGAGCTGTGTCTGTGTCATCTGTGCCGAAGTCATCTGTGCCGAATACAGAGGAGCCGAACGCCGGGGCGGAGGAATAGCTATCTGCCGCGGGGTTGAGCGCCGCCGTCAGTGGCGCGGTGAGCAGAACGTGGGTGACGTAGACCGTCAGGGCCATGGAGCCGACAGCCTGCAGCGGGTAGAAGTGGGCATATCGCAGCGCCACGATGACGGCCACGGCCGCGAGCCCGGTAGCCGCCATATCGCCGATGGAGCCGCTGTGCGGCAGCGGCAGCAGATAGAACTCGAGCGCAGCGGATAAGGGCGAATCCGCCATTCCTGCGGGGGCGAGAAAAGAATCGGCGTGATCAATAAGCACAGAGCGGGCAAGGACGGCACCTGCGCCGGCGGGGATGCACCACAGCAGCGCTCGCGCCCAGTACACCCTGGCGAGTAGGACTCCGAGGAGGGTGTAGGCCAGCCACGCCGGCAGCGGATAGGCGCCGTCTCCTATCAGGCCGATGGGACTCATCGAGCTAAGCAGCGCCTGCTGCAGCAACGGTCCGATAAGCACGAGCACCCCGGTGAGAATCACTAAGCGCCGCGTGCTCCACTGCGCGAGGGGCGCGAGCAGGATCTGCGCCACGCCAATGGTGCCGAGGACGACGGCGATGGCGCCGCTGAAGGGAGTGAGGACGATACTCACCGCGATCAGGGCGATGCCTCTGACGGTGGCCACGCCCCAGTCATGTCTGTCCACGATGATGGCCAAGGCGATGCCGCTGAGCACAGCGAAGAGGGTAGAAGGATAGCCGTCCGAAAGATCTGTGAGTACGCTCGGCCCGTGATACACGGTGTGCGCGTACATCATGCCGATGATCGCGAGCGCTCGTGCGATATCGAGCCCATCGACTCTCCGCGGTGATGTCGCCATGGCTCATAACTGTAGGCGCGTCCAGTGGGCAGCGCCGGAGAAAGAGGAGTATGAGTAGGGTGGTGCTGCGTTCAGCCGGAGCACTACTCCACGAATTTTTTCGGGGAGTGCTCGGCCCAGCACGTCGGCATCGAGAGCTATCGCGTTCCCGCCGTATCGGGTCTATGCAGAAGCGACGCTGCGGCTGTGCATGATCGGCGCCGATGAAGGACGAGCCCAGTGTGGCGACGATGGATAGATGAGGAGACTAAGCAGTTGAGTACTACCCCCGCTGCCGCGGATCCTATTCGCTGGAAAATCCTCGGGCTCATGCTCGTGTCCGTGTTCATGTCCCTGATGTCCGTGAGCATCATGAACGTGGCGCTGCCCGCGATCCAGGCCGGTTTGGGCGCCACCCACACTGATATCCAATGGGTGCTCTCCGGCTACACACTCGTCTTTGGTGCCTTCCTCGTGCCCGCCGGTCGGGCCGGAGATATTTTCGGCAGGCCCGGGTTTTTCCTCATCGGCCTCATCGTGTTCCTCAGCGGTTCCGTCGCAGGTGGCCTTTCCCCTACTCCCGCCTTCCTCGTGGCAGCCCGGCTGGTGCAGGGCATGGGTGCGGGGTTGATGAATCCGCAGCTGATCGGCATGATTCAGTACTATTTCACCGGCAAAGAACGCGGCCGTGCCTTTGGTTTCTTCGGCTCCACCGTGGGCATCGCGGTGGCCATTGGCCCGGTGCTCGGCGGATTCCTCATCGGTCTGGGCGGGGAAGACTTAGGCTGGCAGCTCACCATGTTTGTCAATCTGCCTATCGGGTTGATCGTGCTGATCTTGGGGCTTTTATGGTTCCCGCGGCCGCTGGCGAGCGCCGATCCGGTGCGCACCGCGGATGGCAGCTACAAGATCTCCTCGGTGATCCGCGCCATCGACCCCGTGGGCGTGGCGCTGCTGACCAGCGCCGTGCTGCTCTTCCTGCTGCCTTTCGTGGAAGGAAAACAACGGCCGTGGGTGTGGTTCTTAGCGCTGCTCTCCCTGCTGCTGCTCACCGCTTTTGTGCGCTGGGAACGCTCCTATAAGGACTCCGGCCACGCCCCCATGGTGGATCTCGATGTGCTGGTGGTCTCGAGTTTCCGCAATGGCGCCGCGCTATCCTCGCTGTATTTTTTGGGCATCACCAGCATCTGGGTGATCGTGGCCATGTATTTCCAGCAGGGCCTAGGCTACTCGGCGCTCGTGGCCGGCTCCGTGGGGATCCCCGCCGCGCTCGCCTCCTCGCTCTCTGCGGACTGGGCCGGCCGGCGCGTGATGGACCTTGGCCGCCCGCTGGTCGTGGGCGGCATGCTCGTGGCCACTACCGGCATGATCTTGAGCATCCTGGTGATCCTCGGCGAGCACCGCGGCATGCTCAGCGAGTGGTGGCTGGTGGCCACCCTCGGCATCGTCGGCGTGGGGCAGGGCAGCGTGATCAGCCCGAACCAAACCCTGTCGCTGGCGGATGTGCCCCAAAACTATGCCGGCTCCTCCGGGGCGGTTCTGCAGGTGGGCCAGCGCATCGGCACCGCCATCGGCTTGGCCATGATTACCGCGGTGCTCTTCGCCCTGCTAGAGCGCGTGGCGTGGCCGGTGGCCGTGGCCGGCAGTTTCGGCATCATCGTCATCATCATGCTCAGCGCCACCGCGATCGGGGTGCACGATGTGCGCCAGCGCCGCGCCATAACCGACTAGATCTCCACGCCCTCCAGGCGCAGCAGCCGGCGCTTCAGCTCCACCCCGCCGGCATAGCCGCCGATACTGCCATCGCCGCGCAGAATCCGATGGCAGGGCAGAAACACGGGCACGGGATTGAGCCGCAGCGCCGTGCCGGTGGCGCGCACCGCCCCAGGATGGCCGGCCCGTGCTGCGAGCTGGCCGTAGCTCAGCGTCTCGCCATAGCCCACAGTGCTCAGGGCGGCGTAGAGATGGCGTCGAAAAGCGGTGTGGGGGCGAGAGTCCCACGCCACCGAGAACTGCCGGCGCTCGCCCGCGGCATAGGCACATAACTCCTCGCAGGCCTGGCGCAGTACGTCACTAGCTGGGGCGATGGGTTGCTCCGCGCCGAAATCCACCCGAGTGATACCCTGCGGGCCCGCAGTGAGGGTAAAGGCGCCCACGGCGGTGGTCACTGTTGCCTGCATAGGCTCCTAGCCTAGCGGGTGGGTAGGGTGATACATCGTGTTGTGCTTAGCCATCGATACCTCCACACCTACACTTGTCGCCGGCATCGTCGACACCGCCCACGGCGAGCTCGCCGTGCAGCTGGTGCGCGACTGTCGCAAGCACAATGAGGTGCTTATTCCTACCATCCAGGACTGCGCCGCCCGCGCCGGCTGCACCCTGCCTGATCTCGACGCCATCGTCGTCGGCTGCGGCCCGGGGCCCTTCACCGGCCTGCGCGTGGGCATGGCCACCGCCGCCGCCCTCGGCGATGCGCTCGGCATCCCCGTGCACGGAGTGGTCTCCCACGATGCGATCGCCCAGCAGCTTATCGACGCCGCCTCCCCGCCCAGCAGCCTCCTCGTGGCCACCGACGCCCGCCGCCGCGAGGTCTACTGGTCCCGCTACCGCGATGGTCAGCGCAGCACCGGACCCGAGGTGCACGCCCCCGCCCATGTGGCCGAGCTGCTGCAGGATGATCCGGTGGAAGTGCTCAACTGCCCCGCGCACATTGAGCTGCCCGCCACGGCGCGGCGCGTGGATATCAGCCCCACCCCGGCATCGCTGGTGGCCGTGGCGGAGTGGGAACGTGAGCCCGCGCCGCTGGTGCCGCTCTATTTGCGCCGGCCCGATGCCGTGGAACCCGCGCCGCAGCCGCTATCGCCGGCGATCCCCGACATCAATCTGGGCTAGCGGCTGCGTATAGTGTCGAAGATAAGCGGCGCATCGCGGCACCGCCCGTGTAGCGCCGGGTAGCGCCCATCAACACCGAGTGAGACCCGTCAAGGAAGTGTGAACTGTTCCCGTGAGTGACTCCAACCCTGCGTCATCATCCACCCCGCGCCCTGCGATCACCGACGACGATGGGCAGCTGATCCTGCCCGACGCGCTGCGCCCGTTGAACAACGAGGATGCCCCGCGCTGCGCCCAGCTGGAAAAGCAGCTCTTCGGCGAGGATGATCCGTGGAGCGAGCAGGCCTTCTACTATGAGTTCGCCGGCCGCACCATCTATATCGGCTACGAGGACAATGGCGTGCTCGTGGGCTATGCCGGCCTCGCCATGCTCGGGCCGGAAGATGATCCCGAGTTCGAGATCCACACCATCGGCGTGGACCCCGACTACCGCCGCCAGGGCATTGCCACCCTGATGCTGCAGGTTTTTGTGGACGTGGCCGACTACTATGAGGGCCCGATCTTCCTCGAATGCCGCACCGATAACACCGCCGCGGTGACGCTCTACCAGCGCTATGGTTTCGGCGTCATCGACGAGCGCAAAAACTACTATCAGCCCTCCGGCGCCGATGCCTATGTGATGCAGCGCAATCCGCACGGCGCCCCCAATCCCAGCTAGGTCAATACACAGTCGTGTCACGCTTTATCTGCGGGATCGAATCATCCTGCGACGAAACCGGTGTCGGCATCATCGAGCTCTTCGAGGATGGCCGCATGGCTGTCCGCGCCAATGCCGTCGCCTCCTCCATGGACCAGCACGCCCGCTTCGGCGGCGTGGTGCCCGAAATCGCCTCCCGCGCCCACCTGGAATCCATCCAGCCGGTGATGCACCAAGCCCTGCGGGAGGCCGGCATCGATAAACCCGATGTCGTGGCCGCCACCGTGGGCCCCGGCCTTGCCGGTGCGCTGCTGGTGGGCGCCTCCGCCGCGAAAGCCTATGCCGCGGGCTGGGGCGTGGACTTCTACGGGCTCAATCACCTCGGCGGCCACGTGGCCGTCGCCACTATCGACGGCGAGCAGCTGCCACACTCCGTGGCACTGTTGGTCTCCGGCGGGCACACCCAGCTCCTCGAGGTGCGCGCGGTAGGCGAACCCATGGTGGAACTGGGCTCCACCGTGGACGACGCCGCCGGTGAAGCCTATGACAAGGTGGCCCGGCTGCTGCGTCTCGGTTACCCGGGCGGGCCCGTGATCGACCGCCTCGCCCGCACAGGCAACCCCAAGGCCATCGCCTTTCCCCGCGGCATGCGTAAATCCGCCTATGACTTCTCCTTCTCCGGGCTCAAAACCGCCGTCGCCCGCTATGTGGAACAGGCCGAGCGCGAGGGCCGGGTGATCGATATTCCGGATGTGTGCGCCTCCTTCCAAGAAGCCGTGGTGGATGTCCTCACGGCCAAGGCGGTGCGCGCCTGCCGCGATACCGGTGCCAGCGTGTTGCTGCTTGGCGGGGGAGTGGCCGCCAATTCCCGCTTGCGTGAGCTCGCCGAGCGGCGCTGCCGCTCCGCCAGCATCGAGTTACGGGTGCCGCCGCTGAGCTACTGCACCGATAATGGAGTGATGATCGCCGCGCTCTGCGCCGAGCGGATTCGCGCCGGGGCTGCTCCCTCGGATCTCAGCGTGGGCACCGACCCCTCGCTTGAGGTGGAACAGCCCCAGGCTTAGTTGCCGCAGCGCACACGCGGGGTGAAACTTTGGGAAACATCTGCTGAATTGTGCGGCGAGGGCAGGCGTCTGGGCTGAGTGCTCTGTTAGACACAGAAGATGTCCCTGCGCCCGCGCGCTCCTCACGCAGAACTAGCAAAGGTTGTTTTTCCATGCCCCGTGGCCTGCTCGTGCACCCCGATTCCTCTTCGCAGCTGATCACCTTCGAGCTTGAGGACGCCGCCGCGTATCTCGGCGCCGACGGGCAGCGTGTGTCCGTCACCTTTCGCGATGATGGCACCACCGTGGCCGCGCTCTACGCCGCCGCGGCGGCCAGCGAGGGCGCCGAGCCCAACCCCGTGGCATCCATGGGCCGCCAAGAGGCCACCACCGGAAACTCCGCCTTCCTCACCGACCCCACCAATGCTGTCTGCGGTCCGGTGCTCTTCGTCGGCGCCGATGGCTCCGATATCAGCGATGACGATATCGAGCAGGTGCGGTCCGGTATCCGCGCCGTAGACAACTACCGGCAAGACGAGCCGGAGGATTATGCTCTCTGGCGTGCAGCAGTGCTCAACCTCGGCCGCCGCGCCGCCGAGTAGACGCGCCCCGTGCAGCAGGGGCGTTGTCCGCGTGCGATGTCCCTCGCGTCCGCGACAGCGCCGGCTTCTCCTCGTGTGTGGGGGAAGGTTTCGAGACACTAAGAAAAGTCTGTAGTGTAGCTGACATTGTTGTGAATATGGCTTAAGTCATAGAGCTTCCAAAGATGTGAGGTACACCTGTGGATGATTTTTCGCCCTATGTTTTGCTGCTAGACCTCGGCTGGATCTCCGTGTTGCTCGTGGTGGGCAAACTGCTGCGGCGATTCGTGCCGGTATTCCAGAAACTCATGGTGCCCGCGCCCATTACCGCGGGCATTCTCGGCCTCGCCCTCGGCCCCGAGGGGCTGGGGTGGATCCCCTTCTCCGATCAGCTCAACACCTACACCACCATGCTCATCGCGGCCGTCTTCGGCGCATTGCCCTACACCATGAACTTCTCCCAGGAGGTTCGCTCTGGAGCGCGCACGATGTGGTCGGTATCGGTGTCGATGTTTCTCACGCAGTGGGGCATATTCGCCCTGCTCGGCGTGCTCCTCTTTGCCCCGCTCTTGGGCACGCCCGAGTGGTTCGGCGCGATGGTGCCCGTCGGCTTTGTGGGCGGCTTCGGCGTGGCCGCAGCGGTTGGCGGATCGCTCGAAAGCCAGGGACAAGAGGCGGCGATGACGCTCGGCTTTACGGCGGCTACCGTCGGCACCCTCGCCGCCGTGGTGGGCGGGGTGATCATTGCCAAGTGGGGCTCATCCACCGGCAAGACCTCGCAGCTGCCGGATTTCTCCAGCCTCTCCGACGATATTCGCACCGGCTGGATCGGCCAGAGCAGCGAGCGCCCGAGCGTGGGCAAGGCCACCACGAATCCCTCCTCGATCGAGCCGATCGCCCTGCATGTCTCCGTCGTGGGCATCACCATGTTCGTGGGCTATCAGATCAAGCTGCTGCTCGAGTCGCTCTTTCCGGTGCTGTCCGTGCCGCTATTTGCGTCCTCCTTCGTCGTCGGCATGCTCGGGGTGGGGCTGCTGCACATAGTGAAGGCGCCCCACTTTGTGGATAAGGACCTCGTAGGCTCCATTTCCGGCGGCTTCACCGACTATCTCGTGGTCACGGGGGTGGCCGCGATTATTCCCGCGGTGGTGGCCGACTATGCCCTAGCGCTGGTGCTGCTTTTCCTCTTTGCTCTGGCGTTCTGCTGTGTCTACGCCTTTGTGGTGGCGCCGCGCGCCTTCAAGGATCCGTGGTTTGAGCGTGCCCTCTTCGGCTGGGGCTGGTCCACTGCCTCTGTGGCCACGGCGATTGCCATTCTGAAGATCGTGGATCCGAATATGAAGTCCGGCACCCTTGAGGAGTTCGGCGTGGCCTATGTGGGATTCGCGCCCATCGAGATTCTGGTGATCATTATTGCCCCCATGCTGATCCTCGGCGGCTTTACCCTCGGGTTGGGCGCGGCCACTCTCGGGGCGGGGCTAATTATCCTGTCCCTGCCCTTTATTGCCCAGTGGCGCCGCCGATCCTCCGCGGATGCGGGCGCATCGACGCCAGGCTGAGGCCCCAGGCCCGAGAGCTCAGCACCCTAGCAGTGGGCACAGTTGAGCGTTAGCACTCACGGGGGTAGAGTGCCAATAGGTTGTGTGACCCACAGTTGTTCACCCGCGACGACGGCTGTGCTGGAAGTACCAACCGGCACATGGAAACCATTCTTGCTATGTCATATGGAGGAATATCGTGGCGAATGTAAACATCAAGCCGCTGGAAGACCGCGTCCTGGTCCAGATCAACGAGGCCGAGACCACCACCGCATCCGGTCTGGTTATCCCGGACTCTGCTAAGGAAAAGCCGCAGGAAGCCACCGTCATCGCTGTGGGCCCGGGCCGCTGGGGCGACAACGACGAGCGCGTCCAGATGGACGTGAAGGAAGGCGACGTCGTGGTGTTCTCTAAGTACGGCGGAACCGAGCTGAAGTACAACGGCCAGGAGTACCTGCTGCTGTCTCAGCGCGACATTCTCGCAGTCATCGAGAACTAAGGAGGGGTCGAGCCACTTATGGCGAAACTCATTGCTTTTAACCAGGAGGCCCGCGAGGGCATCCAACGCGGCGTCAATACTCTCGCCGACGCCGTCAAGGTCACCCTTGGCCCCCGCGGCCGCAATGTGGTGCTCGAGAAGGCCTTCGGCGCCCCGACCGTCACCAATGATGGTGTCACCATCGCCCGCGATATCGACGTGGAGGAGCCCCTCGAGGACCTCGGCGCCCAGCTGGTGAAGTCTGTGGCCATCAAGACCAACGACGCTGCCGGCGATGGCACCACCACCGCCACGCTGCTCGCCCAGGCGCTTATCGACGAAGGCCTGCGCAACGTAGCGGCAGGCTCCAACCCCATCGGCCTCAACCGCGGTATCGCGGCTGCGGCGGAGAAGACCGTGGAGCTACTCAAGGCGCGCGCCACCGATGTCTCCGCTGCCTCCGAGATTGCGAACGTGGCCACTGTGTCCTCGCGCGATCCGGAGATCGGCGAGATGGTGGCCGGCGCCATGGAGAAGGTGGGCAAGGACGGTGTGGTCACCGTTGAGGAGTCCCAGTCCATGGAGACCACCCTCGACATCACCGAGGGCGTGTCCTTCGACAAGGGCTTCCTTTCTCCCTACTTCATCACCGACGTCGACGCCCAGCGCGCCGAGCTGGACGATCCACTGATCCTGCTGGTGCGCAATAAGATCTCCTCGCTGCCGGACTTCGTGCCGGTGCTGGAGAAGATCGTGGACTCCAAGCGCCCCGTGCTCATCATTGCGGAGGACATCGAGGGCGAGCCGCTGCAGATGGTTGTGGTCAACGCCCTGCGCAAGACCCTCAACGTTGTGGCCGTGAAGTCCCCGTACTTCGGCGATCGCCGCAAGGCCTTCATGGATGATCTCGCCGTGGTCACCAACGCCACCGTGATCGACCCGGAGGTGGGTATCAACCTCTCCGAGACCGAGATGAGCCACTTCGGTTCCGCTCGTCGCGTCACCGTGACCAAGGATCAGACCGTGATCGTCGATGGCGCCGGCTCCGCCGAGGACGTCGAGGTACGCCGCGAGCAGATTCGCCGCGAAATCGAGTCCACCTCCTCCACCTGGGATAAGGAAAAGGCGCAGGAGCGTCTGGCCAAGCTCTCCGGTGGTATCGCCGTGATCAAGGTGGGCGCCGCCACCGAGACCGAGGTCGGCGAGCGCAAGCTGCGCGTGGAGGACGCCATCAACGCTGCCAAGGCCGCTGCCGATGAGGGCATCGTGGCCGGCGGTGGATCCGCGCTGGTGCAGATCGCCGAAGAGCTCAAGGCCTATGCCGAGGAGTTCGAGGGCGAGGAAAAGATCGGTGTGCTGGCTACCGCCCGCGCACTGACCAAGCCCACCTACTGGATTGCCGCCAACGCAGGTCTGGACGGTGCCGTCGTCGTCGCCCACACCGCAGAGATGGACAATGGTTCCGGCTTCAACGCCGCCACCTTGGAGTATGGAAACCTCATCGAGCAGGGCATCATTGACCCTGTGAAGGTGACCCACTCCGCCGTGGTGAACGCCACCTCCGTGGCCCGGATGGTGCTGACCACCGAGGCCTCCGTGGTGGATAAGCCGGCCGAGCCCGAGGAGCAGGAGGGTGGCTGCGGCCACCACCACCACTAAACTCGGCTCATGCTGCAGCAACGCCCAGCGCCCTGAATATCTCAGGGGCTGGGCGTTTATGCTGTGGTGGCTCCGGCGAGGCGTTTAGCGGGTGCGGAGGATAATGGCGCGCTCGGATTCAGAGAGCCCGCCCCAGATGCCATAGGGTTCGCCTACCCGCAGGGCATGGTCACGGCACTGCTCGAGGACGGGGCAGCCATGGCAGACTTCCTTAGCTTTGTTTTCGCGATTGAGTCGGGCGCGGCCGCGCTCCCCATCGGGGTGGAAGAACACCGCGGACTCGTGCCCGCGGCAGGCTCCCTTCATCTGCCAATCCCAAAAATCCGTGTAGGTACCGGGTAGCTCGCTCGGCTGGGGCATGAGGATGCTCCTTGATGAATAAAAGGCGTATGAACAAGACGGTGGTGATACGCCGATCAGTGTGCGCGCTACGGGTAAACGACACATTAAGCATTCATGGCACCTGATTTAAAGAAACTCTTTTCCTAACAAACGCATATGCCCTGTACAGGGGCTATGGGACGATATGAACGATGCGTGAACTCTTGGGTGGGGGCAGGCAGGGGAGGGGGTTAGTCTGGCGGGGGGTGTTCAAAAAGTTTCAATAGAACCTGTCGTTATACTTAAAAAGTACTTTTTACTGTCCGAGCTAATGTGCGGGCTCTTTAGCGAGAGGCGGCCACGCTGTGGTTTGCCCAGCGTGGTGCCGGTAGGACATATGTCATATTCGTATCGCAGATAGTGGGAGGCCCGACGAACAGTGTCAGGTGAACTGGAGCAACAGCTCGCCCCGCTGGTCGCGCCCGCTGCTGATGGGGATAACAAAGCTCTACAGGAAATTATTCGGCTGATTCACCCTTTGGTGGCTCGCTATGTGCGGGCGCGTATCTCCCGCAGCCAGTACCCCTCTCCCGAGGATGTGATCCAGGATGTGTGCCTAGCGGTGGCTACCGCGATACCGAACTATAAGGACCATGGGCGCCCCTTCATGGCCTTTGTTTATGGAATCGCTTCCAATAAAGTGATCGATGCGCATCGGGCCATGGGTCGTGACCGATTACACCCCACCGACGAGGTTCCCGACACCGCAGATCGCTCGATGAATCCTGAAGATGTAAGTCCAAGTCTCGACGGTAGTAACGAGGTGAGGGCCTTGCTCGATCTATTAAGTGATAGGTCTCGCGAAATCCTTGTTCTCCGCCTCTTTGTGGGACTGAGCGCAGAGGAAACTGCGGAGGTTCTGGACACCACAGCAGGGGCAGTACGCGTGGCGCAACACCGAGCGCTGAAGCAGCTGCGTAAGAAATTTGAAGGAAGCACACGATGACATCTCGTTCTCATGAAGATCCGAGGGATCTGTCTGTGCAGCGCGATGAATTTTTTCAGTGCGATGCGTTCCTCGATGAACTCGCCGCCGGCGCTGATCCCAGCCATGGCTCGGATCCCCTCGCCGCGGCCCTCGCAGGCATGCGCGAGGAAGTGCACAGCGATGCCGCCAGCGATGCGGTGCCGGATATTCGCGCGCTGCTGGACCAAGCGGCAGACAACGACACCACCACGGATTCCGCCGCTGCGCCGGTGACCTCGATGGCCACGCACCGCGCTCGGCGGCGCCGGCCGCAGCAGCCGCGCCTGATGGGCATGGTCGGTGGCGCCGCGCTCGGCGCCGTGGCAGCCAGCGCCATGATCGTCGTCGGCGGCACCACCGTCTACAACGCCCAGCCTGGCGGCCCCCTGTGGGGCGCTCGCGTCGCCGTCTTCGGCGAGCCCCAGGCCGATATGGTGCAGCTCGCCTCCACCCTGGAGGAGGCCGATGAACTGCGCGAGCGCGGCGATGTGGAAGGCGCCAAGCGCCTCATCGCCCAGGCCCGTGAGTTGATTAACTACCTCGATGAACGTGATCGGGAGCTCGCGCACCGCCAGGTGGAAGAAGCCCAGCGCACTGTCACCATGACTCCCGCCGCGCCGCGCCCGTCCACGCGGACCTCCACGGTGACGGCCACGGTCACGCAGCCGAATTCCTCGGCGAGCTCGCAGTCCTCGAAGCCCAGTGCCACGACGGAGACCACCACCGCCACCGAAACGGTCACGGAAACGGTCACCGAGTCCCATGAGTATGGCGAGACCACCCGCCCGGAGCGGGCCAGCCGCGAACCGAAGGCCGTGGACTCGCCGTTGGCCCCGGGTGAGCGCTCCCTCGAGGTGGACACCAAGGAGTCCAAGGACGATAAAGAGAAGTCCGTGGTGGAGCGCCTGATGCACGATGGCGGCCCCGAACTGCCCGACGCCGTGCGCGATCAGCTCTAAATACTGCCTAGCTATGACAACAGGCCCCGCCATATGGCGGGGCCTGTCGTGATGTGTGGGAGCTTAGCGCCCGAAACGGCGGTGGGTGATGCCGTCGAGAAAGCCCATGCAGTACTCCCAGGGAGCATATTCATCGGGATTGGGGTTGGCGCTCGGCTCGTGCACCGGCGGCAGCTCCTCCTGCAAGGTGGCGTGAATATTGGATTGCATCATCTCCCAGTCGCAATAGTGGGGGCGATCGCAATCCTCACAGAAGTAGACGATGCCCTTGATCCCGCGGGGAGCGAGATGGGTGCGAAACTCCTTGACCAGCTTGAGATCCTGATGCAGGCCGGCGCGCTCGTCCTCGCTCAGGGGCGCAAAGGGCTCGTCCTCATCCAACAGACGGGCGGGGTCGTTGGGATCGCCTTCAAAGGGATCGCGTGGCATCTCAGAGAAATTCACATCGTTCAGGGTATTGAGTGTGCCCTCATTAATCAACTGTCGGCCTCCACCCAGCAATCGGGCATCCCCAGCGCCCCCATCTGCCACGAGTAGGGGTAGCAGGGGAGAAGTGTTCTCAACTCTGAGGCGGAGGGATTAGTGTGGAAGGCACCTGTATCTGCACCGTGCCGGTGAGCGTGACCGCGAGGTGGCGTCGATAAGCATCGACTGGCCTCACAGGCGGTGGCGCTGGGACAGCGACGGGGATACGCGCGACTACGAGGAGGATCTTTCAAGCAGATGAATAACGAGCGAGTGACAACCGGCGGCGATGATCCTAATAAGGTGGCCTTGGTGGGGCTGACCTTTGATGATGTGCTGCTTTTGCCCAATGAGTCCAATGTGATCCCCTCCGAGGTGACGACGTCCGCGCAATTGACGCGCAAGCTGCGCCTGCACATTCCGGTGGTGTCTGCGGCTATGGACACCGTCACTGAGGCCCGCATGGCGATTGCCATGTCCCGCCAAGGTGGCATGGGTATTTTGCACCGCAACCTCTCCATTCAGGATCAGGCCGAGCAGGTGGAGCTGGTCAAGCGCTCCGAATCCGGTATGGTCTCCGATCCCGTCACCTGTCGCCCCGATCAGAGCATCGGCGAGGTGGATGCGCTGTGCGCCCGCTTCCGTATTTCTGGTCTGCCCGTGGTGGACGATAACGGCGTGCTGCTGGGCATCTGCACCAACCGCGATATGCGCTTCGAACCGGACTTCAACCGCCCGGTCGCCGAGGTCATGACTCCGATGCCGCTGGTGGTGGCCAAGGAGGGCGTGAGCAAGGAAGAGGCACTGCACCTGCTCAGCGCCAATAAGATCGAGAAGCTGCCGATCGTGGACAATGACAACCGCCTGGTGGGTCTGATCACGGTCAAGGACTTCGTGAAGACCGAGCAGTACCCGCACTCCTCCAAGGATCAGCGCGGCCGCCTGCTGGTGGGCGCAGGCATCGGCACCGGCGATGAGTCCTGGCAGCGCGCCGGGGCGTTGGTGGATGCCGGCGTGGATGTGCTCGTGGTGGACTCCGCCCACGCCCACTCCCGCGGCGTGCTGGAGATGGTCTCCCGCGTGAAGAAGGAATGGGGCGAGACCGTCGAGGTGATCGGCGGTAACTTGGCCACCCGTAGCGCCGCGAAGGCCATGATTGAGGCCGGCGCGGACGCCATCAAGGTGGGTATTGGCCCGGGTTCTATCTGCACCACCCGCGTGGTCGCTGGTGTGGGCGCCCCGCAGATCACCGCCATCATGGAGGCCGCCACCGAGGCCCATAAGGCCGGCGTGCCCATCATCGCCGATGGCGGCATGCAATACTCCGGCGATATCGCCAAGGCCCTGGCCGCCGGCGCTTCGACCGTGATGCTCGGCTCCATGCTGGCCGGCACCGCCGAGGCCCCGGGCGAGATCACCGTGGTCAACGGCAAGCAGTACAAGATGTATCGCGGCATGGGCTCGCTGGGGGCGATGCGCGGCCGCGGCCTCTCCGGCGAGCAGCGCTCCTTCTCCAAGGACCGCTACTTCCAGGCCGATGTGAAAAGCGAAGACAAGCTGGTGCCGGAAGGCATCGAGGGCCGCGTGCCCTTCCGCGGCTCGATCGACTCCATCACCCACCAGCTGGTGGGCGGGTTGCGCGCGGCCATGGGCTACACCGGCTCCTCCAGCATTGAGGAGCTGCACGACGCGCAGTTCGTGCGGATCACCGGTGCCGGGTTGCGCGAGTCGCACCCGCATGACATTCAGATGACCGTTGAAGCTCCGAACTACTACCAGCGCTAAGATGAGGGCTCTAGGCACACGACCTAGGGCCTTTCTTCTTGACCCTAGGCACCTATACGCCCCCGACATAGACGGAAAGTGAATACCAAAGACTATGCGTGACATCGTGGAAATCGGCATCGGCCGGGAGGCCCGCCGCACCTACTCGCTCGCTGATATCGGGCTTGTGCCCGTGCGCCGCACCCGCTCCTCCAAGGACGTGGACACCACCTGGCACTTCGATGCCTACAGCTTCGATATTCCTTTCCTCTCCCATCCGACAGACAGCCTCGCCTCCCCGGAGTTCGTCAACGCCATGGCGGAGAACGGCGGTCTGGCCGTGATCAACGCCGAGGGGCTGTGGGGCCGCCACGCTGATCTCAAGGGAGCCATCGCGCAGGTGGTGAACACCGAGATGGAGCAGGGCTCCGAGGCCGCGGTGGCGCTATTGCAGCAACTCCACGCCGCAGAACTGGACGTGGATCTACTCACGGAGCGCATCCGCGAGGTACGCTCCGGCGACGCCACGGTGGCCGTGCGCGTCTCCCCGCAGCACGCCCGCGAGCTCTCTCCGGTGTTGGTGAAGGCCGGCGCCGAGATCATCGTCATCCAGGGCACCATTATTTCCGCAGAGCATGTGGAGACCGGCGGCGAGCCCTTGAACCTCAAGGAGTTCATCGGCACCTTGGATGTGCCGGTGATCGCCGGTGGTGTGGGCGATTATCACACCGCGCTGCACCTGATGCGCACCGGCGCCGCCGGTGTGATTGTGGGCGGCGGTTCGAATACCAATGACCTCACCGTGGGCATCCACACCCCGATGGCCTCTGCCATCGCCGATGTGGCTGCGGCGCGTCGTGACTACCTCGACGAGACCGGCGGCCGCTATGTGCACATCATCGCCGACTCCGATGAGCTGGTGTACTCCGGCAATGTTGCCCGCGCCATGGCCTGCGGCGCCGATGCCGTCATGCTGGGCAGCCCGCTGGCGTTCGCCACCGAGTCCGCCGCTCCCGGCTGGTTCTGGCCGTCGGTGACTGCGCATCCCCGGTTCCCGCGTGGCATGGTGCAGCAGGTGGGCTTCGGTGGGGACTCCGAGGGCAGCGACCTGGTGCCGCTGCAGACCCTGCTGCACGGCCCCTCCAGCTCCTGCTATGGCTCGGAGAACTTCGTCGGCGGCCTGCGCCGCGCCATGGCCAAGTGCGGCTACTCGGATCTCAAGAGCTTCCAGAAGGTGGAGCTGATGGTGCGCAACGCGCCCTTCTGATGCTCGGTGTGCCGCCGCGCCTGAGAGCATGGGCCGGCGGCCACGCTTCCTGTCGCGAAGCTGCACACGCCACGAACCCCCACGCCGACAGCGTGGGGGTTCCTGTTTTTCTAGTGGGCGTTGAGCCAGTCGATGACCTTATCCATGGCCTCGTGCTTGGCGGGCTCGTTGAGCACCTCGTGCATCTGCCCCTCCCAGTAGATGAGCTCCTTATCGGCGGAGCCAATGGCGTTGTACCAGTCCTGGGCGAAGTACGGCGGCACCAGCCCGTCCTTGCTGCCGTGCATGATGAGGGTCGGGGCGGTGAAGAGATCGGCATTCGCCGCATCGTAGAAGCCCGCGAAGGCCATCTGCTCGGCCATGCCGAGGCTGATCTTCTTATTGACCAGCGGATCGGTCTGGTATTCGGCAGTGACCGCCGGATCGGAGGCCACCCCGTCGGTGAAGGCATTGGGCACCTGGATGAGATCGCTACCCAGCGGCGAGGGCATATGAATATCGCGGCGGCCGGGGATCATCTCATTGACCATATGGGCATTAAAGGTGGTCAGCTCCCGGAAAGGCAGGCTCTCATAGATACTCGGCTGGGCATGACGCTGCGTCTCGGTGATCGCCTCGGGGGTGATGGTCTGGCCCGGGTTGTTCACGCCAGAGAGGTTGAGCGGGGCGCCGCCGCCATTGGTCACAAAGGCATCAATCTGGCCGGGGTATTTGATCCCGTAGAACTGTGCTGCGAGTGCGCCCATGGAGTGGCCGAGCATAAAGGTCTTCATGCCTGGGTTCTCGGACTTGGCTTTGTTCACCAGCTGGTTCATATCGTCGACGAGATAGTGGAAATCGTCGATGTGACCGCGCACCACCGCATTGCCCAGCTCGGGCAGGGCGGACTTGCCGTGGCCGCGGTGGTCCAGGCGGTAGACATTGTAGCCAGCGTCGAGCAGGCGGTTGCTCACGTAGTCATAGCGGCCCGAGTGCTCGGCGGCGCCGTGGATGACCACCACGGTGCCGCGGGCGTTGGGCTGGGTCTGCGACTTCCACCAGATCTTGGTGCCCTTGCCATCGGTGCTGGTCATGTAGCCCTCCTGCACCTGGACCTGGGCGTGGTCCTGCACTGCGGCGGGCGCCTCGGCGGCGTAGACCGGTGTGGCCACGGCGAGCGGTGCCGCCATTGTGGCCAGGGCGGTGGCGGTGGCGATGAACAGTGTGCGCTTCGAGTTCATAGTCGGCCTCTTTTCCATAAAGTGACACGGGAGCATGGGCATACATGCCCCCTATATAGGGTGGCGCGATGTACGTAGGCTCAACCGCTTCGCGGATGCTTCTCGACGCAATCCGCGGTACATGCGCGCCAGAGCACGTGGGGAAACGTTGGTGATGGCAAGGGCGTGGCGTCCCAGGAGGGCGGCGTGGCCTCGTCGGCATCAGCGCTTATTACGTAACCGTAAGTCTATGGCTCCTATTGCGCCCCATCAAGGGCAGACCAGCACTGTTGCACTGCAGCGGGGTAGGGCCCGCGGCGCGGTCCATGGGGTGGGCATCACAGCAGTATTCGGGCTCCGTTGTAGCTCACAATCTAAAGGCGCTGGCTGGCGGCCTATTTTATGCAGCCGCTGGCAACCGCTGTTTTGGCCTCGGGTAAAGGGGTAGTATGTCAGGCGACCGGAAAGTAATGGGGGTAAAAACTACTGTGGGAATCTGCGGATATATGGGCCTATGATGTCCGTTTTGCTACGAATCGGCGCGGGGTGAGCGAGTGGTAGCGGGGTGCTGGGCAGGAGGTGGGCGTCGAAAAGCGCCTGCGGGGGAATGCACTAGAGTAATCAGTCATGAGCGAGCAGACTAAGAAGCAAAAACCCGCCGAGCGCGTAGATGATGTGCCTGAGCAGTTGCGAATCCGTCGCGAGAAGCGCGAGAAGCTGCTCGCCGAGGGGCGCGATCCCTACCCCGTGGAGGTAGACCGCAGCATCGCTATCTCGGAGCTGCGTCGCCAGTTCTTTGTGCGCAAAGACGATGCCGGCGAGGCCCCGGAGGGGGCGCGAGTGCTGGAGGTCGGAGAAGAAACCGATACCGAGGTGGCTATCGCCGGGCGCGTGATCTTCGTCCGTAATACCGGCAAGCTGTGCTTCGCCACCCTGCAAGAGGGCAGCGGCGAGACCATGCAGGCGATGCTCTCGCTGCGGGAGGTCGGCGAGGACGCCCTCGCCAGCTGGAAGCAGGACGTGGACCTCGGCGATATTGTCTCCGTGCGCGGTCGGGTGATCGCCTCCAAGCGCGGCGAGCTTTCCGTGATGGCCGCGCGCTGGCATATGGCGGCCAAGTCCCTGCGTCCGCTGCCGGTGGCGCATAAGGAGATGAGCGAAGATACCCGCGTGCGCCAGCGCTATACCGACCTCATTATGCGCGAGCAGGCCCGCCGCAACGCCATGACCCGCATTAAGGTCATGCGCGCGCTGCGCCACCACCTCGAGGGCGAAGGCTTCGTGGAGGTAGAAACCCCGATGCTGCAGACCCTGCACGGCGGCGCCGCGGCGCGTCCTTTTGTGACCCATTCCAATGCCATGGACATGGATCTCTACCTGCGTATCGCCCCGGAGCTCTATCTCAAGCGCTGCGTGGTCGGTGGCCTGGAGCGCGTCTTCGAGGTGAACCGCAACTTCCGCAACGAGGGTGTGGACTCCTCCCACTCGCCCGAGTTCGCCATGCTGGAGACCTACCAGGCGTGGGGCACCTACGAAGACGGTGCCCGCACCATCCGCGAGCTGATTCAGGCCGTGGCCATGGAGGTCTTTGGCTCCACCACCGTCACCCTCGCCGATGGCACCGAGTACGATCTCGGCGGCGAGTGGAAAGAAATTGAGATGTATCCCTCGCTCAACGAGGCGCTGCAGCGGAAATTCCCCGGCCAGCCGGAGGTCACCATCGACAGCAGCGTCGAGGAGCTGAAGCAGATCGCCGCAGCGATCGGCCTCGACGTTCCTGCCACGGGCGGCTGGGGCCACGGCAAGCTGGTCGAGGAGATCTGGGAGCTGCTCTGCGAAGATCAGCTGCACGGCCCGATCTTCGTCAAGGACTTCCCCGTGGAGACCTCGCCGCTGACCCGCTCCCACCGCGAGAAGCCCGGCGTGACCGAGAAATGGGATCTCTACGTTCGCGGCTTCGAGCTGGCCACCGGCTACTCCGAGCTGGTCGATCCGATCATTCAGCGAGAGCGCTTCGAGGACCAGGCCCGCCTGGCCGCGGATGGCGATGATGAAGCCATGGTGCTGGACGAGGACTTCTTGGCCGCCATGGAGCAGGGTATGCCGCCGACTGCTGGCTGCGGCATGGGCATCGACCGCCTGCTCATGGCGCTGACCGGCCTCGGTATCCGCGAGACCGTGCTCTTCCCGATTGTGAAGCCCGAGCTCTAAAAACTCGCTGCCGAACAGAGACGCACCCGCCGGCGACGCTTAGGGATTCTTCCCGAGGCGCAGCCGGCGGGTGCGGTGTGTCTTAAGGGCTCTAGGAGTGCTCGCGGCTGCCCGCGTGGGCGGCTGTGGCGCGCTCCTTGCGTTCGCTGCGGGCGGCGCTCCATACCGCCGCGGCGGCCCGGGCGTCGCGCAGCTTCACGTGCGGCAAATAGCAGCGCGACACGGCGAGCCCGATGGCGGGTAGGGCGGCGGGGTCGTCATAGCAGAGCAGCCAAGAGTGCTCCACCGGCTTGAACTTGCGCTTGAAGGCGGCAAGGGAACGGAAGCCATAAAGCGGCTCGAGAACTCTGCCGAGTTCATTGAGCATCATGCCCAGCAGGCTGGACGTATCCCCGCCAGAGAGCGGTGCGCCGGAAAGCGAGACCCACGTCAGTTGCGGGCCATAGATATCGGGGGCGGTGGTGATCGCCTCGGCGATAAGAAACTCCACCACGGGCCGAAAACCCTCGCGATCTCGACGCATGAAATCCAGGGTGATGCCGACGATCTCGCCATTGTGGCGTACCGGCAGCCAGCTGGTGACACCGTGCACGTGCATGGTGTCATCCACGGCGATCAGCAGCTTCACCTCATCATCGATGAGTTCTGATACCGAGCCCAAGGTAAAGCCCATCTCCGGCAGGGCCTTTTCCGAAACCCATTGCTCGCTCAGCGCGTGAATCTGGGAGCGAATCACCGGATTGGCCTGGGACCACGTGGTCCACTCATAGCGGATATTTTCCTTCACGGCGCGGTTGCGGGCGGTGCGCACATCCTGGAATTTCTTGCCCTTGAACTCGATGCCCACCTCGACCACGGACTCCTCGGCCACGTGCAGGGAGGAATAATGTGCGGCGCGGGTGGCGGCGAACTCGTCATTCACCGAATACCACGCCACCCGCCAGCCTTGGCTGCGGGCATAGGTCTCGAACTCATCGGCCACACTCGACAACTCGGCAGCATCCAGCACCACCGGGGCGCCGACGGTAACCGCGATGGAGCCGTGGACACGATAGGCCACATAGCCGCGTTCTGCTGCTGCGAGCCAATAGGAGTTGTGGGGCCAGGTGCCCATCCACGAAATATGGTCGCCGGTGCCCTCGTCCAGGATCCGGCGCACCGCTGGCGGCACGGTCGATGGGGCGGGGGAGGTGAATAGCCGCCACAATATGATCGCCGCGGCCGTCCAGAAGATCACCGGGGTCCACTCAAAGCCGAGGCTCTCAATGCCCGATTCTGGAATAAGTGGTGCCGGGGAGAACCGGGACAAGACCGGAGGAAGGAAGCGCCACGGCAGCTCGCGCAGGCCGGTCATGGTGGGCAAGATCGCGAGCCAGAGCGCCGCGAGTGCCACGGCGAGACCACCCATGATGGCCATGGAGCGCACCATAGCCTGGCGCGAGCCCGCCGAGGTGAACCACTTCTTTTGGGCAATGAGGGCGAGCGCCTGCACCACGAAGGGCACCCACGCGATACCCAGCCGCGAGGAGGCGGCGATAATCACGCCGGCGGTGGCGATAAGCAACACGATAGTGCCGTAGAGGGCGCGGCGGCGGCCGCGGGCGAGTCCATAGCAGAGCACGCCAAAGACGAGGGCGATGGCCACATTGCCGAGGAAGGGCGCAATACCAGCATTGTTCACGGAGGATGCGGCGCTCATGCATGCCGCACTATGGCGGGCATGGGCGCAGACCTCTTCCGCCGAATCCAGCGACCACGCGGGAGAGGTGACGAAGAGTCCGAGGGAGGAAAATACGGCATTGCTGTGCGGGTTCATGGCCGCCAAAAAGGGGCCGATGGCCACGGCGAATACCGTGATTGCGGAAATGCGGCGCTTTTCTCGCACAGTCGCCTGCCAGTCCCAATGGCGGGCCGTGAGGATCCCGCAGCCTGCCACCGCGATTGCGATCGCCACATCCTGCAAGGTGCCGGAATAGAGGAGCAAGACCACCGCGATCACGACGGAGAAGAACTGCACGCGGCGGCGCCACACCACGGTATAGCGGGTGGCGGCCAACATGCTCACAGCCAGCAGCCACACTGCGGGGGTGAGAATGGTGCCCGTGGCGATGCCGTGGGCCCAGCCGGAGTGCGTTGTCCAGAGCTCGCCGAGGGTCACCGCCGTGCCGACGGCGAGGGTTTGGGACAGGATCGCGGCGAGCAAATAGCGCCAGGTGCCGAGGGCGCGCTCGGCGGGAATGCCGAGCAGCAGAAGGCCCAAAGTGGCGGGAACCAGGCCCTGCACCGTTTGGGTGCTGAGCCCGCTGATCGCCACCTTTTCCAAATAGCTCTCTGGGCCAAAGACGGCGTTGATCCCCACTAGGTGGATGATCCAGGCGCAGGCGATCATCACGAGGGTGACGGGGCCGGAGACTGCATAGCTGAACAGCCGGCGCCGCAGCAGCGTCAGCAGGGTGGGGGGTGCTGCTGTCGCGGCGGTTGTCGAGTCAGCAGACGTGGCGTCGGGCGTAGGTGTCATGTCAGTCCCCCTCGTTGAGCAATAAATTCAAAATCGTTGGTGATGGCCGCGCGCCATACCTGCCAGGTGTGGCCGCCGGGATATTCCTGATAGTGGCTATCTACCCCGAGGGAACGCAGTTGGGAGTCGAATCCCTGCATCGCCTCCTGGGCATCGTGATCGCGCGCCCCGGCAGCAAAGCGGGCGGCGCGCCCCCGATAGGCCGTGGAGTTGGAGTCCATCGCAGCGCGGAGGATATCCCGTGGATTGTGGGCGGCGAAGGCCTCCTCGCTGCCGTCAAAGAGCTGCTGCACGGTTTGTTCATGATTGCCCACCGAGGGCTCCGCCTCGCCGGAGTAGTCCAGCACGGTGCCGAAGGCATCGGGGTGGCGGGAGAATATCTGCAGTGCACATGTGCCACCATAGGACAGCCCGCCGATGCTCCACCGGCTGCGATCCGGGGTGGCGCCAAGGGACGAGAGCGCATAGTTCGGCACGGTGGTGCGCAGATAGTCCTCGACCTCGCCGACACACTTCGGGGCGCCCGCAAGGGCACCGGTGGCATCGACACTCAGAATCAGCGGGGCGGCGCCATTGTGCCGCTGCTGGAAGGCATCGGCTATGTGCGTCAGCTGGCCGGTGGTGAACCACTGGGGTGGCGATCCGGGGGAGCCTGGCATGAGCATCAGCACCGGTAGCTGCTCGCCGGCGAAGAAGGCCGGGGGCAGATAGGCCTGGGCGGGGCGCGGCTGGTAGCCGCTGCCGCTGGGGATGTCGATGCTGACGAGCGCGCCGATGGTCTCGCCATCCTTATTCTTCGGGGCGGTATTCTCTGCACGCATCGCCTCCGCCTCGCTCATGGACATCCGCGCCGCATGAGGCCGCGGATCCAAGGCGCCGAGCGTGGGATAGACCTGATAGGCGGTATTGGCCACCATCAGCGCCCCGACTAGGGCGAGCACCGCGAAGGGGAGCAGCAGCACTCCCCGCCGCCGCGGGCGGATCGCCAGGCTCGCCAGCGCTGCCACGATCACAGCCACCGCCACTCCGCCCGAGAGATAGATCTCGGTGGGGATGTGATCGGGGAAGGGCCGCCAGATCTTTTCCAGCCCGATCCATATTCCGAGGGGGACAAGCGCGCCCGTTGCCAGGGCGATGAGCCCGACCCGGCGGTGCAGCCGACCTCCACGCAGCAGCAGTATCGCTGCGGCCACGAGTGCGCACACCAACAGCGCGATACTCACCGCGGCTGCCTTGTGGGTCGTCAACGGCACCGCCGTGAGTGTTCTCCACACTGTTGTCATAGTCGGAGACACTAGCCTGCTCGGCGCCGTCGCCCTAGTTGCTCCGCAGGTCTGCTACCCCCTGTGTTTCTTTATTCAAAACAAATGGAAATTCCCAGCTCAGGGTAGTGTGTGGGGGTGCTGGGGAGGGGTAATCTGGAGATCAGCTGTGAACCTGCTAGCGGCTTGCTGAGGACTTGTACCCAAAATACTCACAACACGCCGCCGCTCAGGGCCGAGCGTGTCCTAACTGTCATCAAATATGTGGCTGATCTCACCGTGGCGAGGGTAGGCACAGGTGGGTGGATGGGGCCGCCGCGACTGGCTGGGGGCTACTACGCTTAAAAGGCGAGACATATGCCCGCCGCTCCTAGAGCTGCGGCGCCCTAAACGAATGTAGCGACGAAGCGAGGCAGGGCCCACGCCATGGAACCGAAGAACCGGCTGAACCACGATGAACACAAGGTCCAGAGCAATATCTCTCGGGTCCGGGCCCGCCCCTTCCGCCTCACCGAGGATCGCGTGACCCTGGCCCATGGCTCCGGCGGCAAGGCCTCTGCCGCGCTCGTCGAGCAGGTATTCCTCGACGCCTATGGCAATCCCATTCTCTCCGCTGGCGGCGATTCCGCCGTGGTGGCCGCCGACTCTATCATCCGCGACGCGGGTAGCGCGGTGGCGATGTCCACTGATTCCTATGTGGTCAATCCCATCGAGTTTCCCGGCGGATCCATCGGCGATCTCGCCATCAACGGCACGGTTAATGATCTTGCGGTGGCAGGCGCCCAGCCCGCGCTGATCTCGGTGGCTTTTATCTTGGAAGAGGGGCTCGAGATCGCGGTAGTGCGCCGCATTGTGGAGGATATGCGCGCCGCCGCCGATGCCGCCGGGGTGACCATCGCCACCGGCGATACCAAGGTGGTGCCCAAGGGGGCGGGCGACAAGCTCTACATCACCACCGCCGGCATCGGCACCATCCAGCCGAATCTGCAGCTCGGCTCCGAGCAGGTGCAGGTGGGAGACCGCATTATTATCTCGGGCCCCATCGCTGATCACGGCATGGCCGTCATGCTGGCCCGCGGCGATCTGGCCATTCACGCCCCCATCGAATCCGATACCCGGGCCCTCAATTCCGATGTGCAGGCGCTTATCGACGCCGCCCCGCAGGTGCGCTGGATGCGGGACGCCACCCGCGGCGGTGTGGCCACCGTACTCAATGAGCTTGCTCGTTCCACCGGCCTCGGTGTCGCCATCGACGAGCAGGGGGTGCGGGTGCGGGATATGACCCGCGCCGCCTGTGACATGCTGGGCATCGATCCGCTCTATGTGGCCAATGAAGGGACCTTTGTCGCCGTGGTTCCGGCGGCGCAGACCGAGGCGGCGCTGCAGGCACTCCATGCCGCGGGCGCACCCGAGGCCGTGGAACTGGGGCAGGTCGTGGAAGAACCGGCCGCCTCGGTGGTGCTACGCACCGGCTTCGGTGGCACCCGCATGGTGGACATGCTGGTCGGGGACCCATTGCCCCGCATTTGTTAGCCGCGCCGCCACGGCCTGGCCGAGGGAGAGCCCACCATCATTGGCGGGAACCACGCGGTGCTCCTTCAGCCCCGGCAGCGCCCGGCGCAGATGCCCGAGCAGCAGCCGGTTGAGGCCACAGCCACCACTGATACCCAGGATCTCCGCCCCAGTCTCGGCGGCGATGCGGCGCATCTGGGTGGCAAGAATCTGCGCCAGCCCGTGGTGGAAGCGCCAGGCCGCGGTCGCGGCATCAGTGCCATCTAGGGCCTCCTGCACCAGCTCGGGGATGGTGCTGGCCGTGGAGGGCAGCTGCTCGGTAGCGCTGCGGGCGCAGGCTTCCAGCCGCAGCGCGGCATGGGCCTCAAAGCTCTGTTCCGGGCAGAGGCCAAGCATGGTGGAGATGGCGTCGATAAGCCTGCCTGCCGAGCTGCACTCCACCGCCCCATATCCGGTGCGCAGCTGGGCGTCGACGAGCTCCCGCTCTGCTGCGGGCGCGGGCAGCGGCGGGCACTCGAGGCCATAGGCGTGGCTGAGCCCGAGAGCGATGCGCCAGGGATAACGGACCGCGCGGTCGCCGCCGAGAAGCGGAAAGCGGGGGATATGCCAGGCGCGGGTGCAGCCACGATCAGGGGAGTAGCGGAGGATTTCGCCGCCCCAGATCGTGCCGTCGAGGCCATAGCCGGTGCCATCCAGGGTGGCGATCACCGCCGGCTGATCGAGAAGCTGCTGTTCGGCGAGCAGCGAGAGCGCGTGGGCGTGGTGATGCTGCACCTGCACCACGGACAACCCGGTGCGTTCCGCCCACGCCGTGGTCGCATAGTTCGGGTGCAGATCGCAGGCCACGAGCTCCGGCTCAGCGCGACGCATGCTCAGCAGCTGCTCCACGGCGCGCTCAAAAGCCTGCTGGGTCGCCCAGGAGCCCATGTCACCGATATGCGCGGACATATGGGCGGTCTCGCCGATAAGCAGGGTGAAGGTGTTTTTTAGTTCCCCGCCCACGGCTAGCACCGGCGGCGAGGACTCCGCGCCGGGCAGCGAGAGCGGCAGCGGCAGCGGCGCCTGACCGCGCGAGCGGCGCACCGGCAGCAGCCGATCATGGTCGGCAAGATCCACGGAATCCTCCACCGGGACGTGGATCGGCCGGTCGTGCATCACCCACCCATCGGCCATTCCTGCGAGCTGGGCGCGGGCGCGATCATTCTCGAAGCAGAGCGGCTCGCCGGAGATATTGCCGGAGGTGGCCACCACGGGGCGATCCACGAGCAGGGCGTGCAGCGGAGTATAGGGCAGCATAATGCCAATATCCGTATTGCCCGGGGCCACCTCGTCGGCGAGATCATAGGTGGCGGCCTGTGGGGCGATCACGATGGGATGGGCGGGCGGAGACAGCAGCGTCGGGTCGATCTCTGCGAGGTGTTCGACCTCGGCGAGAGGCGCCATCACCGCGAAGGGCTTATGGGGCCGCTGCTTCCGCCGGCGCAGCCGCGCCACACTGGCTGAGTTACGCGCATCGCAGAGCAGGTGGAACCCGCCTAGGCCTTTGACCGCCAGAATCTCGCCTGCGGCCAGCCACTCGGCGGCGCGGGTGAGATCGCCCTCCACTCGGTGGCCCTCGCGCTCTAGCCAGAGCTGCGGGCCGCAATCGGGGCAGCTGATGGGCTGGGCGTGATAGCGCCGATCCAGCGGGTCGGCGTATTCGGCGGCGCAGCGCGGGCACATGGGAAACTCCCGCATGGTGGTGCGGGGGCGGTCATAGGGCAGGGACTCGATTATCGATAGCCGTGGGCCGCAGTTGGTGCAGGTGGTGAAGGGATAGCGGAAGCGCCGATTATGCGGATCCGCCATATCGGCCAGGCATTCTGGGCAGACGGCCACATCTGGTGGCAGCAAGGTAGGGGTGGCGCCGGAATGCTGCGAGGCGACGATACTAAAGCCGCGTTCTGCAGGGCGCAGCGGTAGCGCAGTGATGTGGTGCTGCTGCACCTGCGCCAGCGGTGGCAGCTCGTCGAGGACGGCCTGGAAGAACTCCGCGAGGACCGCCGGGTCGCCCTGGGCCTCGATATAGACGGCCGAGTCAGAATTGCCGCAGAACCCAGTGAGCGGAAAGCGCGCGGCACACCGGGCGACGTGGGGTCGAAACCCGACGCCTTGTACCACCCCGAGAATCTCGGCGCGCCTGCGCTCACTCACCATATCCCCGATAGTAGTAGCGGCTGCTAGATTCGATCACGTGCACGAAGTCGCTCTGTCCACCCAGCTCGCAGCAGTAGTGCGCCGCGCCGCCGCCGGCCGCCGGGTGCGCGTGGTCCATCTCGAGGTGGGGCAACTGCGGCAGGTGGTGCCCGCCTCTTTCGAGTATGCGTGGCGCTTCGTTTCTGCCGGCACCGAACTCGATGGTGCCGAGCTCGACACCCGCTGGATTCCGGTGCGGCTGCGCTGCTCCTGCGGTTTCCACGGCGAGATGGGTGCCGAGCTGAACCTGTGCTGCCCTCGCTGCGGTGAGCCCGCCGAGATTCTCTCTGGGGAGGAATTCCGGGTGGTCGATATCGAGGTAGAGGGGCCGGCCACCGCGCTAAGCTGAGGGCATAGCCACTTTCTGCGAGCAGGTGAAAAGAGAAGAACGATGGGACGATTCCACCGGCACGACGATGGCACAGTACACAGCCATGAGCACGGACATAGCCATGAGCACGCGCCCAATTCGGCACCGAGCAGCGAGCACGATCTCGGAGATCACTCAGCCTATGACACGGGGCGCGAGCGTATCTCGGTGTTGGAGGACATCTTCACGGAAAATGACCGCTGTGCCGCCGAGAACCGTGTCGCCTTTGACGCCCACGGTGTCGAATGCATCAACCTCATGAGCTCCCCTGGCGCCGGCAAAACCACGGTGCTGCAGCGCAGCCTCGCCGCCCTCGCAGGCCAGGTGCGTATCGGCGTGATCGAAGGAGATATTGAGACCTCCCTGGACGCGGATCGGCTCCGCGGCCATGGCGCCCAGATTTCACTGCTCAACACCGGCCACGGTTTCGGCGGGGAGTGCCATCTCGACGCCCCCATGGTGCACCGCGCCCTGCAGGGGCTGGATCTCTCCCAGCTGGATCTGGTGATCGTGGAAAACGTGGGCAATCTCGTCTGCCCTGCCGAATTTGCGGTGGGCGAGCACCGCAAGGCCATGATCTTCTCCATTACCGAGGGCGAGGATAAGCCGCTGAAATATCCCGTGATGTTTAAAGCTGTGGACGCCATCGTGATGAACAAGATGGATCTCGCGCCCCATCTGGACTTCGACATGGAGCTATTCCGCTCCAATCTGCACTCCATAAACCCGCATGCGCCGGTGATCGAGATGTCCGCCCGCACTGGCGAGGGGCTGCAGGACTGGTTGGACTGGCTCCGGCCTAGCCCCGCCTAAAGCGGGTGCGGGAAGAGAACAGCTGCACCTTTTGGGGGTAGAACACCGCGCCGCTGCGCACTGTAGCCGGATAAAAATGTGAATTACTCCAATACAGAGCGCAGTAATTCCCGCAATAAACAAGGTATGCCTACTATTGGCTACGCTTCCGTAGAAATCCCGCACGCTTGACTAAAGCACCCACAGCGCTATTCGCGTAGCCGGATAGGTGCCGCGGGGTGTGAGATATGCCCTGCGCAAGGCCCTGAAGGGCGATAGTGCGGTTGATAAAATCGATGCTGGACTATCCGCGTGACAATGTGGCTGCGCATCGCCGCTTCCTGCGTCTGTTCCAACGGTGAGATTAGCGACTTATCACAACACATTCATGCCACGCGGCAAGCGAATGGTTAAAGATAAGGGCACCATATATGCATCTGGCGAATAGTTGGCAAGGAAAAAACCTTCGAGAAAATCTGGAAATGCGCGGGGTGCCGCGGCGTGACTTTCTCAAGTTATGTGGCGCTATGGCGGGAGTATTTGCCACCGGCGTTCCAGTAATGAGCGGATTTGAAGCCCAGGCAGAAGAAATTGCCGAGAAACTTGGCAACGTCGAAAAGCCCAATGTGGCGTGGCTGCAGCTGCAGGAATGTACCGGCTGCATGGAATCGCTTATCCGTTCCGGCGGCACCACCGTCGAAGACATGGTGCTGGATCTGCTCTCGCTGAATTACAACGAGTTGCTCATGGCCGCCTCCGGGCATGGGGCGGAGAAGGCGCTCGAGGATATGCGCGGCGAACCTCATATTTTGGTGGTTAATGGTTCGGTGCCCACCAAGGAAAACGGTATCTACTGCATGATCGGCGGCAAAACCTCGGAGCAGGTGCTGCGCGAGGCCGCCGAGGGGGCCTCGGTGGTGCTCGCCGTCGGGGCCTGTGCCGTCTATGGCTCGGTGCAGGCCGCCCGCCCCAATCCCACGGGCGCGGTGGGAGTGGAGGAGATCATCACCGATAAGCCGGTGATTAATGTCTCCGGCTGCCCGCCAATCGGCGAGGTTATTACCGCCACCATCACCTACCTGCTCACCCACGGCGAGCCGCCCAAGGTGGACGCCGAGGGGCGTCCGCTCTTCGCCTACGATCAGCGCATCCACGATTCCTGCCCCAAGCGCCCCCACTTTGATGCCGGGCAGTTTGTGAAGACCTTCGACGATGAAGGTGCCCGCAATGGCTGGTGCCTCTACGAGGTGGGCTGCAAAGGCCCCTCCACCTTTAGCCCCTGCCCGATTGTGCAGTGGAATATGCGCTCCGGCTGGCCAATCGGCGCTGGCCACCCGTGTATCGGCTGTACCGAGAAACACTTCTTTGACAAGTTCACCCCCTTCTACGAGGAGCTGCCCAATGTGGGCGCTTTTGGCGTCGAGTCCTCCGCGGAGAAGGTGGGCTGGGGCTTGGTAGGCGCCGGCATTGCTGGGGCGGCCGTGCACGCCGGTATCACCACGTTTAAAACAATTCCGATCCGCTCGGGAGATAAGGACGAGGAGCTGCTCGCGGCCTTCGGTGATCTTCCCGCTACTGGTGGCGCGGCCGAGGAGACGGCGTCGTCACGCGCCCACCCCGCCCCCGAGGCAGGGCCGGCGGAACCGCACACTAAGGAAGGTAAGTAAATGGCAGAGCGCGTTGTCATTGACCCCCTCACCCGTATCGAAGGGCACCTGCGTATCGAGCTGGAGCGCGAGGGAGAGAAGATCACCAACGCCTGGTCGGAGACCACGCAATTTCGCGGCATCGAAGAAATCGTGGAGGGCCGCGATCCGCGTGATGTGTGGGCCTTTGTGGGCCGCATCTGCGGGGTGTGCACCGGCGTGCATTCGATCGGATCGGTGGTGGCGGTGGAAGACGCCATCGGCTCCACTGTGCCCAAGCAGGCGCGACTGATTCGCGATCTGGTGTTGGGATCGCAGGAAGTACACGATCACGTGGTGCACTTTTATCACCTGCACGCCCTGGACTGGGTGAATGTGGTCTCTGCGGCCGAGGCTGATCCGAAAAAAGCCGTGGAGTTTGCCGCCTCGATCGGATCGACGTGGAAGAACAATAGCGAAACCACCTTCCAGAAGGTGAAAGAGACCATCCAGGGCGTGCTGGATTCCGGCCAGCTCTCCATCTTTAGCAATGGCTATTGGGAGCACCCCGACTACCGCCTGCCGCCGGAGGCGAATCTCATGGCGGTCTCGCACTACCTCGATGCGCTGCAGTTCCAGCGCTCGATCATCCGCATCAATACCGTCTTTGGCGGCAAGAACCCGCACCCCAACTTCCTCGTCGGCGGGATGGCGTGCTCGATTGACCCCAATAAGTCCGAGACCGTCAACCAGGTGCAGCTCGATCAGGTGTCCTCCTGGATCGATGAGATCCTCGAGTTCGTCAACGACTGCTACTACCCAGATGCTGTCGCGATCATGGGGGCCTATAAGGACTATTTCGATATCGGCGCGGCGGCCCCGAACTTCCTCGCCGTCGGCATGGCGGGCGCCACCTATGGTGGCGATCCCACCGGCCGTCCCGTGTCCTCCTTCCACCCCGATATTCGGCCCGGCGTGATTCTCGACGGCGATTACTCCACCCTGCACGAGTTGGATCCGGCCAAGATCACCGAGTTCGTCAGCAGTGCGTGGTTCAGCTATAGCGAGGGCAAAGACGTGGGGCTGCACCCCTCCGAAGGCGAAACGGTGGTGGACTACACCGGGCCGCAGCCACCTTATGAGTGGCTCGGAGACAGCGAGGAATACACCTGGTCGAAAGCGCCCCGCTACGATGGCCGCCCCACGCAGGTCGGGCCGGTCGCGCGGGTGCTGCTGGCGTATCTGCAAAAAGAACCCACCACCACTCGGCTGGTGAATGAGGCCATGAAGGCGCTCGACATTCGGGTGGAGCAGCTCAACTCCACCGCCGGGCGAACCTTCGCCCGCGCCGTGGAAGCGGTAACTACCGCCGAGGCCCTGGCGGATACGATTCTGCCCGCGTTCATCGACGGCCTGCGCCGCGGTGATATCGACGTCTTCGACTCCTCCACCTGGGAGCCCTCCAGCTGGCCGCAGGAATGCGAGGGATTCAGCATGCTGGAGGTAGCTCGCGGCACGCTCGGCCACTGGGTGCGGATTAAAGACGGCAAGGTGGATAACTACCAGGCGGTGGTGCCCACCACCTGGCTGGCGGGCGGCCGCGATGCCCGCGGCCAGATGGGCCCCTATGAACACTCTCTCGCCCATGGCGGCGAGCACCCGCTGGTCGATCCGAAGCAGCCGCTGGAGCCTTTACGCACCATTCACTCCTTCGATCCGTGCATGTCCTGCGCGGTCCACGTGCTCGACCCCAACGGGGAGAGCGTGATGGAGGTGATGACGCCATGACCACCCTGCACACACCGCACGGTTCGGGCCGCGGGGCCGAGTCGCACTCGACGAAGCGCGACACCCAGGGCGCAGGGCGCGTCCTGCGCCCGACTCGGGCCTATTCGGTGGGGCACTATTCCAGCGGTCGGCTGCTGGCCTTGGCCGCGGTGGGGCCGCAGGACAGCACCGATCCCGTGGAGCGGGCGCTCCGCACCTCGCTGCACGTCAATCGCCCCGATATCGACCAAGCGGAACTGACGGCCGTATCCTTCGACGCGGCCAGTACCGAGCGCCCCTATTCGCTGGCGGTCTGTGACACGATCACGATCAATAAAGAGCACCAGACTCGCATGATTATGCGCGGCGACTATGAGGCGGTGCTCGAGCAGTCGCAGCTGTCGAACGAGGAGCGCGCCCCACTGGTGCAGACCGTCAAGACGGCCCGGCGCAAGGGCGAACGCCTCCTCGGCATCGCCACCGCCCACGTGGATGACGATGGCCAGCCCGGCCCCTTCCGCTTTCAAGGCGTGGTGGGGGTGAAGGTCGAGGACAAAGACCGCGCGATGAAGGATGTGCGCGCTAATCCCAACCAGTGGGTGCGGGTGAATCTGTGGACGGTGCCGCTTCGCCTGCAGCACTGGGGCAATGTGGCGCTCATCGTGATCCTCTCGGTCACCGGCTATTTCATCATGAACCCCGGCCTGCTTCCCGCCCAGCAACCCGGCGGCGATCCCGGCTATCTCATGGGCTGGGTGCGCTATATCCACTTCGTGGCCGCGTTCCTCTGGTTGCTGCTGGGCTTTACCCGATGCGTGATCTGGGTGACCTCGCGGCACCGCCAGCTCCGGTGGCGAGCGATGTGGCCCATTCGCTCCAAACGGGACCTGCATGGGCTGGTGGGCACCCTGAAGTACTATCTCTTCCTGCAGAAGCACCCGCCGCTCTATCTCACCCACAACCCGCTGCAGCAATTCGCCTATACCGCGATCTATCTGCTCTGTCTCTTCCAAATGCTCAGCGGGCTCGCGCTCTACGGGCTCTATAACCAGAACTCGATCATCTGGTCTTTCTTTAGCTACCCGGTGCACTGGACCGGCATCCCCACCATGCGGCTCATTCACGCCATGATCATGTTCATCGTGTGGATGTTCGTCTGGATTCACGTCTATCTCGCGGTGCGGGCGGACTCGGTCGAGCGCCACGGCGGCGTCTCCTCCATGATCAACGGCGGCGTGTGGCTGCGCCGCGGCGCCCAGCCCTATGACGCCCCGGAGATCGGCTAGTGGCGGCGCCGGTGACCGTGGTGGGCATTGGCAATCCCATCATGTCCGATGACGGGATCGGTCTGGAGCTGCTGCGCCAGCTGGCCACCGGCGACAGCGAGGTTGCAGAGCTGGCGTGGGTGCCGAGCCATCGCCGCCAGCCCCTCGCGGAGCCTGCCTGTCCCGGCCCCGTGGAGTTCATCGATGGCGGCACCTCCGGGATGGAGATTCTTCCCGTGGTGCAGCAGGCGCGCCGTTTATTGCTTCTCGACGCCATCGCGGGGACCCAGCCCGGACAGGTCACAGTCCTACGCGGCGACCAGCTGCCCCGGCTCGTGCAGTCGCATCTTTCCCCGCATCAAGTGAGTCTGCTGGATCTGCTCGCCGCGGCGCGCTTATTGGGCACCGAGCCCGAGGAGATAGCCGTGGTGGGCGTGGTGCCCGCCAGCACTGAGCTATCGGTGGGGCTGAGTGAGCCGGTGATCGCCGCGCTGCCGGAGGCGGTCGCCGCCGCCCGTGCGGTCATCGCCGACTGGCTGGCCGCCGAGAACACCGCCGCGGGGGAGTGAAGGGCTGTGGAGCTACGGAGTTTAAGCATCGGCGAGATCAATATAGGCGATCTCGAACTCGCGTCCCCGCCGCAGATCCGCCGTCGGTGTGTCGCAGCGGGGGCAGGTCAGGGCGAAATACTCATCAATCTCCACCTCCTCGGCGCAGCTGGGGCAGTAGACGGTGGCGGTGATGTCCTCCACCTCCAGTCTCGCCGCGGCGCAGCAGGTGCCGCTGCGGGCCAGCGGCCACGCGGCGTGCAGCGCCTCGGTGACCACACCGGCGCGGCTGCCCACGCGCAACGCCACTTTTTCCACAGTCCTTCCCGAGGCATGGGCGGTTACAGTGGAGACAACGCCGCTCAGCAGGCTGAATTCATGCATGGAATCTATTATGTCTAACTCCTCCACCAGCATCCGCCTCGACGCCATCATTGATCCTTTCGAGGCCACGGTGCTCTATACCCGCGATAGAGACGGGCGCATCGTTGATGCCCACTTTGACCTCTCGGGGCTGCCGCGACTGGAGCCGCTACTCCTCGGGAAACCGGTGGCCGAGGTGGTGCACATGGTGACTCACCTCTGCGGGCTCTGCCCCGTGGCCCACCACTTGGCGGGGATGGCGGCGCTCGATCGGATGCACGGCGTGTCTGCTCTGCCCGCCACCGCCCGCGCTGTGCGGGAGCTTCTGCTCCACGGTGCCGCTTTGTCCGCCTATGCGCCCAAGTTCCTCAGCGTGAGCCCGCAGAGTGCGCGGGCGCTCAAAGAGCGTGGCGATGCACTCATGGCAGCGGCCGGGGCCACCGGGCATTTTCCCCGCGTAGCCACCCCGGGTGGGGTGGTGGCCCCCGCCGATAGGGCCGCGGTGGAGGCGCTCGATCTGGAGGTGGAGCAGCTCTGCGCGGAGCTGCTGGAGTGTGGCGCGGCGGAATCTCCCGTGCCCCCGTGGCAGGGAGTGGATATGCACCTCGGCGCGGACCCGGTGGGGGATCGGATTGTGCTCTCTTCAGGGGAGAGCTTCGCCGCGGCGGAGAGTGCTGAACGCATCCGCGAAACCCGCCCCGGTGATCCGGCGCCCCGCCCGCAGGTGCGGCTGTCCTCGGGGCAGTGGCAGCCCTACCGGGTGGGCCCAGTGGCACATGCCGATGCCGCCACCGCGGAGCGGGGCCTGACGGCGGTCATGGTGGCGGAGATTCGTCGCCGCGTGGCGGCAGTCGAGCGGCTCCGCTCGGGAGACGAGCTCTATGGCGCGGATATTCAGGCGGAGCTGCAGCCGCGGGCGGGCACCTTCACTGGGGTCGTCGATGGGCCGCGCGGGCTGCTCGCCCACACCTACACGGTGGATGAACAGCAGCGAGTGGTGCAGTGTCGCATCCTCACCCCCACCGCCCAGAACGAGTACTGGTTGGCGCAGATGATGCGGCACGCGCTGGTGCAGGACTGTGATGTGGAGGAATCGATCCGTACCGCTGATCCCTGCCTGCCCTGTGCTGCCGCCCCGCAGGGGCAGATGGGGCTGCGGCTGCGTGAAGATACCGTATCGGCTGCGAGCGCCGAGGAGGAGGACTAAAGATGTGTCTCGGAATCCCCGCCAAGATTCTCTCCCGCGAGCCTGGCCTGTTGAGCATGGCCGAGGTGGATATGGCCGGGCAGCGGCGGGAAGTGAATATGTCCTATCTGCCCGAGGCCGAGGTGGGCGACTATGTGCTGATCCAACAGGGCTTCGCCATGACCGTGGTGGACGCGGCGGATGCCGAAGCCTCGCTCCGCGCTATCGCCGAGCTCAATCTGCTGCGGCCGGAGCGCCTGCCGCGGGGCCATCGCCAGGGCCCATCTGCGTTAGGTGAGCCCGCGCAGCGGGAGTAAAATTTGTGATTAAAGCTGAGAATCCTCGCTAATACCGAAGAAGGGAACACCGATGTGTCTGGGAGTGCCCGCACAAGTCGTGGATATTGAGGATGGCCACCGTGCCACAGTGTCAATGTCTGGGGTGAGCCGGAAGATTTCCACCGATCTCTTGGTGGGCGAGGCCCTCGAGGAGGGGGAGTGGGTGCTGGTGCATGTGGGCTTTGCGCTGTCGAAGATCGACGAGGATGAGGCCGCTCTCACCCTGCAGCAGATCAAGCAGCTCGGCGGTGGGACCTTCGATGATGAGCTCGATTCCTTCTCTCGTTCGGATATCGGATAGCGGCTGCGATGAAATTTGTAGATGAGTTCCGTGACCCCGCCGCCGCGCGGGCCCTGCTGGATCGCATTGAACGCGATGCCGCTGCCCTCGACGAGCCGCTGTCGTTGATGGAGGTCTGCGGCGGGCATACCCACACCATTTATCGCTATGGCATCGAGAATCTGCTCCCCGATTCCATCAATCTGGTCCACGGCCCTGGCTGCCCGGTGTGCGTGATCCCCATGGGGCGTGTCGACGACGCCCTCTGGCTGGCCTCCCAACCGGACGTGCTCTTTACCACCTTCGGGGACATGATGCGCGTGCCCGGATCGGAGGGCTCGCTGCTCGATGCCCGAGCGCGTGGCGCCAATGTGGAGTTCGTGTACTCGCCCTTGGATTCTCTCGAGCTGGCGAAGAAGAACCCCGATAAGCACGTGATCTTCTTTGCCGTGGGATTTGAAACCACGGCGCCCTCCACCGCTGCCACGCTGCGCGCCGCCAAGGCGCTCGACATCAAGAATTTTTCGGTATTTTCCAATCACGTCCTCATCGAGCCGCCCCTGCGGGCGATCGTCAATGGCGGAGAAACCGCCGTCGATGGCTTCATCGGGCCCGGGCATGTGGCAGCGATCGTGGGCACGGATGCCTTCGAGTTTCTGCCCTTTGAATACGATATGCCCGTGGCGGTGGCCGGTTTCGAGCCGCTCGATGTGCTGCAATCCGTGGCGATGCTGCTGCGGCAATGCATCAGCGGCGACGTGGACGCCGGGCTGGCGCGAGTGGATAACCAATACGCCCGCGTGGTCCAACCCGGCGGCAATAAACAAGCCATGGCCCTGCTGGGCGAGACCTTTGTGGTGCGAGAGAGTTTCGAGTGGCGCGGACTGGGGACGCTGCCCGAGTCTGGCCTGGCTATCCACGAGGACTATGCGCCGTGGGATGCAGAGAAGCGCTTCGATATTCCGGGCCGCCGGGTGGAAGACCCGAAGGCCTGCGAGTGCGGCAGCGTGCTCACCGGCCGGATCAAGCCCTGGCAGTGCCGCGTCTTCGGCACCGCCTGCACGCCCGCCACCCCGATCGGAACCTGCATGGTCTCGCCCGAGGGGGCCTGCGCCGCCTACTACAATTTCGGCCGTATTGATCGCTCCGCCACCGCGGCCCTCAACCGCTAGATTTCCCTAGCGCCGCTTGTGAATACATCGATAAAAGGAAAGGCCCCACGGTATGGATGCTCGCGATGAACAGGCCCTCCGCGCGGCGAAGCTCTACTACGAGTCGGAGATGAGCCAGGCCGAGGTGGCCGCCGAGATGGGTATTTCCCGCCCCACCGTGGCGAAGCTGCTGCAATACGCCCGGGAGCGCGGCTATGTCGTCATCCAGATCCTCGACCCGCGGGAAGAACGCGGCCATGTGGCCGAAACCCTGGTGGAACGCTTCGGCCAGTACGGGCTGAAAGAGGTGCGCGTGGTGCACACCGCCCGCGACTCCTCCGAGGAAATCCTCAAAGAGCTCGGCCGCATGGGGGCGCTGGTGCTGCAAGAGCACGTCGATGACGGGCATCTCGTGGGAGTGAGCTGGGGAAATACCATGTATGCCGTGGCTCGCGCCCTGAGCGATACCCCGCGCCAAGGCGTGGAGATCGTGCAGCTCAAGGGCGGGCTGAGCTATAGCGAACGCTCCAGCAACGATATCGAGACCATCAATCTCTTCTGTCGCGCCTTCGGCGCCTATGCCCGCACCCTGCCGCTGCCCGTGATTTTCGATAATGCCGAAACCAAAGCCGTGGTGGAACAGGACCGGCTCATCAGCCACACCCTGGAACTCGGGGCGCACACGGATGTGGCGATCTTTACCGTTGGCGCGGTGCACCGCGACTCGTTGCCGCTATCCATGGGCTATCTCAGCGAGCGCGAGATCCAGCAGCTAGAGCGGGACGCGGTGGGCGATGCCTGCTCCCGCTTTTTCACCAGCGAGGGCGCCATTGCGGCCCCGAGCGTAGACGAGCGCACCGTCGGGATTAGCCTCTCGGATCTCTCCTCTCGCCCGGTGCGCATTCTCGTGGCCGGAGGGCTATCCAAAACCGCCGCCATTGCCGCCGCGTTGCGCATGGGGCTGGCCACCCATCTGGTGATTGACCACCAAACCGCCTGCGCCATCCTCGAGCGCTAGGGGTTCCCGCCCGCCCGCGTGGGCCCCGCGGTGTGGCCCTGGTCAGAGGAATGCCTCCCCACCGCAGGGTGAGTGGCGGCGGGGAGGCGTCGATAAGCGTCGAAGCTAGAAGGCGACGATGCCCACGATGGCGGCGTTGAGCATATTGGTGCAGAAGCCGGCGAAGAGGGCCTTGATGCCGAGCTCGGCTACCTCGGAGCGACGCTCGGGAACGAGGGCACCGAAGGAACCAATCTGGATGGCGATAGAGGAGAAGTTGGCGAAACCAGCCAGGGCGAAGGAGGTGAGCATCACGGACTTCGCGGAGAGATCATCCACGTGCTCGGAGAAGGCGGTATAGCCGACGAACTCGTTGAGAATGGTCTTTTGGCCGATGAAGTTACCCACCAAGCTGGCCTCTTCCCAGGGCACGCCGATTGCCCACGCCAGCGGGGCGAGGAGCACGCCGAATAGCCCCTCGAGGGACCAATTCTCTTGGCCGAAGATGCTGCCGATGCCGCCGATGCCGGCATTGACCATAGCGATACCGGCGATGAAGGCCACCAGCAGGCAGGCCACGGTGACGGCGATCCGGCCGCCGGAGAGCGCGCCGGTGCCGATGGCGTCGATAATATTGCGCGAATCCTCATCGCGTACCTCGCGCACATTGGCGTTCACCTGCGATTCTTCCGTCTCGGGCATGAGGGCCTTGGCCACCATGAGCGAGCCGGGCGCGTTCATCACCGAGGCGGCCAGCAGATAGGGCAGCGGTGCGCCCAGCAGCGAATAGCCCACCAAGGTGGAGCCGGCCACGGCGGCGAATCCGCCGGACATGCAGGTAAATAGCTCGGAGCGGGTGAGCTTGGGCAGCCACGGCTTAATCACCAGCGGGGCCTCGGACTGGCCGAGGAAGATCACCGTCGAGGCCCACACGCCCTCGATCTTGGATACGCCCAGCACCTTGCGCAGGATGGTGCCCACGATCTCCACGAACCACTGCAGAATGCGCAGATAGTACAGGGCGCCGATGATGGCGCCGAGGAAGATAATCACCGGCAAGACGTTGAGGGCGAAAATGAAGCCCACGTCCTCGCCGAAGAGGGGGCCAAAGACAAAGGAGGTGCCTTTGTTGGTGTAGTCGATCAGCTTCTCAATTGCGCTGGAGACAGCTTCGAGAGCGTGGAAACCGGGGGTCCACTTCAGCACCAATAGTGCGAAGGACACCTGGAGCACTAAGCCCACGCCTAGGGTGCGCCAATTGATCTGGCGGCGATGTGAGGATAACGCGATGAGTACCGCGAAGATCACAAAAATGCCGATGAGGCCTTGGAAGCGATCCATAGGTTATGCCTCCTTAGAGAGGTGTTCGGGCCCGAAGGAATAGGGCAGGAGTGTGTCGAAATTCAGGCTGAGAGGCTCGCCCTTGTCATCCTCCACCACGACGGTGGTGCAGCCGAACTCGCGGAGCACTTGGCGGCACGCACCGCACGGCCAGCAGGGGGCCGCGTTCAGGCCGACGATGGCGACCGTATCGATGCGTCGTCCCACGCTATCGCTGGGGTCGAGGCGGGCGATCATGGTGGTAGTGGCATTGCGCTCGGCGCACAGGGTGAGCCCATAGGAGGCGTTTTCTACATTGCATCCGGTGTAGATTGTTCCGTCTGCGCTCAGCACGGCGGCCCCCACGGGGAAGTCGCTGTACGGGGCGTAGGCGTGCTCGGCGGCTTCGCGGGCGCGCGCGAGCAAGGAGGCGTGATCAACCATGCGAGGTGGTCCTTTCGCTGGGGAGAAGAAGCACGCTTGACGACGCCGCTCTCCGGGCATGAATCGGCGTTGGCTGCGGTCAAGCTCTTAGCTGATCAGCGTACGGTCCCTCGTCGGAAAGCACAGCGCGACAAACAGGGAACAATTGGCAATCCACGTATTGACATTTGTTCTAAGCGGGATGATACTTGGTCTCAAAGAGCAATATCAAGGGTCTACCTAACTTTTGGGGAGCCACGGTGAGTGAGGTCACTGCCGTGGTGGGGCCCGCTAGAGGAAAGAGGACAAAGGCGATATGGCTGAACAATTCGATGTCGTCGATATCATCCGCACCAAGCGCGATGGCGGCGAACTCTCCACTGAGCAGATCAACTGGGTCATCGATGCCTATACCCGCGGGGTCGTGGGCGATGAGCAGATGGCGGCACTGAACATGGCCATTTTCATCCGCGATATGAACCGTCGCGAGATCGTGGACTGGACCCAGGCGATGATCGCCTCCGGTACCACCATGGACTTCTCCGGGCTGTCGAAGCCCACCACCGATAAACACTCCACCGGCGGCGTCGGCGACAAGGTGACGCTCCCGCTCGGGCCGCTCGTCTCCTCCTATGGGGTGGCGGTGCCGCAGCTCTCGGGCCGCGGCCTGGGCCACACCGGCGGCACTCTCGACAAGCTGGAGTCCATCCCGGGCTGGCAGGCAGATGTGCCCAATGATCGCCTCATGTCCATCCTCGAGGATTCCGGTGCGGTGGTGGCGGCAGCCGGCGCTGGCCTCGCCCCGGCGGATAAGAAGATTTACGCGCTGCGCGATATCACCGCCACCGTCGATTGCATCCCGCTGATTGCCTCCTCCATCATGAGCAAGAAGATCGCGGAGGGCACCTCGGCGCTGGTGCTGGACGTGAAAGTCGGTTCGGGCGCGTTCATGAAGGACCTCGACCAGGCCCGCGCCCTCGCCCGCACCATGGTGGATCTGGGCAATGACGCTGGGGTGAACACCCGAGCACTCCTCACCGACATGAACACCCCCTTGGGGCGCAAGATTGGCAATGCCCTCGAGGTGGAGGAATCCCTCGAGGTGCTCGCCGGCGGCGGCCCCGCTGATCTGGTGGAGATCACCTGTGAGCTGGCCCGCGAGATGCTGGAGCTGGTGGGCGTGCACGACCCGGACGTGGAAGAGGCCCTCAAGGACGGCCGCGCCATGGATTCCTGGCGGAAGATGATCCGCGCCCAGGGCGGCGACCCGGACGCGGCCCTGCCTGTGGCCCCGCATCAGGAGGTTCTGCGCGCTGAGCGCGATGGCGTGCTCACCCAGCTGGATGCGCTCGCTTTGGGCGTGGGCTCCTGGCGTCTCGGCGCTGGTCGCGCCCGCAAGGAAGATCCCGTGCAGGCCACCGCCGGCATTGAGATTCATGCCGAGATCGGCCAAGAGGTGAAGAAGGGAGAGCCACTGCTCACCCTGCACACCGAAACCCCCGATCGCATCGAGCGGGCGCTGGAATCCATCCGCCCGGGCATCGTCATCGGCGATGGCCCCGCCCCGGCCCGCACCATCATTCTTGATCGCATCGTTTAAGGAGACTGTTGTTATGAGCTTGAACCGAGCAGAACTCGCCCGCTATATCGACCACACCCTGCTGAAGCCGGAGGCCACCCGCGCCGACTTTGAGGCTCTCGCCGCCGAGGCCGGCGAACTGGGAGTGTTCTCCATCTGCGTCTCTCCCTCCGAGCTGCCCATCACCGCCCCCGAGGGTGTTGCTGTGGCCACCGTGTGCGGCTTCCCCTCTGGTGCCGTGCAGTCGGAGATCAAGGCCGCCGAGGCCGCGCTCTCGGTGCAGCAGGGCGCCGACGAGGTGGACATGGTGATCAACATTGCCGATGCCAAGGAAGGCGACTTCGAGGCCGTGCAGGCCGATATCGCCGCCGTGCGGGCGGCCATCCCGAACGCGCTGCTCAAGGTGATCATCGAATCCGCAGTGCTCAGCGACGAGGAGATCGTGGGCTGCTGCCAGGCCGCCGAGGCCGCAGGGGCCGACTTTGTGAAAACCTCCACCGGATTCCACCCGGCCGGCGGCGCCAGCGTGGAGGCTGTTCGCCTCATGCGCGAGACCGTGGGCGATCGCCTCGGAGTGAAGGCCTCCGGCGGGATCCGTGATCTCGCCACCGCCCAAGCCATGATCGAGGCTGGGGCCAGCCGTCTCGGCTGCTCCTCCTCCGCCGCCATTCTGAAGGAGTTGGACTAAATGACTATCGATCGTTCTCGGATCGCTCGCTGGATCGAGCACGACCCCGACGAGACCACCGCCGCCGAGCTGCAGCGCCTGCTCGACGCGGATGATACCGAGGAGCTTGCCGCCCGTTTTGCCGGCCCGCTGGAGTTCGGCACCGCCGGTTTGCGCGGCCGCCTCGAGGGCGGTGAGTCGCGGATGAACGTGGCGACCGTCTCCCGCGCCACCGCCGGCGTGGCCGCATGGCTGAACTCTCAGGTGGAGCGGCCTGTGGTGGTGATCGGCTGCGATGCGCGCTATGGCTCCGCCGATTTCCACCAGGCAGCCGCAGAGATTTTCGCCGCAGCGGGGTGCATCGTGCACCTGATTCCGCCGCAGCTACCCACCCCCTTCACCGCCTTCTGCGTGCGTCACTTCGACGCCGATGCCGGTGTGATGGTGACCGCCTCGCATAATCCGCCTAAGGATAATGGCTACAAGGTTTACCTCGGTGGCCGCGTGGTAGATAGTGACGCCGCCAAGGGCGTGCAGCTGATCAGCCCCGCCGATAAGGAGATCGCGGAGCTTATCGCCGCCGCCCCGGACGCCGATGAGATTCCGCGCCGCAAAGAAAATATCGAGCCGGTGGCCGAATCGGTGCTGGAGGAGTACCTCTCCCGTGCGGTGAGCCTGCGTCGGGGCAGCGGGGAATCCGATCTGCCCATCGTGTTCACCGCCATGCACGGTGTGGGTGGCCGCGTGCTGCAGACCGTGCTCTCCCGCGCGGGATTCAGCGCGGTGACCCCGGTGGCTGAGCAATTCGAGCCCGATCCTGATTTCCCCACCGTGGCCTTCCCCAACCCGGAGGAGGATGGGGCGCTGGATCTCTCCATCGCCACCGCCGAGCGCTCTGGCGCCGAGCTCATCCTCGCCCTCGACCCCGATGCGGATCGCTGCTCCGTGGCCATTCCTACCGCCGAGGGCTGGCGTCAGCTCTCCGGCGATGAGGTGGGCGCCGTACTCGCCGAGGACATCGCCCGCTCCCACGAGGGTGGCGACGCCACGCTCGCGGCATCGATCGTGTCCTCGCGCCTGCTGGGCAAGGTGGCCGAGCGCCACGGCCTGCGCTTCCAGCCCACCCTGACCGGGTTTAAGTGGATCGCCCGCACCCCGGAGATGATCATGGGCTACGAGGAAGCATTGGGCTACTGCACCGATCCGGAGATCGTGCGCGATAAGGATGGCATCACCGCCTGCCTGCGCGTCGCCGATCTGGTGGATCGCCTCCGCGCCGAGGGCAAGAGCTTGCAGGATTTCCTCGACGAGATCGCCGCAGCCTATGGGCTGTATGTCACCTCGCCATTGACCTTCCGCATGTCCGACCCGGCGGCCATCGCCGCCGCCCTGGAACGACTCAAGACCACCCCGCCGACCACGTTGGCGGGCGCAAACGTAACGGATTTCTCGGATCTCTCCGCCGGATTCCGCGGGCTGCCGCCCACCACCGGATTCTGGGTGGAAACCGATGGCGGCGATCGCATTGTCGCCCGCCCCTCCGGCACGGAGCCCAAGCTCAAGTGCTATCTCGAGGTGATCGCCTCCGATCGCGCCGCCGCTGAGCAGCGGCTCGAGCAGCTCAAGGAAGAGTTCGCCGCAGCCCTCGGGCTCTCATAACCGCGCCCCTGCCGTTTAGTCCGTTTATTTCCGCGATGGCAGCATCCTCTGATGAGGGTGCTGCCATCGTTGTCGTTGTGGGGAGTGTGCAGAGTGGCGGGGTTTAGCCGCGCGAGGAGCGGGGCTTGCCCTCTTGGTAGCCGGCGGCAGATTGAATACCCACCACGGCGCGCTCGTGGAACTCCGGGATCGAGGCGGCACCGGCATAGGTGAAGGAGGAGCGCACACCGCTGATGATGGAATCCACCTGGTCCTCAACCCCGCCGCGGGCAGGATCGAGATAGATACGCGCAGAGGAAATGCCCTCTTCAAACATTTCGCGCCGGGCGCGCTCGAAGGCCTCGGTGCGCTGATTGCGGTTTTCCACCGCCCGGCGTGACGCCATACCGAAGGACTCCTTGTACATGCGCCCATCGGCGTCGTGCATGAGATCGCCCGGGGATTCAAAGGTGCCGGCGAACCACGAACCGATCATCACATTCGAGGCGCCCGCAGCAAGCGCCAGCGCCACATCGCGCGGATCGCGCACCCCGCCATCGGCCCACACATGCGCCCCGAGCTCGCGGGCCGCCGCCGCGCATTCGAGCACCGCCGTAAACTGCGGGCGGCCCACGCCCGTCTGCATGCGCGTGGTGCACATCGCACCTGGGCCCACGCCCACCTTGATGATGTCGGCGCCAGCCGCGACGAGATCGCGTACACCCTCGGCCGTGACGATATTGCCGGCCACAATCGGCACCCCTGGATCCAGTGCCCGCACCCGCTTTACGGCGGCGATCATGGAATCCTGGTGGCCGTGTGCCGTGTCCACGACCAAGACATCAGCGCCGGCGTCGACAAGCACGCGCACCCGCTGCTCAATATCGCCATTGATGCCGATGGCAGCGCCCACCCGCAGCCGCCCAGAGTCATCCACCGCGGGGGTATAGACCGTGGCGCGCAGCGCGGAGGTGCGGGTCATGATTCCCGCGAGACGACCCTCGCTATCGACCACTGGGGCGAGCTTGCGGGAGGCATCCCGCAGCCGGCTAAAGGCCTCTTGGGGATCAATATCCGTGGGCAGGGTGAGCAGCGAGGTAGCCATGAGCGCGCCCACCTGGGTGAAGTTATCGGCGCCCACGAGGTCCTTTTCCGTAATAAGGCCCACCGGTTTATCCTCCGCCACTACGATGGCGGCGCCATGCGCGCGCTTATGAATCAGGTTGCGGGCATAGCCCACGGTGTGGTGGGGCTTGACCGTGATAGGGGTGTCGAAGGTGAGGTGGGCATCCTTCACCTTGCGAATCGTCTCCGCGGCAATCTCTGCGGGCACATCCTGCGGCAGGATTGCGAGCCCGCCGCGCCGGGCGATCGTCTCCGCCATGCGGCGACCAGCAACGGCCGTCATATTGGCCACCACGAGCGGGATGGTCGTGCCGGTGCCGTCACTGGTGCTGAGATCAACGTGCATACGCGAGCCCACGGAGGACCGCGAGGGCACCATAAACACGTCGGAGTAGGTCAATTCATGGGTAGGTTCTTCGAGAAAACGCATACCCTGTACTCTACGTGCGGGTCAGGACACTACTCAGTTCTGGCCCGCGGCGCGCGTGCTCGGCGGTGCCACTGTGTGCGGCCGCCTGCGGCGGCGACAGCCAGCACAGACGCCCGCCACTCAGCAGGGGTTAGATCCCAGTGAGTTCCTTCAGATCACCAAAGACCTCCATATTGTGGCGGAAGGCGCGGGCGGCCTCGTCGAGAACATGCTCGCGCTGCGCCTCGGTGAGCTGCAGATTATCCAGCTTCTCGCGGTAGGAGTCCTTATACTTCTTGGGCTTGTCGATGCCGATGAAGCGGTAGAAGTTCAGCGCCTCCTCATTCACCCCGTAGTGGCGCTTGAGCATCACCGCAATCACCTGGCCGCCCGAGAGATCGCCCAGGTAGCGCACATAATGGTGTGCGAGAGCCGCCGGTCCATCGGCCAGTGCGCCGATTTCTGCGAGGCGGACGCAATAGCGGGCGGTGGCGGGAAGCATGGTGAGATTCTCCCGCCATGTATCCGAGCCGTGCAGGGCACGCAGATCCTTGCGCAGTTGCGGCAGGCGCATCAGCGTCTCGTCATAGATGAGCGCGAAAATCGGATCATTTTGCAGGCCGCGGCTCATGGACTCCAGAGCGGCATAGAACTGATAGGTCTGCTCCAGTAGGGCGGTGTAGGCGGCGACATCGAGTTCGCCGCCGACTACCTTTTTGATGAACTCGGCGTTTTCCGCCAAGTCGTGGGCTTGGGCGGTAGAGGCCTTCAATGCTAGGGACAAGGGCTCGGCAACAGAGGCAGTCATGAATGTCCTTTCACCAAGGGTGGGGCAGTGGTGAACCCCCACTAGCCCGGTGCGCTGCGCAGCGAGTAGGAGGGAGCTCAACCCCCACACAGAAAATGTTAGAGTGTAGCCTAACCTTATAGTTTTTTGAGGGCAAGGAGCGGGGCGCGTTGAGAATGCCTCGCCCTGCGTGTTCGCTACAGGCGTACACCTTCCACAAGGCGGCCTGAGCAGCACAAACATGCGCAGGGCTGCCATGGGAGTAGGTGCGGCAGCCGGCGACGGGGATGACCACCGCCGCGCGCGCGTTAGAGTGTGTGTAGCGAATAACACCAGTTGAATGAGCCGGCGCGCGGACTATCGCGCGCGGCTTATGAAGTAAAGGGGACACACAACACTATGTTTGAGAGATTTACGGACCGAGCCCGTCGAGTGATCGTGCTAGCGCAGGACGAAGCTCGCATGCTTAACCACAATTACATTGGCACCGAGCACATCCTGCTCGGTCTTATTAGCGAGGGCGAAGGTGTAGCCGCGAAGGCGCTCGAGTCGATGGGCATCTCTCTCGATGCGGTGCGCCAAGAGGTCGAGGAGATTATCGGCCACGGCACCCAGCAAACCAGTGGGCACATCCCCTTTACTCCACGCGCCAAGAAGGTGTTGGAGCTGTCCTTGCGCGAGGGCCTGCAGATGGGGCACAAATACATCGGCACCGAGTTTTTGCTGCTCGGCCTCATTCGTGAGGGTGAGGGCGTAGCCGCACAGGTGCTGGTGAAGCTCGGCGCGGATCTGCCGCGCGTGCGTCAGCAGGTTATCCAGCTGCTCTCCGGTTATGAGGGCGGCCAGGAAGGATCCGAGGACGAGGGTGGCGCCGCACCTGCCGGTGGCAAGGTGCTCGGCGCCGGTGCGGCCAGCGGCGGCCGCGGTGGCGGTGGCGCTGGGGAGCGTTCTAATTCCCTGGTGTTGGACCAGTTCGGGCGTAACCTCACCCAGGCTGCCAAGGATGGCAAGTTGGATCCCGTGGTGGGCCGTGAGGACGAGATCGAGCGCATTATGCAGGTGTTGTCTCGCCGCACGAAGAATAACCCCGTACTCATCGGCGAGCCCGGTGTGGGTAAGACCGCCGTGGTGGAGGGACTTGCCCTCGACATCGTTAATGGCAAGGTTCCTGAGACTCTCAAGGATAAGCAGCTCTACTCGCTGGACCTGGGTTCTCTTGTGGCCGGTTCTCGTTACCGCGGTGACTTTGAGGAGCGCCTGAAGAAGGTGCTGAAGGAGATTAACCAGCGCGGCGACATCATTTTGTTCATCGACGAGATTCATACCCTCGTGGGTGCCGGCGCCGCCGAGGGCGCCATCGACGCTGCCTCGCTGCTGAAGCCCAAGCTGGCCCGCGGTGAGCTGCAGACCATCGGTGCCACCACCTTGGATGAGTACCGCAAGCACATCGAAAAGGATGCGGCTCTCGAGCGTCGTTTCCAGCCGGTGCAGGTTCCCGAGCCGTCGGTGGAGGACACCATCGAGATCCTCAAGGGGCTGCGTGACCGCTACGAGGCGCACCACCGTGTCTCTATCACCGATAGCGCCCTGTCCGCGGCTGCTAATTTGTCTAACCGCTATATCAACGACCGCTTCTTGCCGGATAAGGCCGTGGATTTGATCGATGAGGCGGGTGCCCGCATGCGCATTAAGCGCATGACCGCCCCCGACTCCATCCGCGAGGTGGATGAGCGTATCGCGAGCGTGCGCCGCGAGAAGGAAGCCGCGATCGACGCCCAGGACTTTGAGAAGGCCGCCGGCCTGCGCGATAAGGAGCGCAAGCTGGGTGAAGAGCGCGCCGAGAAGGAAAAGCAATGGCGCTCCGGCGACCTCGAGGACATCGCTGAGGTCAGCGAGGAGCAGATCGCGGAGGTGCTCGGCCACTGGACCGGCATCCCCGTATTCAAGCTCACCGAAGAGGAATCCGATCGCCTGCTCCACATGGAAGAGGAGCTGCACAAGCGCATCATCGGCCAGGACGATGCCGTGAAGGCAGTCTCTCGTGCCATCCGCCGCACCCGTGCCGGCCTGAAGGATCCGAAGCGCCCCAGCGGTTCGTTCATCTTCGCTGGCCCCTCCGGTGTGGGTAAGACGGAGCTGTCCAAGGCTTTGGCAGAGTTCCTCTTCGGCGAGGAAGACGCCCTCATCCAGATCGATATGGGCGAGTTCCATGACCGCTTCACCGCCTCCCGTCTCTTCGGTGCCCCTCCCGGATATGTGGGCTATGAAGAGGGCGGCCAGCTCACCGAGAAGGTGCGCCGCAAGCCCTTCTCCGTGGTGCTTTTCGACGAGATCGAGAAGGCGCATAAGGAGATCTACAACACCTTGTTGCAGGTTCTCGAGGATGGTCGTCTCACCGACGGCCAAGGCCGCGTCGTGGACTTCAAGAACACGGTTTTGATCTTCACCTCGAACCTGGGCACCCAGGACATCTCGAAGCCGGTGGGCTTGGGCTTCACCGGCTCCTCGGAGATGGACCACGAGGCCCAGTATGAGCGGATGAAGCAGAAGGTGGATGATGAGCTGAAGAAGCACTTCCGCCCCGAGTTCCTCAACCGTATTGATTCCACGGTGGTGTTCCATCAGCTCACCCGCGATGAGATCGTGCAGATGGTGGATCTTTTGATTTCCCGCGTGCGGGATGCTCTCTCCGAGAAGGATATGGGCATCGAGCTCACCGATAAGGCCAAGAACCTTTTGGCGAAGCGTGGCTTTGATCCGGTCTTGGGTGCTCGTCCGCTGCGTCGTACCATTCAGCGCGATATCGAGGATGCTCTGTCCGAGCGCATCCTCTTTGGCGAGGTGGGAGCCGGAGAGATCATCACCGTCGATGTCGAGGGCTGGGACGGCGAGTCCAAGAACGCCGACGACGCCACCTTCACCTTCACTCCGCGCCCGAAGCCGCTGCCCCAGGAGACTTTCTCCGAGATCTCCCCCGAGGCTGCCGCCGCGATCAAGGAAGTCAGCGACGCCGCCGAGGAGGATGTTCCCGAATCCGATAACACCGTGGTTCCTGCGGCGGATGACGAGGACAGCTCCGGTACCAGCGGCGAGGACGATGATTCCCGCGGCGAGAACAACTAGGAGACAAGCATGGGAATCACATTCCGTAAGCGCAAGAAGGTGGGCAAGAACTCGTGGATTAACTTCTCGGGTTCTGGCGCCTCCACCTCCACCAAGGTGGGGCCGGTGACCTTCAACTCTCGCGGTGGTGTGTGGGTGAATCTCCCTGGTGGCCTCACCTATCGCGGCCGCTGGAAGTAGTCCCGCCGCACAGCGCGCACTCCCCACCGAATGGCATAGCCCGTTCGGTGGGGAGTTTTTTAGGCTTATCGACGCCACCCTCTGCCCACCTCACTCGCTGCCCAGAGGTGAGCGGGCAGGGAAGTGGGTGGGCGTATAAGAAAACTGCTCTCCTTCCCCCTGTGACGAGATAAGTAGGGGAGGAGAGCAGTGGTCTAGTGGCAGTGGGAGGCGAATCCCTTTACTGTCCGCGCACTAGCGTGAGGACGCTAGGCGTTCTTCCGGCGCTGAGCGAGGAAGATGGCAGCTGCACCGGTGAGGATCAAACCGAGAGCCATGCCGGTGGTGCTCATCACCGAGGCGCCGGTGTTTGCAAGACCGGAGGAGCCGTGCGAGTGATCAGCATGGGTTCCGCCGTGGGAACCATTGTTGTTGTTCCCAGCAGGAGCCTCGTGGTTGTGATCGTCCGTGGAGCCGTGGCCGTCAGTGGACGGCTTCATGCCGCCATCATTGTCGGTGCTGGGCTTGTGGCCGTCCTCAGGCTTGGTGCCGTTCGAGTCACTGTCGTGACCCGGGGTGTGGTGGTCGCCGGGGGTTTCGGAGTCGCCGTTGTCAGCGTCGCCGCCGTCAGCGTCGCCACCGTCGGCATCGCCACCGTCGGTGTTGCCGTTATCGGTGTCGCCCTCGCCAGCGTCGCCCTCGCCAGCGTCGCCGGGGGTTTCGGAGTCGCTGCCGTCAGCGTTGCCGTTGTCGGAGTCGGCGCCGTCAGCATCGCCACCGTCGGTGTTGCCGTTGTCAGCGTCGCCAGCGTCGCCGTTATCGGTGTCGCCCTCGCCAGCGTCGCCACCGTCAGCATCGCCACCGTCGGCATCGCCCTCGCCAGCGTCGCTGCCGTCAGCGTCGCCGGGGGTTTCGGAGTCGCCACCGTCGGCATCGCCGTTATCGGTGTCGCCCTCGTCAGCGTCGCCGCCGTCAGCGTCGCCACCGTCGGCATCGCCGGGTGGGGGGGGGCGTCGGCGGGGTGGGGGGGGTCGGGGTGGGGGGGGGGGGGGGGGGGGGGGGGGGGGGGGGGGGGGGGGGGGGGGGGGGGGGGGGGGGGGGGGG